>NZ_JBVJRT010000001.1:691472-978142 GCF_055607425.1 Lentzea sp. NPDC037011 | reverse complement strand
GCTGCTCCGGCCGCACCCCCTGCTCTTCCGCGGCCACCACGAACAGCGCCAGGATCGGCAGCACCGCGCCGTTCATCGTCATCGACACCGACATCCGGTCGAGCGGGATGCCGTCGAACAGGGTGCGCATGTCGTAGATCGAGTCGATCGCGACACCGGCCATGCCGACGTCACCGGCGACCCGCGGGTGATCCGAGTCGTACCCGCGGTGCGTGGCCAGGTCGAACGCGACCGACAGGCCCTTCTGCCCGGCCGCGAGGTTGCGCCGGTAGAAGGCGTTCGACTCCTCCGCCGTCGAGAACCCCGCGTACTGACGCACCGTCCACGGCTGGTTGACATACATCGTCGGATACGGGCCGCGCAGGAACGGCGCGACACCGGGATAGGTCCGCAGGAAGTCGAGACCGTCGAGGTCCTGCGGCCCGTACACCGGCTTGACCGCGATGCCCTCCGGCGTCTCCCACACGGGCAGATCGGTCTCGTACTTCGCCGACGGGAGCGAGCCGAGGTCGACGTCCGCGAAGTCGGGGATCATCGCTGCACTCCCAGGAAGTCGTAGGTGCTGTTCAAGATCTCCAGCGCCGGACAGCCCGCGTACACGCGGCCGTCGACGTCGGCATCGGTCTTCTTGCCTGCCAGGAGCACCCGAGCCGCGCCCGCTTTCCGCAGCGCTTCGACGGTGTCGACGGCCAGTTCGGCGTAGCTGGAGTCGCTGCCGCACACGACCGCGATCTTGGCGCCCGAGGCCGTGAACCTGTCCGCGACCTCGTCGGCGGTCTTCGTCGGGCCCGCGCTCGGGGTGGCGAAACCGCCGGCGTTGAAGAGGTTGGCGGCGAACGTGGCGCGTGCGGTGTGGGCGGCGACCGGGCCCAGGGTGGCGAGGAAGACCACGGGGCGTTCGGGCTGAGCGTCGGCGAGGTCGCGCAGCTCCTCAAAAGCCTGTGCATAACGCACCCGCGGCAGCCCGAAACTGTCAGACCCGCCTGAGATGATCGGGATGGGGGGTGCGTCCCCCCTGGGGGCCTGCGAGTCGGTATCGATTCCGAAGGGCGGGGTCACAGACACCGGGGAGGCCGAGGCAGGCGCGGGTGCGTGGGGCGGGCGGACCACGGGCTTCTCGGCCAGGTCCGGGAACTCGCTGACCCCCGTGATCGGATCGCTGCGGTCCGCCAGCCGGGCCGACCGCCGCGCCCACGTCCCCGCGATCCGCGAGGCGACCAGCGCAGAGGCACCCGGCAGCCCACCGGCCCGTTCGAGCTCCTGGAACCACGCCCACGCCGCCACCGCAAGCGACTCGGTCAGCTGCTCCACGTACCAGGACCCCGCCGCCGGGTCGATCACCGCGCCGAGGTGCGACTCCTCCAACAGCAGGTTCTGCGTGTTGCGCGCGACCCGGCGCGCGAACTCGTCCGGCAGCCCGATCGCCGCGTCGAACGGCTGCACCGTCACCGCGTCGGCACCGCCCAGACCGGCCGCCAGGGTGGCGACGGTGGTGCGCAGCATGTTCACCCACGGATCACGGCGCGTCATCATCGCCGACGACGTCACCGCGTGCTGCACCTGCGGCACGTCCACGCCCGACACCTCAGCCACCCGCGCCCACAACCGGCGCGCCGCACGCAGCTTCGCGATCGTCGCGAACTGGTCCGCCGTGGCCGCGAAACGGAACTCCAACTGCGCGAACGCCGACTCGACCGACAGACCACCGGAAACCAGAGCACGCAGGTACGACACGGCCAAGGCCAGCGACGCACCCAGCTCCTCCGCGTCCGACCCGCCCGCGTCGTGGAACGGCAACGCGTCCACCACGACCGTCCGCAGGCCGGGGAACCGCGACACGGCGTCCCGGATCACCGGCAAGGTGTCCGCCGACGGCACCAGGGCCAGGTTGCCGCGCACGTCGGCGGCCAGCAGCGGCGCCTGGTCGTAGATCCGCAGCATCGTCCGCGCCGCCTCGACGTCACCGTCGAGCACGACCGGTGCGAGGTCGAGGTAGACGCCGTCGAGCAGGCGCTCCAGCGAGGAGGCGGGCACGGCGAGCCACAGCGACGTGACGCCGCCTTCGAGGTCGTTCATCAGCGCGACCGGGTCGGGCACGGCGTGGCGCTGGCGGACGTCCCAGCCCTGCTTGACCGGCGCGAGCGCGTAGGGGGTGCCGAGCGCGTCGTCCGCGGTGTAGAGCGGCTGGAGGGAGAAGCCGTCGTAGGTCTGGGTGACCAGGGAGTCGAAACTGGCGCCGGTCTTGCTCAGCACGGCGTCGACCAGGTCACGCCACTGTTCCCGCGACGCCGCGGGGAACTCGTTCGGGCGGAATTCGGCGGGCAAGGCCAACTCCATCATGCGTTGCAGTGTCACCGACCGGTACGCGCTCGGCTATGTGAGGTTCACCGCCGTTAACGATGCAGCAAGTGTCTCAGGAACAATGGACCGGTGGACGACCAGGAGCGCTTGATCGCGGCTAGGTACCGGCTGCTGCACCTGCTCGGCCAGGGTTCCATGGGCACGGTCTGGGCCGCCCACGACGAGGTGCTCGGGCGGCAGGTGGCCGTGAAGGGCATCCTGCACACGCCCGGCATGCCCGACGCCGAAGCCGCCCAGCTGCGCGAGCGCACGATGCGGGAGGCGCGCGCGGTCGCCGCGCTGTCGCACCCGAACCTGGTGACGCTCTACGACGTGGTCCAGCACGACGGCGACCCGTACGTGGTGATGGAGCTGGTGCCCTCGCGCAGCCTCGGCGAGGTGCTGAAGGAACAGGGCTGCCTCACCGAGAAGCAGGGCGCGGCGGTGCTGGACGCGGTCGCGGCGGCGCTGGAGTCCGCGCACCGGGTCGGGATCACGCACCGCGACGTCAAACCGGGCAACGTCCTGATCGCCGACGACGGGCGGGTGAAGCTGACGGACTTCGGCATCGCGCGCAACGTCGCCGAGGCCACCATGACCGCCCGCGGCATCACCCTCGGCACGCCCGCCTACATCGCGCCCGAGGTGGCGCAGGGCGGTGACGTGTCCGCGGCGGCCGACCGGTGGTCGCTGGGCGCCACGGTGTGGGCGGCGATGGCCGGTGAGCCGCCGTACGTGGGCCGCAACGTCATGCAGACGATCAACGCGGTCATCCACGGCGACGTGCCGGTGCCCGCGGGCGCCGGGCGGCTGGCGCCGGTGATCAGCGGGCTGATGCAGAAGGACCCGGACCAGCGGATGTCGCTGGTCGACGTGCGGCGCAAGGTGTACCCGCTGCTGCCGGAACCGGGCACGGACGCGTTCGAGGCGCGTGCGCCGCGCACGCCGCCGGTGATCGTGCGGCCGAAGCCGAGGATCGAGCCGGACGCGCCGCTGGCCGCCGATCCGGGGCCGTTGCCGTTCCTGGTCACGCGGTCGACGGCGCCGGAACGCACGCCGGTGGGCAGGACGTTGGTGCTGGTCGCGGCGGTCCTGCTGTTCCTGGTGGGCTCGGGCGGCGGGTTCGCGCTGACGCGGCTCGTGGCCGGGGCGCCGCTGCTGCCGCCGGCCCAGCAGAGCGCGCCGACGCTGCCGACGCTGCCGGCCTCGCCGACGTTCGAGCAGCGCACCGAGGACGCGGTGACCGCGATCGGCGACCAGGGCGGCAAGTTCACCCTGAAGGTGGACAAGAGCTGGACGAAGTACGCGGAGCAGCGCGCGGCCGACCAGCGCGTGCCGGCCTCGGCGGTGGTGCACTTCGTGTCGCCGCCCGGCGCGTACGAGGTGGCGGTGCAGCGGTTCCCCGACTTCTACCCGAAGCGCCGGATCGCCGAGTACGTGGCGGCCGTGCAGGCGCGGTGGGCGACGCGGTTCTACGGCGGCGAGAAGGTGCCGACGCCCAACCTCGCAGGGCCGCGGTCGGAGGACGGCATCCAGTTCGTCTACCGGACCGTGGAGGGCGACGAGGCGACCGGGCTGCGGCGCTCGCACTTCTCCCGCGTGCTCCCCCACGGCACCGACCTGTGGGTGGTCGAGGTCACCGTCCCGACCGAACAGGAGGACGCGGCACGGGAGCGCCTCTTCGACGCGATCGCATCGACATTCGCCCCGGTTTAAGCTCTCGCGGTGACTCCAGAAGAGCTGGCCGGCAAGGCCGCGGAAGAGATCCAGGACCGCACCGGCGTGGCGAAGCACGACATCGCGATCGTGCTCGGATCCGGCTGGCGACCCGCCGCCGACGTGATCGGCGAGCCGGTCGCGGAGATCCCCGTCGGGGAGCTGACCGGGTTCGAGGCGCCGACCGCGCTCGGCCACGGCGGCACCATCCGGTCCGTCGAGGTGGGCGGCAAGAAGGTTCTCGTCGTCCTCGGCCGCACCCACGGCTACGAGGGCAAGGGCGTGCAGAAGGTCGTCCACGGCGTGCGCACCGTCGCCGCCGCGGGCGTGCGGACGGTCGTGCTGACCAACGCCGCCGGTGGCCTGCGCCAGGGCATGTCCGTCGGGCAGCCGGTGCTGATCTCCGACCACCTCAACCTGACCGCGCTGTCGCCGCTGGTCGGCGCGCGGTTCGTGGACCTCACGGACCTGTACTCGCCGCGGCTGCGCGAGGTCGCGAAGGAGATCGACCCGTCGCTGGAGGAGGGCGTGTACGCGGGGCTGCCCGGTCCGCACTTCGAGACGCCGGCCGAGATCCGCATGCTGCGCACCCTGGGTGCCGACCTGGTGGGCATGTCGACCGTGCACGAGGCGATCGCCGCGCGGGCAGAGGGCGTCGAGGTGTTCGGGTTGTCGCTGGTCACGAACCTCGCCGCGGGCATCACCGGTGAGCCGCTGAACCACCAGGAGGTGCTGGACGCCGGTGCCGCCGCGGCCGAGCGCATGGGCACGCTGCTGCGCGAGCTGGTGGACCGCGCATGAGCCTGACGCCGGCACTGCGCGACGCGACGTTCCGGTGGATCGCCGACGACCCCTCCGCGGCCACCCGTGAGGAGCTGCAGGGGGTGCTGGCGCGGGCGATGGGCGGTGACGCCGCGGCGCGCGAGGACCTCGCCGACCGCATGGCGGGGCCGTTGACGTTCGGCACGGCCGGGCTGCGCGGCCCGGTGCGGGCGGGCACGAACGGCATGAACGTGGCCACCGTGGTCCGCACGACGGCCGGTCTGGCCGCCTGGCTGAAGGCGTCCGGCGCGTCCGGCGCTGCGGGGCTCGTCTTCGTCGGCAGGGACGCGCGCCACGGGTCCGAGGAGTTCGCCGTCGCCGCCGCCGAGGTCATGGCGGCCGCGGGCTTCGACGTGCGGGTGCTGCCCGGTCCGCTGCCGACGCCGGTGCTCGCCTTCCTGGTGCGAGCGCACGGTGCGGTGGCGGGCATCCAGATCACCGCGTCGCACAACCCGCCCGCGGACAACGGCTACAAGCTGTACCTGGCCGGCGGTTCGCAGATCGTGCCGCCGTCGGACGCGGAGATCGAGCGGGCGATCGAGGCGGTGCCCGCCGCGGTGTCGGTGCCGCGCGCCTCGACGTACTCGGTCGTGCCGGACGCGGACGTCGACGCCTACCTGGACCGGGTCGCGTCGCTGCCCAGCGGCACCGCGCGGACGTTGAAGATCGCGTTGACGCCGATGCACGGCGTCGGCGGCCAGTTCGCCGTGGAAGCGTTGCGGCGCGCGGGTTTCACCGACGTGCACGTGGTGCGGTCGCAGGCCGTGCCGGACCCGGACTTCCCGACGGTGGTGTTCCCGAACCCCGAGGAACCCGGTGCCGCGGACGAGCTGCTCGCGCTCGCGGACTCGGTGGACGCCGACCTCGCCATCGCGCTGGACCCGGACGCCGACCGCTGTGCGCTGGGCGTGCGGGACGGGTCGGCGTGGCGGATGCTGCGCGGCGACGAGACGGGCGTGCTGCTCGGCTCGCTCGTGCTGTCCACTGTGGAGAGTGCGGACCCGTTGGTGGCCACGACGATCGTGTCGTCGTCGCTGCTGAAGTCGATCGCCGAGGCGCACGGCGCGCGGTACGCGGAGACGTTGACGGGCTTCAAGTGGCTCGCGCGTGCCGGTGACGGCCTGGTGTTCGCCTACGAGGAGGCGCTGGGCAACTGCGTCGACCCGGAGTTCGTGGCGGACAAGGACGGCATCTCGGCCGCGGTCGTCGCCGCGGACCTGGCGGCGGGCCTGAAGGCGGCCGGGCGGACGTTGCTCGACGCGCTGGACCAGCTCGCGCTGGACCACGGCCTGCACCTGACCGACCAGGTGTCGTTGCGCTACACCGACCTGTCGCTGATCGGCGCGACGATGGCCCGGCTGCGCGCCGAACCGCCGGCGGACTTCACGTCCGAGGACCTGCTGCCCGGCGCGGACGTGCTGCGGTGGACGGCCCCCGGCGTGCGGGTGATCGTGCGGCCGTCCGGCACCGAACCGAAGCTCAAGGCGTACCTGGAGGTCGTCGAGCCGGTCACGGACGGACTGGAGTCCGCCCGTGCGGCGGCGCGGACGCGGTTGGCTGAGCTGCGGGAACGGGTGACAGCGCTGGTCAGCTAGCTCCCGGCGTCAGCCGGCGAGAGCGATCAGCAGGCACAGCACCGCGAGGGCGAAACCCCCGCCGGCCACCCAGTAGGCCCTCCTGGTCGGCGGGGCGACCGCGGTGCGGCGTCCCTCCGTCACGGCCGCGACCGCGATCCGGCCGAAGATGTAGGCAACCGAGCAGAGCCCCACGCCGAGTCCGAGCAACATCGTGTTGACGTCCCACGGGCTGTGGTCGAACCCCGGCCACAGCGACGCGAAGAGGGGCCCGATCCCGATCATCCCGATGCCGATCGCGAGGCCGAAACCCCAGGTGATGCGACGCTGTCGAGGACTCGTGGTCAATAGGGCGGTGGTCTTCATGGTCCCTCCTGTGTACACCTTCTAGGACGTCTTCCCGGCCGCGGGGTTGCGTTGCAACACCAGGAACGCCTGCGGCCCTGCCTCGTCCACACCCCTCTGACGCACGAGCCTGGCCACTTCGTTGAACCCGGCCGCGGTGGCGTTGCGCACGGTCTCGTCGACGTCGTGCCAGTAGACGTCCAAATCCACATCGTGGCCGTACGCGTGGTCGAGGTGCCGTTTCTCGTCACCCGCTTTGAACGCGTGCAACAGGTATCCGCCGGGCTTGAGCACGCGGTGGAACTCCCGCCACGGCACGTCCTGCGCCGGCATGTGCACCGTGGAGTACCAGACGACCGCGCCGCCGAGGCTCTCGTCCGCCAGGTCGAGCGCCGTGATGTCGCCCTGCCGGAAGTCGAGGTGCGGGTGGTGCTGCTTGGCCTGGGCGAGCATGCCGTCGGAGAGGTCGACGCCGAACACGTCCAGGCCCAGCTCGTGCAGGTGCTGGGTGATGCGGCCGGTGCCGCAGCCGAGGTCACCGACCCGTCCCGCAGCCAGCTCGGCGAAGGCGCGCGTGATCGCGGCGTCGAACGGGCGGCCGTCGTGGGCGTCGGAGAGGAGCCGGGCGTAGCTGGCCGCAACAATGTCGTAGCTGGCACGGGTCATGGTCATCTATCTTGCCGCGCATGGAGTACACCCGGCGTGACCTGGCCCTGGCCTACCTCGAGGCGTATCCGGTGCCGGAGCACCACGAGGTGGACCCCGAGTCGCTGTACGCCCGCATGAAGACCTACCACCGGCAACTGCTGCGCGGCCTGAAGCAGCTCTTCGGCTTCGACCTGAACGACGACCAGCTGCTGAAGTTCTTCTTCCGCAGCGTGGCGTACTCCTACCGCGGCAACCGCCACCCGCTCTCCGGCGTGCTGGAGGGCGGCCTGCTGGTCAAGCGGTTCGAAGGCACGGACGTCATGGACAGGTGCGTCGAGCTGGCCACCCTGCACGAGCGGACGCAGGAACGGCTCGTCGACCTCACGGTGGAGATCCTCGCACTGGCCAAGCCGGACGACGGAACGGTCGTGACGACCGAACAGCTCCAGGCCATCGGAGTGGACACCGCGGAGCCAACCGACCCCGACGGCGAGTGGCTATAGCTTTGACCGCCATGAGGCTGCTGATCGTCCACCACACGCCCTCGCCCGCCCTGCAGGCGATGTTCGAGGCGGTCGTCTCCGGCGCCACCACCCCCGAGGTGGAGGGCGTCGAAGTGGTGCGCCGAGCCGCGTTGTCCACAACCGCTGTGGATGTCCTGGAAGCGGACGGCTACCTGCTGGGCACGCCCGCGAACCTGGGCTACATGAGCGGTGCGCTGAAGCACTTCTTCGACACCGTTTACTACCCGTGCCTGGACTCCACGCGCGGTCGCCCGTTCGGGCTTTATGTGCACGGCAACAACGACACGACCGGTGCGGTCAGGAGCGTGGAGACCGCCACGACCGGCCTGGACTGGGTGAAGGCGGCCCAGCACGTGGTCGTCACGGGCGAGCCGGGCAAGGCCGACCTGGAGGCGTGCTGGGAGCTCGGGGCCACCGTCGCGGCTCAGTTGTCCACATGACCCCAGAGTTGTCCACAGCCACTTGTCCCCACCCTGTGGACAACCCTGGGGATGGATTCGAACAGGTGTTCTAACGGCCGATCGAGCTCATGTCCGGGTACCGGTCGCCGGCCACCGCGGACGCCGGAACGGCGGCCTCGATCGCGGCTAGGTCGGCCTCGGACAGCTCCAGGGCGGCCGCCGCGACGTTCTCCTCCAGGTACTTCAGCCGCTTGGTGCCGGGGATCGGCACGACGTCGGACCCGCGGTGCTGCACCCACGCCAGCGCGAGCTGGCCCGCGGTGACGCCGCGTTCGTCGGCCAGGGCGCGCAGGTCGGCGACCATCTTCAGGTTCGCGTCGAGGTTCGCGCCGGAGAACCGCGGGTTCGCGGCGCGGAAGTCGCCCTCGGCGAAGTCGGCGGAGGAGGCGAACCGGCCGGTCAGCACGCCGCGGCCGAGCGGCGAGTACGGCACCAGGCCGATGCCGAGCTCGCGTGCGGTGGGCACGATCTCCGCCTCGATGTCGCGCGACCACAGCGACCACTCGCTCTGCAGCGCCGTGATCGGGTGGACGGCGTGGGCGCGGCGCAGCGTCTCGGCGCCGGCCTCGGACAGGCCCAGGTGGCGGACCTTGCCCTCGGCCACCAGCTCGCCCATCGCCCCGACGGTCTCCTCGATGGGCGTGTCCGAGGGCACGCGGTGCAGGTAGTAGAGGTCGATCACGTCGACCCCGAGCCGCTTCAGCGACCCCTCGACCGCCTGCCGCACGTAGGCGCGGTCGCCCCGCACGCCGCGGCGGTCGCCGTCGCGGACGATGCCGAACTTCGTGGCCAGCACCACCGAGTCCCTGTGGCCGGCGATCGCGCGGCCGACCAGTTCCTCGTTGGTGTGCGGGCCGTACATGTCGGCCGTGTCGATCAGCGTCACGCCGAGCTCCAGGGCCCGGTGGATCACCGCGATCGACTCGGTGTCGTCGCCGGCACCGTAGAACTCCGACATCCCCATGCAGCCGAGCCCCTGCGGCCCGACCTCCAGTGAACCGAGCTGACGGGTCACGCCGTCGCCTCCAAATCGCTCTCGACCACGGCGTAGTGGTCGATCTTGTAGTCCAGCACCTCGAGGCACGACTGCAGCTCCGCGATGCGGGCGCGGACGTCGGTGCGGTGTTCCACGAGGATCTGCTTGCGGCGGCCCGCCGTGTGCTCGCCGCGGTGCCTGAGCTGCGCGAACTCGCGCATCATGCGGATCGGCATGCCGGTGGTGCGCAGGCGGGTCACGAAGGCCAGCCAGCCGAGGTCTTCCTCCGAGTAGACGCGGCGGCCACCCGAGTCGCGGGCGGGCGGGTCGACGAGCCCGATTCGTTCGTAGTAGCGCAGGGTGTCGATGGACAACCCGCTGCGCTGCGCGGCCTGGGCTATCGAGTAACTCACGAAATCGACGCTAAGACCTGGAGTGCACTCTAGGTCAAGCGGAATCCTTGGGCAGCCCCCACGCCTGGAGGTGGCCCGCCATCTCGGCCACGTCGATCTTGTCCCGGCCGAGGGCGCGGACGAGGTCGAGCGCGTCGTCCTCGTCGGCGTCGATCCAGTAGCCGTTGATGTCGCACATCGTGACGGCGGCGACCCAGCCGAGCCGCCAGTTGCCCTCGACGAGAGGGCGGGTGCGGACGATCGAGTCGAGGAGTGCGGACGACTTCAGCCACAGCGTGTCGTACGCCTCCACGCCGAGCACAGTCGCTCGGGGGCGGTACGCCGCCGTGTCCAGCAGCCCGATGTCCCTCACGACGAGGTCACCACCGGTCACAGCCGTGGCCAGCACCAAGAGGTCCCCGGCGTCGAGGTAGGAGATCACAGCACCCAGTTGATCACAGACGTCCGACAGTTTCAGGAAGATCCGAGCCTATCCAAAAGACCTCGGTACTTGGGCAGCACCCTCCCGAGGACCTCGCCCAGCTTCTCCTCCTGCTGCATGCGCTGGTAACGATCCGCGATCGCCAACCGCACGACCTCCTGCTTGGAGCGCCCCTCGGCCGCCGCGAGCTCCGCGAGCCGCAGGTTCTCCTCCTCGGTCAACCGCAAGGTCATCGCCATTCCCGGCACGGTACCAATGTGATACCACTCAGGCCAGGGGCCATTAGGATTGCGTGATGCCCAGGCCCAAGACCCACGACGACGCACTGCGCCGGCGTCTGCTCGAGCGGGCGGGCGAGCTGCTCAGCACCAGGGGACCCGACGCGGTGAGCCTGCGCAGGATCGCCACCGACGTCAACACCTCCACCACCGCCGTCTATTCCCTCTTCGGCGGGAAGCCGGCGTTGCTGGAAGCGCTCCACGACGAGGCGTTCAGCCGGTTCGGGGCGAACCTGGCCGCGGTGCCGACCACCGACGACCCGGCGGAGGACCTGCTGCAGATCGGTCTCGCCTACCGGCGCGGCGCGCTCGCGGACCCGCGGTTCTACTCGGTGCTGTACTCCAAGGTCGTCGAGCCGACGAAGGAGATGAGCCGCGCGGCCGGCCGGACGTTCGCGCCGGTGCGCAACGCGGTGCGGCGGGCGATCGAGCTGGGCGTCTACCGGGACGAGGACCCCGAGCAGATCGCGATGTCGATGTGGGGCATCGCGCACGGGCTGGTGAGCCTGGAGCTCAACGGGAACCTGCCGCGCGGAGTGGACGCCGCCGCCACGTACGAACTGGCGTTGCGCGCGCACGGCCGCGGCTGGCTGGCGGAGACCCCGTCGCGGAAGTGATCCCGTCGCGGAAATGACGGAATCCGGGGAGGCGGCCGCCGCGAAACCTCCCCGGACCCGCTGAACTGTCCCAACGGGACAGTTCGCCTGTGGTGCGGCGTCTACCTGAGGGCGCCGTCCAGCGCCTTGATCAGCTCGCCGTTCGCGGTGTCACCGTCGAGCGACCAGATCATCGCGCCGCCGAGGCGGCGGTCGTTGATGAAGCGGGCCTTGCGCTTCATCTCGGTCGCGTCGTCGTAGGTCCACCACGTCTTGCCGTCGTAGATCCACGCGAAGCCCGCGCGCTCGTCGCGGTGGACCTTGTAGGTGTTGCCGGGTTCGGAGAGCTTCGCCTTGATGCGGTGGAAGTCCTCGTAACCGTTCTCGTACTTGGCGGGCGCGGGCACACCGGTGCCGAACAGGCCGTTGCGGGTGCCGGGTGCGACGCCGTCCCAGCCGCGGCCGTAGAACGGCACGCCGAGCACGGCCTTGGAGCGCGGGGCACCGCGCGAGAGCCACGCGTTCACCGTCACCTCGGAGCTGAACTCGAACTCCGACGGGTCGCCCTTGGGCACGCGCAGCGCGGACTGCTGGTTCGCCGCCGCGTCCCACGCACCGTGGTAGTCGTAGCCCTGCAAGGTGCCGAAGGTGAGGTAGCAGAACACCTTCGCGACCTCGAAGCCCCGGTCGACCTGCCTGGGGTCGGCCGGCAGGAACGCGGTGAGGTCGCGGTTCCAGCCCATCTGCTTGCGGTACTCGGCGAGCAGCTTGGTGAAGTTCTGCTTGTCCTCGGGGCGCACGACGTTCGGCGGCGTCGGGTTGCCCTCGCTCGCCGGCCACTCCCAGTCGAGGTCGACGCCGTCGAAGACGCCCTTCGCGGCGCCCGCCGGCAGCCCCGGCAGGTTGCCCTTGATCCACATGTCGGTGCACGACTTGACGTGCGCGGCGCGCGACTCGGGGGTCAGCGCGGCGTTGGAGAAGTACCGCGACCCCGTCCAGCCGCCCAGGGAGATGTTCACCCTCAACCCGGGGTACTTGGCCTTGAGCTGCTTGAGCTGGTTCAGGTTGCCCATGAGCACCTGACCGGCCTCGTCGGCCTTGCCGCTCACCGACTGCTCGGCGGTGTGGGGCATCTGCCAGTCCGCCCACGGGTCGGCGCTGACGCACTTGCCCGACTCGTCGAGGAACCCGAACGCGTAGTTCAGGTGCGTGAGCCGGGCCGCGGCCCCGCTGTCCACGAGGTTCTTGACCCGGAAGTTCCGGTCGTACACGCCCCACTGGATGAAGTACCCGACCGTGCGGGTCTTCGAGTACCCGTGGTGCCCGTTGGTCTCGACGTCGGCGTTCGCGGGCGCGGAAGCCAGCGACGCGGACAGGGCGCCGACCGCGAGTGCGGCGACACCCCATCTCCGTCTGGACATGTGACTCCTCAGTCAGATCGCGGCAGCGGCGATGCGGTCCACAGCACGATAGGCCTGAGGTCTAGACCATTGCTACGTCCGATCGGAGGTATGTCCTAAACCGCCCCGTACAGACGGTCACCGGCGTCGCCCAGGCCGGGCACGATGAAGCCGGAGTCGTTCAGCCGCTCGTCCACCGACGCCGTGACGAGGCGCACCGGCAGGTTCGAGTCCTCGAGGTGGTTGATGCCCTCGGGAGCCGCGAGCACGCACACCGCCGTCACGTCCGTCGCGCCGCGCTGGGTCAGCAGCCGGATCGTGTAGGCCATCGAGCCACCGGTCGCGAGCATCGGGTCGAGCACGAGCACCGGCCGCCCGGCGAGGTCCTCCGGCAGCGACTCCATGTACGGCGTCGGCTGCAACGTCTCCTCGTCGCGCGCGAGCCCCACGAACCCCATCTGCGCGTCGGGGATCAGCTTGTGCGCCTGGTCGGCCATGCCCAGCCCGGCCCGCAGGACCGGCACGAGCAGCGGCGGGTTCGCGAGCCTGAAGCCGGTGGTCCGCGCGACCGGCGTGTGCGTGCGGTCCTCCTTCAGCGGCGCCTCCCGCATCGCTTCGTAGACCAGCATGACGGTCAGTTCGTGCAACGCCGCGCGGAACGCCGCGTTGTCCGTGCGCGCGTCGCGCATGGTGGTGAGTCTCGCCTTGGCGAGCGGGTGATCGACGACGAGGACGTCCATGCCCGACACCGTAACCGCTGGGCGAACCCGGCAAGGTGTCCAGAGTGGACCAGGCCGCCGTCGTGAACACCGTTAACTCGGCGGGTGTAGGGTCAGCCGCGTGACGGACCACGTGCGCATCGGAGTGCTGGGCGCGGCCAGGATCGCGCCGACCGCTGTCATCCGCCCCGCCCGCTCCTCGACCGCCGCCGAGGTGGTCGCCGTGGCGGCTCGTTCCACCGACCGCGCGCAGGCGTTCGCCGACCGGCACGGCATCGCCCGCGTGCACGGTTCCTACGAGGCCCTGCTCGCCGACCCGGCCGTGGACGCCGTCTACAACCCGCTGCCCAACGGCCTGCACGGCCGCTGGACCCTGGCCGCCCTCGAAGCCGGCAAGCACGTGCTGTGCGAGAAGCCCTTCACGGCCAACGCCGCCGAAGCCGCCACCGTCGCGGCCGCCGCCGAGGCCTCCGGCCTGGTGGTGATGGAGGCCTTCCACTACCGCTACCACCCGCTGGCCCAGCGCGCCGCCGAGATCGTGCGGTCCGGTGCACTGGGCCCGCTGCGCCACGTCGAGGCCTCCGTCTGCTTCCCGCTGCCGGTGTTCTCCGACATCCGCTACGACTACGCGCTCGCGGGCGGCGCGATGATGGACGCCGGCTGCTACGCAGTGCACATGGCCCGCCTGCTCGGCGGCGAGGAGCCCGCGGTCCGCTCCGCCCACGCCCTGCTGCGCGCCCCGGCGATCGACCGGGCGATGCGCGCGACCCTGCGCTTCCCCTCCGGCCACACGGGTTCCGTGCACGCCTCGCTGTGGTCGGCCACCGTCCTCAAGCTGTCGATGAGGGCCGTCGGCGAGGACGGCGTGCTGACCGTGCTCAACCCGCTCGGCCCGCAGCTCGCCCACCGCTTGTCGTTGCGGCTCAAGGACAGGCGCTCGGTGGAGACGTTCGGCCGCCGCTCCACCTACGCCCACCAGCTCGACGCGTTCACCGACGCGGTCCTGCACGGCAAGCCGTTCCCGACGACGGCGGACGACGCGGTGCGGAACATGGCGGTGATCGACGCGGTCTACCGGTCCGCCGGTCTGCCGGTGCGCCGGCCGAGCGCCTGAGCTCCTGCCCCGCCCACCTCGTCCGCCCGCCCGCCTCGCCCGCCCCGTCGAGGAGAGCGACCGGCGGACCACCTGATCAGGGTCCTGCCCCACCCGTTCCGGGAGTCAAGAACCCGCTCCGCACCTCCGAAGTTCTTGGAGTCCAGACAAGACGCGGAGGTGTGAACGGTGATGATCGAGCAGAAGCCCGTCCGGCAGCGGTGTGAGTCGCCGCTGCTCATCCTGGTCGTGTCGGTCACCCTCGGGGTGCTCATCGGCGCGTTGCCGCGGCTGTGGCTGCACGAGCCGGCCCTCGCGTGCGGTCTCGCGCTGCTCCTGGTCGCGGCTTTCGCGATCACGGTCAAGTACGCACCGAACCGCAAGTGAGGGTTCTAGACTCGATCGGGTGAGCGACGAGCTGGTACCGGCTGACCAGAGTCACCTGCGCGCCTCGGACGCGGACCGGGAACGGATCGCGCAGGTGCTGCACGAGGCGACCGCTGAGGGGCGCCTCGACATCCACGAGCTGGACGAGCGGCTGACCGCCGTCTACGCCGCCAAGACCTACGGTGAGCTCGCTCCCATCACCGCCGACCTGGTGCTCAACGGGCTGCCGCAGCCCGCGGTGGGACCGCAGCACCACTCCGCTGTCGACCACCGCGTCGGCGGTGAGCCCGGCAGTGCCGTGTCGGTGGCGTTCTGGTCCGGCGTCAACCGCAAGGGCGACTGGGTGGTGCCGCGGCTGCACAACGCCGTGGCCGTCATGGGTGGCGTCGAGCTCGACCTGACCCACGCGCGGTTCGCCGAGCAGGAGGTCACGATCAGCGTCTTCGCGTTCTGGGGCGGGGTCGAGGTGCGCGTGCCCGACGACATCAACGTGAAGGTCGACGGGTTCGGGCTCCTGGGCGGGTTCGAGGACAAGGCGCCGAGCCGCCGGTACATCCCCGGCGCGCCGACCGTGCGGGTCACCGGGCTCGCGATCATGGGCGGGGTCGAGGTCAAGGGGCCCAAGAAGAAGAAGTCCAAGATCTTGCGCGAGCTCCTGGACTGACATCGGCCCCGACAGCGGGCCCGAGGCTGCCGCAAACGGCGCTGACCTGCGCGAACCCGCTCACTTAGGACGGGCGTCCCATTCCGCCTAGACTCCGGACCATGGCTGCTCCTACGACACTGCCGTCGGCCCTGGCGGACGCCGTGCGCGACGAATCGTCGCTGCGGCGCTTCCTGCACGGCCTTCCCGGCGTCGACCAGGTCGGCGTCGAGCAACGAGCCGCGGGCCTCGGCACGCGGAGCATCAAGAAGGCCAGCAAGCTGCACGCCATCGACCTGGCGATCAGCATGGTGGACCTGACCACGCTCGAAGGCGCCGACACCCCCGGCAAGGTCCGCTCGCTCGCCGCGAAGGCCCGCAGGCCCGACCCGGAGCGGCCGGACGTGCCGCAGGTCGCCGCCGTCTGCGTGTACCCGGACATGGTGAAGACGGCCGTCGACGGGTTGCAGGGCAGCGGGATCGGCGTCGCCAGCGTCGCGACGGCGTTCCCGAGCGGCCGCAGCACGATCGACGTCAAGCTCGCCGACACCCGGTTCGCCGTCGAGCAGGGCGCCGCCGAGGTCGACATGGTGATCGACCGCGGCGCGTTCCTCTCCGGCCGCTACGGGCTGGTGTTCGAGGAGATCGTCAAGGTCAAGGAGGCCTGCGGGGACGCGCACCTCAAGGTCATCCTGGAGACCGGTGAGCTGGTGACCTACGACAACGTCCGCCGCGCCTCGTGGCTCGCGTTGCTCGCCGGCGGCGACTTCATCAAGACCTCGACCGGCAAGGTGCAGCCCGCGGCGACGCTGCCGGTCACGCACGTGATGCTGCAGGCGGTGCGGGACTGGAAGACCCAGACCGGCGAGCTGCGCGGGGTCAAGCCCGCCGGTGGCATCCGCACGACCAAGGACGCGATCAAGTACCTGGTGGCCGTGAACGAGGTGGCCGGGCCCGAGTGGCTCGACCCGCACCTCTTCCGGTTCGGCGCGTCGACGTTGCTGAACGACCTGCTCATGCAGCGGCGGACCCAGTTGGACGGCCACTACAGCGGCCCGGACTACGTGACGGTGGACTGACACATGTGGGAATACGCCCCCGCGCCCGAGTCGCGGGCCATCGCGAACCTCAAGCCGAACTACCGGATGTTCGTCGACGGCGAGTTCGTCGAGGGCTCCGGCGAACCGCTCAAGAGCATCAACCCCGGCACCGAGGAGGTGCTGGCCGAGGTCTCCACCGCGTCGAAGTCCGATGTGGACACCGCGGTGACGGCCGCACGCCGCGCCTACGACCGCGTGTGGTCGAAGATGCCCGGTGCCGAGCGCGCCAAGTACATCTACCGGATCGCGCGCCAGATCCAGGAACGCGGCCGTGAGCTCGCGGTGCTGGAGTCGCTGGACAACGGCAAGCCGATCAGGGAGTCGCGCGACGTCGACGTCCCCACGGCCGCCGCGCACTTCTTCTACCACGCGGGCTGGGCGGACAAGCTCTCGTACGCGGGCTACGGCCCCGACCCGCGCCCGCTGGGCGTGGCCGGTCAGGTCATCCCGTGGAACTTCCCGCTGCTGATGGCCGCGTGGAAGATCGCCCCGGCCCTGGCCTGCGGCAACACCGTGGTGCTGAAGCCCGCCGAGACCACCCCGCTGACCGCGCTGGTGCTCGCCGAGATCATCCAGCAGTGCGAGCTGCCGCCGGGCGTCGTCAACATCCTCCCCGGTGCCGGTGACGTGGGCGCGACCCTCGTCGAGCACCCGGACGTGAACAAGGTCGCCTTCACCGGCTCGACCGAGGTCGGCAAGATCATCCAGGGCAACCTGGCCGGCACGGCGAAGAAGCTCACCCTGGAGCTCGGCGGCAAGGCGGCGAACATCGTGTTCGACGACGCCCCGCTCGACCAGGCCGTCGAGGGCATCGTCAACGGCATCTTCTTCAACCAGGGCCACGTCTGCTGCGCCGGTTCCCGCCTGCTCGTGCAGGAGTCCGTCGCCGACGAGCTGTTGGAGAAGCTGCACGCCCGCGTGTCCACGCTGCGCGTCGGCGACCCGCTCGACAAGAACACCGACGTCGGCGCGATCAACTCCCGCGAGCAGCTCACGAAGATCCAGGAGCTGACCGAGTCGGGCGAGGCCGAGGGCGCGGTCCGCTGGACCTCCTCGTGCCCGTTGCCGGACAAGGGCTTCTACTTCGCCCCGACGGTGTTCTCCAACGTCTCGCAGGCGATGCGCATCGCCCGTGAGGAGATCTTCGGCCCGGTGCTGTCGGTCCTGACCTTCCGCACCCCGGAAGAGGCCGTGGCCAAGGCCAACAACACCCCGTACGGCCTGTCGGCCGGCGTGTGGACCGAGAAGGGCTCGCGCATCCTCTGGATGGCGTCGAAGATGCGCGCCGGCGTGGTGTGGTCCAACACGTTCAACCGCTTCGACCCCACCGCCCCGTTCGGCGGCTACCAGGAGTCGGGCTTCGGCCGCGAGGGCGGCCGCACCGGTCTGGAGGCCTACCTCGATGTCTGATCGCATCTCGGTCGCGAAGACCTACAAGCTCTACATCGGCGGCGCCTTCCCGCGTTCCGAGTCGGGCCGCTCCTACCCGGTGACCGACACCAAGGGCGCCTTCCTCGCCAACGCCGCCCACGGCTCCCGCAAGGACGCCCGCGACGCCGTGACCGCGGCCCGCAAGGCGTTCGGCCCCTGGTCCGGCGCCACGGCCTACAACCGCGGCCAGGTCCTGTACCGGGTGGCCGAGGTCCTGGAGGGCCGCCGCGAGCAGTTCACCACCGAGGTCGCTGTCTCCGAGGGCGTCGCGGTGAAGAAGGCCCAGTCCCTCGTGGACACCGCCATCGACCGCTGGGTCTGGTACGCGGGCTGGACGGACAAGATCGCCGCGGTCCTGGGCTCCTCGAACCCGGTCGCCGGCCCGTACTTCTCGTTCAGCACCCCGGAACCGACCGGCGTGGTGGCCGTACTGGCCCCCCAGCAGTCGTCCCTGCTGGGCCTGATCTCGGTCATCGCCCCGGTGATCGCCTCCGGCAACACCTGCGTCGTCATCACCTCGCAGGACCGCCCGCTCCCGGCGATCACGCTGTCCGAGGTGATGGCCACCAGCGACCTGCCCGGCGGCGTCGTCAACATCATCACCGGCCACACGGCGGAGATCGCCCCGTGGCTCGCCTCGCACGCGGACGTGAACGCCCTGGACCTGACCGGCGCCCCCGAGTCGCTGCGCGCGGACCTGGAACGGTCGGCCGCGGGAACGGTGAAGCGGGTCCTGCGCATCCGGCCCGACGAGGACTTCACCCGCGAGCCGGACCTGTCCCGGTTGCGGGCGTACCTGGAGACGAAGACGGTCTGGCACCCGATGGGGGTGTGAGACCTCAGCCGGCGGCGTAGGTCTTGCCCTGCGCCGCCAGCTCCTCGCCGAGGATGCGGACCGCCTTCGGGCCGACGCCGTGGATGCTCAGCAGGGTCTTCGCGGAGACCTCGGTGAGGGAGTCGAACGTGGTGTAGCCGTGGGCGGCCAGCTCACGGGTGGCGACTTTGCCGATGGCACGCGGGAACTCGGTCTCAGGCTGTTCGGTCACGAGTTCACCAGCCCCGCCCGCCAGGCCCACGAAGCGATCCCCACCCGGTTCTTCACGTTCAACTTCGTCTGCACCGACGCCAGGTGCGTCTTCACCGTCGACAACGACAGGTACAACGCCCCGGCGATCTCCTGGTTCGACAGCCCGCGGGCGACCTCCCGCACCACGTCCTGCTCCCGAGCCGTGAGCAGCCCGAGGTCCGGCCGCGACGCGGGCCGCGCGAAGTGCTCCAGCATCCGCACGGTCACCTGCGGCGAGATCAGCGCGTTCCCGGCGGCTGCCGCCCGCACGGCCTCCACCAGCAGCGCGGGCCCGGCGTCCTTGGTCAAGAATCCCGAAGCGCCGTTCTCCAGAGCCGTGTGCACGTACTCGTCCAGGTCGAAGGTCGTCACCACGACGACCTTGGTCGAGGTCACGGACAGCTTCTTGGTGACCTCCAGCCCGTCGAGACCGGGCATGCGGATGTCCAGCAGCGCCACGTCCGGCTGGAGTTCCCTGGCGGCGGTCACCGCGGTCACGCCGTCGGGCACGTCGGCGACGACGGTGATGTCGGGCTGCTTCTCCAGGATCATCCGAAACCCGACGCGGACCATCTCCTGGTCGTCGGCGATGAGGACCGAGATCACTTGGTTCCTTCCAGTGGCAGTTCCGCGAGCACCTGCCAGCCGTTCTCGCGCGGGCCGGCGGAGAACAGGCCGCCGAGCAGGTCGACGCGTTCACGCATGCCCACCAGACCGTACCCACCCTGGTTCAGCTCGCCGGGGCGGCCGTCGTCGGCGACCACCACGCGCAGTGCTCCCGCGGGGGTGCGGGAGATGTCGACGTCGACCGCGGTCGGGGACTCGGCGTGCTTGTGCACGTTCGTCAGGGACTCCTGGACCAGGCGCAGCACCGAGCGGCCCAGCTCCGGGGGCACGACCTCGGGCAGGTCCATGCGCAGGCGGGTGGTGAAGCCGAGCTCGCGGGTGCGTTCGACGGTGGCGATCACGTCGGCGGCGAGGTCGGTGGTGGCCACGTCGTTCTCGCCCTGGCGCAGGGTGCCGACCAGGCGGCGCATCGCGCCGAGGGCCTCCGTGCCGCTGCGGACGATGCCGGGCAGCAGGCGGTGGGCGGCGCGCGGGTCGTCGTCGGAGACCTCCAGCGCCGCCTGGGCCTGGATGAGCATGCCGGTGACGTGGTGGGCGACGACGTCGTGCAGCTCGCGGGCCAGGACGATGCGCTCCTCCTTCTGCGCGTCGGTGACGGCGGCGGCGATCAGGCGGCCGCTCTCGGAGTCGCGGGCGCGGAAGTACAGGCCGGTGCCGACGGCGAGGAAGCCGAGGACGAGGGAGCCGAGGACCTCGTTGTAGTTGTAGGACGCGAGCCAGTTGTCGCGGATGATCGCGGCGAACACGCTCACGGCCATCAGCGAGCCGACCGACCAGGTGGCGGAGCGGCGGGGTTCCTCGCGCACGACCACGGCGGTGAGCACCAGGCAGGCGGCGGTCTCGGCCACGGTGAGCGGGCTGAGGACCGTCGGCAGGTTCACGTCGAACAGCCGGACCACGAACGACGCCACGAAGATCGACGCCACGGTCACCGGGATGGTGAAGGCGCGGGACCTGAACGACGCCACCGCCGCGATGCAGGGCGGCACGCTGAGCAGCCACACCAGGGCCTGCGAGCTCGTCGGCCCCGACATGAAGATGAGCTCGGCGAGCATCAGCAGCGCGAGCCCGGCGGCGATCGGCCATTGGCCCCGATGACTGTCCACGGGAGACAACGGTAGGACCACCGAACCGTTCCGGCCTCGGTCATCCGGCTGATCCGGTGTGTCGTCAAGGCTGAGGTTTCCCCGGCGCGGACCCGGCACCGTCAGCACCATGAATTCGGTTCTGGCCGCTCGTGGCCTCGTCAAGACCTACGGCGACGTGCACGCGCTCGCCGGGGTGGACATCGACATCTCGCCAGGTGACGTGCTGGCCGTGGTCGGCCCGTCCGGTTCCGGCAAGACGACCCTGCTGCACGTGCTGTCCGGAATCCTGCGGGCCGACGGCGGTGACGTGTTCCTCGACGGGCGCGCGATCGGGGAGCTGAGCGAGACGGGGCGCAGCGAGCTGCGGCGCACGGCGTTCGGGTTCGTGTTCCAGTCCGGCATGCTCGTCGCCGAGCTCACGGCCGAGGAGAACGCCGCGCTGCCGATGCTGCTCGGCGGGCGCTCGCGCGAGGAGTCGCTCGGCGCGGCCCGGCTGTGGCTCGCGCGGCTGGGCCTGCAGGGCATGGAGCAGCGGCGGCCCGGTGAGCTGTCCGGCGGCCAGGCGCAGCGGGTCGCGATCGCACGGGCGCTGGCGCACCGGCCGCGGGTGGTGTTCGCGGACGAGCCGACCGGTGCCCTCGACACCCGCACCGGGCAGGAGATGATGACCGCGCTGCTGCAGGCCGCGCGGGAGACGAACGCCGCTGTCGTGATCGTCACGCACGACAAGGCGATCGCCGACCGGGCCCACCGGGTCGTCGACATCCAGGACGGCCGCATCGCCGTTCCGAACCGCGGTCAGGTGCCGGCATGAGGATCGCGCTCGCGGTGCTGCGCAGGGACCGCCGCAGCCAGGTCGCCACCGTGCTGGTCGCGCTCGGCGTGATGATCGCGGTGTCGCTGGTGCTGTGGCTCGTCGCCGCACCGAACGGACTGCAGGCGCGCGCCGACCGCACCGCGTGGCGGGACGCGGTGAACCAGGGCACCCGGATCGCGGTCGACCACACCACCGACTCGTTCCGCGGGCAGCTCGTCGAGCGGTTCGAGGTCTCCCGCAACGAGCCGGGTGACGTGCCGGTCGCCGCCGGTCTCGGCAGGTTCCCGGAGGCCGGCGAGGTCCTGCTGTCCCCCGCGCTGGCCGACCTGGTGCGCGCGCACCCGGCCGAGGAGCTCGGCAACCGCTTCCCCGGCACGGTCGCCGGCGTGCTGGGGCCGGAGGCGCTCAAGCACCCCGGTGAGCTCGTCGCCGTCGTCGGACGCGCGGGCGTGAACGGGTTCAGCACCGACGCGCTGCGCAACGCGGCGGGCTCCTACCGCGACGACCACCACGGCATGCTCTACCTGCTCACCCGCGTCGGCCTGGTCGTGCTGGTGGTGCCGTGCCTGGTGCTGGTCGCCTCGGCCGCGCGGCTGACGGCGGCGAAACGGGAACGGCGCCTCGCCGCGCTCCGGCTGGCCGGTGCGACACCGGGGCAGGTCGTCGTGATGACGGCCGTGGAGACCGCGGTCGGTGCCGTCGTCGGCAGCGTGCTCGGCGTGCTGGCGGCCCAGCCGTTCAGCCACCTGACCGCGAAGATCCCGTGGGAGGGCGGGACCTGGTACCCCGGCGACTTCGTGCCCTCGACCGCGGTGGTCGCCGCGGTGGCCCTGCTGGCACCGGTGCTGGTCATCGCGGCCGCGATCATGGGGCTGCGCCGCGTGGTGAACCGTCCGCTGGCCGCAGAGGAGCAGCGGCGGGTGCGGTCGTGGCGGCTGGTGTCGATCGCCGTCGCGCTGGGCGTGTTCTTCCTCGGCATCGTCTACGCGCAGCAGGCCGGTGGCGACAGCCAGTTCACCGTGGTGCTGCTCGGGCTCGGCGCGGTGGCGCTGGCGCTGGTGCTGGCCGGTCCGGTGCTCACGGCGCAGGTCGGCCGGTTCTTCGTGGGCCGGTGGCGCACGCCGTCGACGTTGCTCGCCGGGCGCAGGCTCGCCGGTGACCCGGTGGCGGCGTTCCGCGGCTCGGCAGGCGTGGTGATAGCGGTGTTCACCGGCTCGATGGCGCTGACGATGCTGCCCGGCCTGGAGAGCCAGGTGCCGTTCCGCGACGCGACGTGGCAGGGGGGCGCGATCGTCGCCGAGCAGGTGTCGAGCGACCTCGGACCGCTGCGCGCGGCCACCTCGGCGCCGGTCGTGCCGATGCTCGACGGGTTCGTGAGCGACGGCGAGGAGGGCCGCTCCGGCCACTACGTCGTCGTCGGCAGGTGCGCGGAGGTCGCGACGGTCCTCACCGGCCTGGACTGCCGGCCGGGCCCGGCCGTCTACGCCCCCGAGGAGCTGCGGGGGGACCGGTTCCGCACCGCCGGGCCGGGTGACGAGGTCACCGTGCCGCTGCCGCGGCGGTACGAGACGCGGGCGTTCACCGGTGCCGGCCGGATCTTCGCGGTGATCGACCCGGAGGTGCTGCCCCAGCTGGCGGGCCGGGTGTCGATGGTCGGCGTGCCGACCACGGCGGAGAACCGCGAGGTCGTGCACACGGCACTGGTCGGCACGTTGCCCGGCGCGCGGCTCGCGGACGGTGAGCAGCGCGGCCTCTACGGCGACACGCTGATGGAGGACCTCCGGCGCGCCACGGTCATCGGCCTGTCGATCGCGGCGGTGCTCGGCGGCATCGGCGCGGCGGTGGCGGCGGCCGGTTCGGTGATCGACCGCAGGCGCACCTTCGGCGCGTTGACAGCGGCCGGAACGCCGATTCGCGTGCTGGGTCGCGCATTGCGCCGGGAAGTGGTTCTTCCCGTGTTCGCCGTCACCATCGCGGCGTGCGGGGCGGGAATCGCCGTGGGTCTCGGACTGCTCGTCCTGGCGCGCGGACTGGTGGGTCACGGGGAAATGCCGCTCACGCCGTGGGTGGTGGCACCGGTCGCCGTCGGAGTGGTGGTCGCGCTGGTAGCGGCGTTGGCGTGCGGCCCGGTACTACGCGGCATCAGCCCGCGGGATTACGCGGCGGAGTAGCACTCGGCCGGAAGTACGAGGCGGGAACTGGCCCTCAGCGCGATGTGCGCGGAGGGCCGTTTTCCTACTTTGGATTCATGACGAATGCACAGCTCGCCAGCATCCAGTGGGGCCTTTTCCTCTCCGTGGTCTTCATTGCGCCGCAGCTGTTCTTCCGCCAGCTCACCTGGCGCAGCGCGCTCGTCACCGGCTACGCGAGCATGCTGTTCGCCGCGACGTTCCTGCCGCTGCAGACGGTGCCGCCGCGCCAGTCCGTGCAGCTGGTCCCGTTCCAGTGGGTCGCCGACACGCTCCGCGACGGGCGGATCGCCTTCGACCAGATGACGTTGAACGTGCTGCTGTTCGTGCCCCTCGGCGCGATGCTGATGTTCTGGGGCAAGCGCACCATCGGCCAGACGGCGCTCATCGGCTGCGGCGTCTCGCTCGTCATCGAGGGTTCGCAGCTCCTGTGGGCGAACCGGATCTTCGACGTGGACGACCTGGTCGCCAACACCACCGGCACCGCGCTCGGGTGGCTCTGCGCGGTGGCCGCGGTGAAGGTCTGGACCGGCGTCGCCGACCGGGTCAGCTGGTCCGCCAGCCCAGCTCACCAGCGGAGTTGACCTCGGCCGTGCAGTGCCCGATCGCGCTGCGCGTCTCCAGTGCCGTGGCGACCTGGTCGAACATCTCGACGATCGACGTCCACTCCGGCTTGGACATCTCGTTGCGGTCCTTGTCCCACTCGACCACGCAGCCGCGCAGCACGCCGGGACGGAGGTCGACGGCGAGCACGTCACCGGTGCCGTCGAACGCGATCGGAAGCCATTCCGAGTGGAATCCGATCGTCGGCGAACCCGCTTCCGAAGAATCCGCCAGCTTCTTGACGTGGGTTTCCCTCAGCACAAAAGCCCGTTCAGCACCCAGCGGTGTGTAAAAGGGCGGCAGGATCTCGGCGAAGAGGTCGGGGTCCGTTCCGCCGTAGACGCTCCACCACAGCTGCAGGTCGTCGGGAACCCTCAGCTCAGGCAGTGCGTCGTACCTCGGACGGAGCACGGCTCGGGTAGCGGGAGCGTGTTCCGCCAGCCATGCCAGGATCCGGTTCCAGTGCTCGATGACACCCACTGTTCCATGATCTTGGCGGAACGACGGGCGAGGTACCGCTCATCGGGGCAGGATCAACGCGAACAGGTCACACCGGGGGAAGCGGCTTCAGATGGCAGAACAGGGTCTCAAGGTCGATCTCGACGCATTGACCGGATATGCGTCGGCGGTCAGCGGATTGGCGAACGAGATCGGCACGGTCGGCACCGGCACGTTGAGCGGCACCACCGCGCTGCCCGGCGACTGCTTCGGCAAGATCGGCGACGAGGTCGGGCTCAGCGCGGCCTTCCAGCAGGCCGCGCAGGTGCAGCTGGACGCGCTGAAAGCGGCGTCCACGGGGCTGTCCGGGCTCGGCACCGCCGTCACCAAGGCCCGCGAGGCCTACATCGCGCAGGAAGACGCGAACGCCGCCGCGCTGAACAAGGCGGCCCGCACGTGAGCGTCGAGGGGCTGCTGGGCCAGTTCATCGCGCCCATGAAGCAGGACCTGGCGAAGCTGGACGGCGACACCGGCGGTGCCCAGCGGGCCGGTGACGCGTTCGACCGCGCCCAGACCGCGCTCGCCGACCTCGGCGGCCGGCACAGCTCGGCGTCCACCGCGGTGCTGAACACGTGGTCCGGCGACAAGGCCAACGCGTTCACCGGCCGCGTGGCGACGTTCGCCGCGGCCACGAACGTGCTCGTGCAGAACGCCTCGACGGTGAAGGGGGTGGCCTCGGCCGGTGTCTCGGCCGTGACCGGCGGTCGCACCGCGATCCAGGGCCTCATCGACGAGTTCACCGCCAAGGCCACCCCGCGGCTCGCCGCCGCGGTGGCCGCCAGCCTCGTCGCGGGCCCCGGCGTCGTGCTGGCCGCGCTCGCCGACCTGGCCGGGATGGCCAGCGGTTACCAGGCGAAGACCACGGCCGAGCTGCAGAAGGTCCGCGAGCAGCTCACCCAGCTCGTCGGCCAGCTGAACGGCATGCAGAAACCCGACACCGGCGCTCTCGGCAAGCTCGGCGAGCCGCTGGGCGGTGACGACGGCTCGACCTCGACGTCGGGCGTCTCCGACTCCCCGAAGCAGGAGGCCGCTCCGTCCGGCAACGGCAACGGCTCCGGCGGTTCGAGCGGTGGCGGCGGCGGTGGCTCCGGCAGCGGTGGTGGCGGAGGCGGCGGCGGTGGGGGCGGCGGCAACGGTGGTGGTGGCGGTGGTTCCGGCCCGCGGCTGCCGGTCGCGATCCCGCCGCAGCCCGGCGACGGCGTCGGCGTGAACCTGCCCGACGGCAGCAGCGCCGAGGCGCCGAACGAGACCGCGGCGATGGCCGTGCGCAACGCGCTGTCCGCGCTGGGCACGCCGTACGTGTGGGGCGGCGCGAACCCGCCGCAGGGCACCGACTGCTCCGGCCTGACGCAGTGGGCCTACAAGGGCGCGGGCTTCGACATCCCGCGGCCCGCCTGCGACCAGGCGATGGGCGCCTCGGTGCCGCCGGGCCAGGTGCTGCCCGGCGACCTCGTGGTGTGGGACGGCCACGTCGCGATGGTGATCGGCAACGGCCAGATGGTCGAGGCCGGTGACCCCGTGCAGGTGCAGCCGATCCGCACGACGAACTCCGGCATGTCGTTCTACGGGTTCTACCGCCCGACGGGCTGACCGGACAGCGTCTTCCTGAGGGCGCCGAGGCCGAGCTTGGCCAGGCCCTTCAGGAAGGCGCCCGCGACGTACGCGTGGTCGTAGTGGTCGCGCCACAGCACGACCTTGCCGTCTTTCACGACGAACGTGCCGCACACCCAGAACGCCGCCTCGAACCCGCCGCGCCGGACGACGTCGGTCCGTTGCGTGAGCACGACGTTGCCGTTGGCCGCGATGTGGTGGACGCGGACCTCGACGCCGGTGACGGCCCTGTTCATCAGCCGCAGGTGCCGGGCGACCGTCCTCTTGCCGCGAGCGGGCGGGAACGGCATGTTCCGCCACACCACCTCGTCGCCCATGTGCCGCACGACGGCGTTCTCGTCGAGGGTCTCGGTGGCGCGCAGCAGCGCCAGGACAACGTCGCTCGGGTTCGTCACGCCCGGAACGTTAGCGAGGCGCGTACATGATCACGGCCACGCCCACCAGGCAGATCAGCGCGCCGGTGACGTCGTAGCGGTCCGGCCGGTACCCGTCGAGCACCATGCCCCAGGCCAGCGACCCGGCCACGAACACACCGCCGTAGGCCGCGAGGATGCGGCCGAAGTTCGCGTCCGGCTGCAGCGTGGCGACGAAGCCGTACACGCCGAGCGCGATCACCCCGCCGCCGATCCACAACCAGCCGCGGTCCTCCCGGACGCCCTGCCAGACCAGCCAGGCACCGCCGATCTCCAGCAGGGCGGCGAGCGCGAACAACGCGACCGAACGCAGGATCATGCGGCACACTGTCGCAGTAGGGGGTGATCAGGTGGACGACGACGTCGAGCGCGCCGCTCGGAAGGTGCGCGATGTCGGGCAGGCGGTGTCGGAACACGTCACGCGCAGTGGTCCCGTCACGGGACGGGCGTCCTCGCCGGACGGCGCGGTGACGGTGGTCGGGACACCGGGTGGTCCGCCGCTGGAGATCTCGGTGAGCGCCGCCGCGCTGCGGATGGGTCCGCACGGGCTGGCCGCCGAGATCGTGCGCGTCGCCGAGAAGGCCCGGCTCAGCGCCGGCTCGCGGCTGCACGAGACGCTGGAACGGGTCGTCGACCCGCGGGAGCTGAACGCGATGGGCTTCGAACGCGGCCACGACGACGAGCAGCAGCAGGGGTGGCTGCGGTGAACGAGGAACGCATGCGGGCCGTCGAGCAGCTCCAGCGCGACCTCGCGATGACCGCGGAGACCGTCGAGCACCCGAGCGGCCTGTGCACCGCCACGGCGACGGCGAGCGGTGAGCTCAGGGCCCTGCACCTGCACCCCGCGCTGCTGAGCCGGGGTGCGCGGGCGGTCGGCCAGGTCGCCACCGAGACCGCGCGGCTCGCGACGAACGCGGCCGTGCAGACGAGCTTCAACAGGATGGCGCTGGCGCTGGGCGACGGCATGGCCATCAACGTCGAGGCGATCGCCGGCGACTCGCCGTTCCGCGCGACGTGGAACCCGGTGGTGCCCCCGGTCGTTGCAGCTCCTGAGGCGGTTGCGCCCAGGCAGCCGAGGACGCCCCTCGTCGACGACCCGGACGAGGACGCCTTCTTCGAGAACCCCTTTGGGCGCCGGTGATCAGCACCGTTAGGCTCGCCCACGGCATTCGGCAGGCATGACCGGGAGGTCAGTGATGGCGCAGGACATCGTCCCCATCGAGCTGGGGCTGACGCAGGGTGACGTGGTCACGCTGTGGGCACCCCGGTGGCGTGAGGAGGGTGAGGAGTGGGAGGCCTTCCTCGGTGACGAGGAGGACCTGTTCGTCTTCCCCGACGCCGCGCACCTCGCCGCCTTCGTGCGCACCGCGGGCGAACACGACCTCACCGACCACCCGGCGTGGCCGATCGTGCCGAAGCTCGGCATCGCGGACCTCTCGCCGGACGACAACCACCAGTTCGACCTGGTGGGCGTGCCCGAGCTGGTCGCGGAGGACCCGGACACCTGGACCATCGGCGAGCTCGCGGACGTGATCGCGATCGTCCGGTCGCTCGCGGACGTCTGCGACCTCGAGAAGATCCACGAGGTGCTCGACTCCGCGGAGGGCTTCTCGCTGCTGCCGCAGGGCACGCTGCCGTTCAGCGGCCGTGACGGGGCGAAGCTGTGGGACGAGCTGTCCTCGGTCGTCTCGGAGAAGTGGGACGAGGTCCTCGACGCCATCGACAGCGTGGTCAACACGCCGGAGGTGCCGGAGAAGGAGCTCACCCTCGCGCAGGAGGAGCTCGCGGAGCTCGAAGCCGCCCAGCCCGCCGAGGTCGACGACGTCACCGAGGACGGCGACGAGGAGAAGGCGGAGCCCACCGGCTTCTGGGCCGAGGTCGGCATCGACCCCATCAAGATCATCACGTCCGCCGGCGAGTTCTACACGCTGCGCTGCTACCTCGGCGACGACCCGATCTTCCTGGGCCGCCGCGGCAAGATCGAGGTCTTCACCTCGTCGCGCGCGCTGAGCCGGTTCGTCGCCGAGAACGACGACCACGACCTGGCCGAGGTCGAGACCTGGAACGACGTGAAGGTCAAGGCCACCGCGGGCGAGCTCGACGCCGAGGTGGACGACGACAACGTCTACGTGCTCACCGGCATCGCCGAGGACATGGAGGAGGGCCCCGACGCCCTCGACCCGCAGCAGCTCGACCTCGCCGTCGAGCTGTTCGAGGACGCGGCCGAGTGGGCGGGCGACGAGTCCGTGAAGGAGGCGCTGGCCACCTCGGAGTCGCTGGGCTGGCTGGTGTCGTTCGTGGTCGCGCCGGACCCGACGCGGCTCGCGCCGTCCGCGCCGTACGACGCGGAGGTGGCGTCGTTCCGCGAGCTGCAGGCCAAGTTCGAGGACCGGCTCAACGTCAACTGACGTTCCGGCACGGGGAAGGGGCCGCTCGCGCGATGCGAGCGGCCCCTTCCTCGTCGCAGCGGCTCGCCGCCGACCTCCGCGACCGCAGCACGCTCGGCGACCACGGCCCGGTCGGGTCGATGGAGAGCGAGGCCGAGCTGGCCGGCGTCGACGCCACCGAGGCGTTCCACGGGGACTCGCCCTACCGGCCGCGCACGCCGTGCAACGCCTCCAAGGCAGGCGGCGACCACGCGGTGCGGTCGTACTTCGAGACGTTCGGGCTGCCGGTCACGATCACCAACTGCGCCGACATCTACGGGCCGAACCAGTTCCCTGGGAACGTGCTGCCGCAGTCGCGCGAACAGGTCGTGCCGGACCGGCCCGGTCACGACCGCCGCTACCTGCTCGACTCCCGCGTGATCGGCCGCGAACTGGACCGGCGCCCGGAGATCCGGCCGCGAGCTGGGCTGGCGCCCGGAGATCGGCTTCGAGGCCGGTGTCCGGGACACCATCCGCTGGTACGCGGCCAACCGCGCGTGGTGGGAGCCGTTGCGGACGCTCAGCCCGGTCGACGAGAGCGCATGGACTACCGCGCGGTGAGCGCCGCGTAGCCCGGCTTGACGAGCTCGTTGATGATGGCGAGCCGCTCGTCGAACCCGATGAACGCCGACTTCATGGCGTTGATCGTGAACCACTGCAGGTCGGCCCAGCCGTAGCCGAACGTCTCGGCGAGCGCGGCGAACTCGCTCGACAGCGAGCAGTCGCTCATCAGGCGGTTGTCGGTGTTGACGGTGACGCGGAAGCGCAGCTTCGCGAGCAGGCCGATCGGGTGCTCGGCGAGCGTCGGGGCGGCACCGGTCTGCAGGTTCGACGTCGGGCACATCTCCAGCGGGATGCGGCGGTCGCGCACGTACGCGGCCAGGCGGCCCAGCTCGGCGCCGGCGACGTCGCCGTCGGACACCTTGATGTCGTCGACGATCCGCACCCCGTGGCCGAGGCGTTCGGCACCGCAGTGCTGGATCGCCTCCCAGATCGAGGGCAGGCCGAACGCCTCACCGGCGTGGATGGTGAAGTGCGCGTTCTGCTGACGCAGGTACTCGAACGTGTCGAGGCCGCGGGTGGGAGGGAAGCCGGCCTCGGGGCCCGCGATGTCGAACCCGACGACGCCGAGGTCGCGGTAGCGGACGGCGAGCTCGGCGATGCGCAGCCAGCCCTCGTTCTGGCGCATGGCGCACAGCAGCGTGCCGACGCGGATCTTGCGACCGGTCTCGGCGACGCGGGCGGACCCGACCCGGAAGCCCTCCTGGACGGCCTCGACGACCTGCTCCAGCGAGAGGCCCTTCTCGGTGTTCAGCTCGGGGGCGTAGCGGATCTCGGCGTAGACGACGCCGTCGGCCGCGAGGTCCTCCACGGCCTCGGCGGCGACGCGGACCAGGGACGCCTCGTCCTGCATGACCCCGCACGTGTGGGCGAAGCCCTCCAGGTAGCGCACGAGGGACCCGGAGTTCGCGTTGTCGCGGAACCAGCCGCCCAGGACGCCCGCGTCGGTGGTGGGCAGGCCCTGGTAGCCGGTGGCATCGGCGAGTTCGATCACCGTCTGCGGGCGGAGGCCACCGTCGAGGTGGTCGTGCAGCAGGACCTTCGGCGCGCTGCGGATGGTCTCCAAGGTAAGCGGCGTGGACATCACTACACGTTACTCCAGGCGACACGCCGCTTCAGAGCCGGATGAAATGATCTTGGCGGCGCTATGCTCAGGAGTCGTTCTCAGATGTTGCCGATCCGTGATCAGCAACTTTCTGCAACCAGGGCGAGGCTCACATCACCCCAAGGTAGGAACATCACTTCTCGCTACCGCCCACTCGCGGCCAGTGACTTGGCGTTCGGTCCAGCACGCTAGCCCGACCGGGCTAGTCAGCCATCCGCGCACGGCCTTTTTCCGGCGGGGGTGGTACGGAGCCACGCCATGACGCGGATAGGCTCCCGTGGTCTCCCCTCCCCTTGGACGAAGGCACTCAGCCGTGACAGAGAACAACAACTCCACGATGTCCTTCGATCGGATGCGCAACATGCTCACGCGCGCCGCGGAGATCCGTGAGAGCGAGCAGCAGCAGATCTTCGACGCGTTGGACGAGATCCACGCCCGGATGTCGCCTCTGGAGTCGCTGGGTTCGGTCCGCAAGCGCCTGTCGGAGCTGCCGGACCGCACCGAGGTCAGCGTGCTCGCGGAACGTCTCGACGAGGCACTCGCCAAGCTGGAGGCCCAGGACAACGCCGTTCAGGACATCGGCCGCGCGGTCGACGGCCTGGTCGACAAGCTCGCCAAGCCCTTCGCCCAGCTCGACGGCCGCCTCGACGGCGTCGCCGGCCGCTTCGAGGGCGTCGCCGGTCGCATGGACGGCCTGGAGGACAAGCTCTCCAGCATCCACAAGCGCATCGACGACCTCGACGGCCACCTGGACAAGCAGGACGGCAAGGTCGAGGCGCTCCCCGCCGCTGTCACGACGCCGCTGCGCGAGCGCATCGAGGCCCTCGAAGCCGCGCTGCGCGGCCGCCTGGACGAGGTCGACGAGGGCGTGCACGAGCACCTCGACGGCACCCGCGAGGCCCTGCAGAAGATCCTCGCCGAGTCGTTCTCCGGCCTGCACGGCCGCGCCGACGAGCAGCACGACACCCTCGCCGCCGCCCGCGCCGAGCTGTCCGCCGCGATCACCGAGTCCCGCGACTCCCTCGCCGGCTCGCTCGCGGACCGCACCACCCAGATCTCGACCTCGCTGGCCGAGACCCGCGACTCGCTCGCCGGCTCCCTGTCGCAGGCCCGTTCCGAGCTCGCCGGCGCCGTGGTGGAGACCCGCGACTCGCTGGCCGGCTCGCTCGCCGAGACCCGCGCGGAGCTCACCTCCGCCGTCGCCGACACGCGCGACGTCGTCAACGGCAAGCTCGACGAGGCCCGCACCGCGCTGTACGCGGCGATCGAGCAGTCCCGCGACCAGGTCGACTCCGCGGACCGCCTGGAGGCGCTGGCCCGCCGCCTGGAGCTGGTCACCTCGCAGCTCGACACCATGACCAACCGCCTCGACAAGGTCGAGGACGGCTTCGCCGCGCGCATCGCCGAGCTCGGCGGCACCGTCGACGCGAGCCTCTCCAAGGTCGCGGAGACCGTCGGCGCCCGCCCGGACACCGACGCGCTGCAGTCCCTGGTCCGCCGGTCGAACCAGGAGTCGGAACTGCGCATCGGCGGCCAGCTCGACGAGGCCATGGCCACCTTCGCCGAGCTGATCCTCGGCGGCGGCTCGCCCACGCCTCCCCCGCCGCCCACCGCCCTGCCCCGCCCGCAGCGCCGCACCCGCAAGAACGGCGGCCCGAAGCCGGCCAACGGCGGCAAGGACGTGGACGACGACGACCTGGCGGCCGAGGGCGCCTGAGCGCCTGAGACCCCCACCAGGAACGGCCCCGGAGCAACGTCGCTCCGGGGCCGTTCCGCGTTTGCGGTGAACCGGTTGCCGTGCGACGCACGTGCCCACGGGGAGAGCGCTCACACACGCCGTGGTTATGCTCGCGCCGGCTGGGGGTGACCACAAGGGCAGCCGGTGGCGTCCGGAAGGGAAGTCCGTGCAGCAGCAACAGCGAGTCGTCGCCAACCGCTACACCCTGCTCGTCGAGCTCGGCAGAGGTGCGATGGGTGTCGTGTGGCGTGCCCAGGACCAGCTGCTGGGCCGGGCGGTCGCGCTCAAGGAACTGCACCCGCCGCAGGGCATCGCCGCCGAGGAACGCACCGTGCTGGAGGAGCGCATGCTCCGCGAGGCGCGGACCGCGGGCCGGCTGAACCACCCGGCGGTCGTCACCGTCTACGACGTCGTCCGCGAGGACGGCCGCACCTACCTCGCCATGGAGCTGGTCGACGCGCTCGACCTCGCGAGCATCGTGCAGCGGAACGGGCCGCGCGACTCCACCTGGATGGCCGGGGTCGCGTTGCAGGTGCTGGGGGCGCTGGAGGCCGCGCACCAGGCCGGGATCGTGCACCGGGACGTGAAGCCCAGCAACGTCATGGTGCGTCCGGACGGGACGGTGAAGCTCACCGACTTCGGCATCGCGCAGGCCGTGGACGACCCGCGGCTCACGCACAACGGCGGCATCGTCGGGTCGCCCGCGTACATGTCACCGGACCGGCTGAGCGGCTGGGAGGCCTCGCCCGCGTCGGACCTGTGGGCACTCGGCGTCACGATCGCCCACGCGGTCGAGGGCATCAGCCCGTTCGAGCGGACGTCCACGGCGTCCACGTTGCACGCCGTCATGAACGAGCCGCCGGTGCTGCGGCGCGCGTCACCCGCGCTGGCCCAGGTGATCCGCGGGCTGCTGACCGTCGACCCCGCGCGGCGCCTGACCGCACCCCAGGCACGTCAGATGCTGGTCGCGATCGTGCAGGGTACGGCGCCGGTGTCGTTGCCGCGCAACAAGAACAGGCTCGTCGTGGCCGGCGCGGTCGCGCTCGGTGCGCTGGTGCTCGCGGGGGCGGCGTTCGCCGGTTACCAGGCCTTCAAGCCCGACGGCACCACGGGCTCCGCACCCAGCGGGCAGAGCTCCACCGAGTGGGCGGAGGCCTCGCAGCTCCCGGTGGGCGCCCCGCTGCCGGCCCGCCGCATCGCCACGTTCGGCCGTGGTGGTGACGTGCCCGAGTGGAACCTGTCGGGGACGCAGTGCGGGAAGGACTTCCTCACGCAGGGCTCGCCGGTGCGCACGAACGTGCCGTGCGACGGACCGCACGGAATCCAGCTGTTCTCCGCGGCGACGCCGCTGTGGGACAAGCCCAAGGAGACGCCGTACCCCGGCACGAAGTGGCTGGCCGACTTCACGAAGGACTACTGCACCGAGCAGTTCAGGGTGGTCGAGCCGAAGATCCAGGAGCCGCTCGGCTTCACCGGCCTCGTGCCCACCCAGGAGGAGTGGGAGGCCTGGCAGGACGCCACCGCACCGGGCCGCCAGGAGGTCCTGTGCGTGCTCTGGAAACAGGACAGGTCCCCCCTGGCCGGCTCCCTCGTCAACTGACCTCCCCCTGCTGGCCCAGGCATCTGCAAGTACTCGGTACTTGCAGATGCCGTGGAAGCCAGGGGCGGGGTTGTCAGTCAGCCGCGGATGGTGTCGATCACCAGCGGTGACCGTTCCGGCGCGGAGTCTGTGACGCTGCAGGCACCTTCGAGGGCTTGCAGAGCACCGGTGATCGCGTCCGGGGTGTCGGTGTGCAGCTCCAGCAACGGCTGACCGGCCTCCACGACGTCACCCGGCTTGGCCAGGCACACGACGCCGGCACCGGCCTGCACCGGGTCCTCCTTGCGCGCGCGGCCGGCACCGAGCCGCCACGCCGCGACACCCACGCCGTAGGCGTCCAACGTGGACAGCACACCGGCGGCCGGTGCCGTCACGACGTGCTTGTGCGCGGCCACCGGCAGAGCGGCCTCCGGGTCGCCGCCCTGGGCGCTGATCATCCGCGCCCACACCTCGTAGGCCGCACCCGAGGCCAGCACGGCGGCCGGGTCGGCGGAGATCCCGGCCAGCGACAGCATCTCCGCGGCCAGCGCGACGGTCAGCTCGACCACGTCGGCCGGACCGCCACCGCGCAGCACGTCCACGGACTCGGCCACCTCGACCGCGTTGCCCACGGCCCGGCCCAGCGGCACCGACATGTCCGTCAGCAGCGCCGAGATCCGCACGCCGTGCTCGACGCCGATCGACACGAGCGCCGAGGCCAGCTCCCGCGCGGACGCGAGGTCCTTCATGAACGCACCGGAGCCGACCTTCACGTCGAGCACCAGCGACTCGGCGCCCTCCGCGATCTTCTTCGACATGATCGAGGACGCGATCAGCGGGATCGCCTCGACCGTCCCGGTGACGTCGCGCAACGCGTAGAGCTTGCGGTCGGCGGGAGCAAGTCCTTCCGTGGCAGCGCACACCACGGCACCGACCGACGACAGCTGGTCGAGGATCTCCGAAGTGGACAGTGCGGCCCGCCACCCGGGGATCGACTCCAGCTTGTCCAGCGTCCCGCCGGTGTGCCCGAGCCCGCGACCGGACAGCTGCGGCACCGCGGCACCGCAGGCGGCGACCAGCGGTGCCAGTGGCAGCGTGATCTTGTCGCCGACGCCACCGGTCGAGTGCTTGTCGACGGTGGGGCGGTCGACGTGCAACGACAACCGCTCGCCGGAGGCGATCATCGCCTGCGTCCAGCGCGCGGTCTCCGCGGGCGTCATGCCGTTCAGGAAGATCGCCATGGCCAGCGCGGACATCTGCTCGTCGGCGACCGCGCCGCGCGTGTAGGCGTCGATCACCCAGTCGATCTGCTCGGACGTCAGCGCCGCACCGTCGCGCTTGGCGCGGATGACGTCCACCGCCGAGAAGCTCATGGCAGGTCCTCCGGTCCGAACGCGTCCGGCAGCACCGACGACATCGGCAGGACCCCGGACGGCGTGTCCACCAGGCAGTCCCGGCCACCCAGCTCGTAGAGCACCTGGCGGCACCGGCCGCACGGCATCAGCAGCTCACCGGCACCGGACCGGCAGGCCACGGCGACGAACCGGCCGCCACCCGTGAGCTGCAGCTGACCGGCCATCGCGCACTCGGCGCACAGACCCACGCCGTACGAGGCGTTCTCGACGTTGCAGCCCGTCACGATCCGGCCGTCGTCGCACAGCGCCGCGGAACCGACCCGCAGCCCCGAGTACGGGCAGTAGGCGGACTGCGCCGCCTCCACCGCCCGTGCCCGCAGCACGTCCCAGTCGACCTCAGCCACGGCGGTACACCTCACCGTCGGCCGCCGGCATGCGGAGTCGTTGCGAGGCGACGGCGAGCACGGCCAGCGTCACCATGTGCGGCGCGTAGGCCACGAACTCGCTCGGGATCTCGTCGAGGCTGATGTAGAGCAGGTACATGAGCACGGCCACGACGATGGCCGCCGCCGCGGAGAACCACTTGCGGCGGATGAGCTGCCACACCACGATCACGCCGAGCAGCAGCACGACGCCGTAGACCAGCGCCAGCACCGTGTCGCCACCCGACCGCAGCTGCAGGCCGTCGGCGTAGCCGAACAGCGCCGCACCACCGAGCAGGCCACCGGGCCGCCAGTTGCCGAAGATCATCGCGGCGAGGCCGATGTAGCCGCGGCCGCCGGTCTGGCCCTCCAGGTAGGACAGCTGACCGGGGTTCAGCACGAGCGCCGCGCCACCCAGACCGGCGAGACCACCGGAGACGATCACGGCGACGTACTTGTGGAAGTACACCTTCACGCCCAGCGAGTCCGCCGCGTGCGGGTTCTCGCCGACCGAGCGCAGGCGCAGGCCGAAGCGGGTGTGCCAGAGCAGGTAGTACGACAGCGGCAGCAGCAGGATCGCCAGCATCGTCAGCGGTGAGACGCCGGTGACGAGGCCGCGCAGGATGCCCGCGACGTCCGAGATGAACAGGCGCTGACCGGCCTCCAGCTCGCCGAGCCAGTCGTCGAGGCCCGCCGCGGAGAACGTGTCGAACGGCTGCACCGGCGGCGACTGCCGCGGGTTGTTCGACAGCGGGAAGAACACCAGTGTCGACAGGTACTTCGTCAGACCGGCGCCGAGCAGGTTGATCGCCACACCGGAAACGATGTGGTTGACGCCGAACGTGACGGTGGCGATCGCGTGCAGCAGGCCACCCAGTGCGCCGAACACGACGGCCGCGAGCACCGCAACCCACGGGCCCCACTGGTAGCCGGCCCACGCCGCGCCCCAGGTGCCCATGATCATCATGCCTTCGAGGCCGATGTTGACCACGCCGGCGCGTTCCGCCCACAGGCCGCCGAGGCCGGCGAGCAGGATCGGCAGGCCCAGGCGGACCGCCGTCTGGGTCGTGCCGGACGAGGTGAGCTGCGGGAAACCGGTCTGCATCGACGTGATCGACAGCAGCGCGATCGCACCGGCGACGCCGAGCATGCCGACGGCCCACCCGGGAACCCTGCGCTTGCGGGGCGCTGCCGGGATGTGCGGCTTCTCCTCCAACGTCGAGATCACGCGGCACCTCCAACGGTTCCGAGCTCACGGCCGACGCGGCGCTGTTCGGCGGCGAGCTCGAAGCGGCGCACCACCTCGTAGGCGACGACGACCGACAGGACGATCGAGCCCTGCATGATGGTGACGATCTCCCTGGGCACGCCGACGTTGTCGAGCGCGAGGCCCGACTTGTCGAGGAACGCCCAGAGCAGCGCGCCGAACGCGATGCCACCGGGGTGGTTGCGGCCGAGCAGCGCGATCGCGATGCCCGAGAAGCCGATGCCGGCGGTGAAGTTCAGGCTGAACGTGTGGTCGCGGCCGAGCAGCTCGGGCAGCGAGATCAGGCCCGCGATGGCGCCCGAGAGCAGCATCGACACCAGGACCATCTTCTTGGCGTTGACGCCACCGGCGGACGCGGCGGTCGAGGACTCGCCGGACGCGCGCAGCTCGAAGCCGAACCGGGTCTTGTTCATCATCACCCAGTAGCCGACGCCCAGCGCGATGGCCACGAAGATGAAGCCGAACATCGTGCCGCTGCCGCCGAACGAGATGCCGGGCATCCAGCCGGACTCCGGGATCTCGGCGGTGCGGATGTTGTTGCCGCGCAGCTCACCGAAGACGTCGCGGCGGATCAGGTAGGCGGACAGGCCGATCGCCAGCCCGTTCATCATGATCGTCGAGATGACCTCGTTGACGCCGCGCGTCACCTTGAGGATCGCGGGGATCGCGGCCCAGGCGGCACCGGCGAGCGCGGCGACGATGATGATCACCAGCGTGTGGATGCCGGGCGGCAGCACGATCGAGCCGCCGACGACCGCCGCGATGACGGCGGCGACGCGGTACTGGCCCTCGACACCGATGTTGAACAGGTTCATCTGGAACCCGATCGCCACCGCGAGCGCCGCGATGTAGTAGATGCCCGTCGAGTTGATGATGTCGACGAACGTCGTGCCCTTGCCGACCTGCGTCACCATCACGCCGAACGCCTTGAGCGGGTTGGCACCGGAGATGACGAGCGCCACGCCGCACAACAGCATCGAGAAGACGATCGCCAACGCGGGCGGCAGGAGTTTGCCGCGCAGGTGTCCCATCAGTGCTCGCCTTCCTCTACCGCGGCGGTCTCGTGCACCGCGGCACTCGTGCTGCCCGCACCCGTCATCGCGCTGCCGAGGTCCTCGGGCGTGACGGTGTTCGGGTCCGCGTCGGCCACCAGGCGGCCGCGCAGCATGACCTTGATCGTGTCCGACAGGCCGATCAGCTCGTCCAGGTCGGCGGAGATCAGCAGGACGGCGAGACCGGCGGCGCGGGCGCGCTTGATCTCGTCCCAGATCAACGCCTGCGCGCCGACGTCCACACCGCGGGTGGGGTGCGAGGCGATCAGCAGCACCGGGTCGCCGGACAGCTCGCGGCCGACGACCAGCTTCTGCTGGTTGCCACCGGAGAGCGCCGCCGCGGGGACGTCGATGCCGGGCGTGCGGACGTCGAAGTCCGCGACGATCCGCTCGGTGTCGTTCTTGGCGCCGTCGATGTCGAGCCACATGCCCCTGGAGGTGGGCTTGCGGGTCTGGTAGCCGAGGATGCGGTTGTACCAGAGGGGTTGCGTGAGCAGCAGGCCGTGGCGGTGGCGGTCCTCCGGCACGTAGCCGATGCCCGCCTCGCGCCGGGCGAGCGTCCCGAGCTTGGTGATGTCCTTGCCCTGCAACGTGATCGTGCCGCCACCGGCCTTGCGCATGCCCATGACGGCCTCGACGAGCTCGGTCTGGCCGTTGCCCTCGACGCCCGCGATGCCGACGACCTCGCCGGACCGCACGACCATGTCGACGTCGTCGAGGATCGGCCGCGCGCCGTCCGGGGTCATCAGCCGCAGGCCCTCGACCGCCAGCACGACCCGGTCGGTGACGGTGGACTCGCGGGTCTCCGGGCTGGGCAGCTCGCTGCCGACCATCATCTCCGCGAGCTGGCGCGACGACACCGTCTTCGGGTCCGCGCTGCCCACCGTCGTGCCGCGGCGGATCACCGTGACGGAGTCCGCGATCGCGCGGACCTCGTCGAGCTTGTGCGAGATGAACAGGAACGTGTAGCCCTGCTCCTGCATGCCGCGGACGGTGTCGAAGAGCTCGTTGACCTCCTGCGGCACGAGCACGGCGGTCGGCTCGTCCAGGATGATCACCCTGGCGCCGCGGTAGAGCACCTTGAGGATCTCGACGCGCTGCCGGTCGGCGACACCGAGCTGCTCGACGAGCACGCCGGGGTCGACGTTGAGACCGGTCTTGCCGGAGAGCTCGATGATGCGCGCGCGGGCCTTCTTGCCGATGCCGTGCAGCGCCTCGGCGCCCAGGACGACGTTCTCCTGCACCGTGAGGTTGTCGGCAAGCATGAAGTGCTGGTGCACCATGCCGATGCCGGCCTTGATGGCGTCGGACGGGGTGCGGAACCGCACCTGCTCGCCGTTCACCTCGATGGTGCCCTCGTCCGGCGGCTGCATGCCGTAGAGGATCTTCATCAGGGTCGACTTGCCCGCGCCGTTCTCACCGCAGAGCGCGTGCACCTCGCCGCGGCGGACGGTCAGGTGGACGTCGCTGTTGGCGACCACACCGGGGAATCGCTTGGTGATGCCCGTGAGCACCACCGCGGGGTGTTCGTCCGTGCCGACGGACGTGGAACTGCTCATCGTCGAGTGCTCCTCCTACCACGCACCGGGCCCTGTGAGGGCGAAACCTCACAGGGCCCGGCGGTGTTCGTGGCTTCCGGACTACGGCTTGTCCTTGACCGTGATCTTGCCCTCGATGATCTGGGCCTTGTAGCCCTCGAGGATGCCCTGCAGCTTCGCGTCGATCTTGCCACCCGTCGTGGCGTAACCGACGCCGTCGACCTTCAGGTCGAAGACCTTCGGCAGCGACGCGAGGTCGTTCTTCGCGACGGCGGCGATGTAGTCGTAGACCGCGACGTCGACGCGCTTGAGCATGGACGACACGATGACGTCCTTGGTGTCGGCGACGGTCGCCTGGTTGTACTGGTCGGAGTCGACGCCGATGGCCAGCACGCCCGCCTGCTTGGCGGCGGAGAAGATGCCCTTGCCGGACGCGCCGGCGGCCTGGTAGATGACGTCCGCACCCTTGTCGATCTGGCCCTTCGCGGCTTCCTGGCCCTTCGGGGCGTCCTGGAAGCCGGTGAAGTCACCCGCGGGCGTGATGTACTTCTTCTCGACCTTGATCTTCGGGGCGGCGGTCTGCGCACCCTGGAAGTAGCCGGCCTCGAACTTCTGGATCAGCGGGATCTCGACGCCGCCGACGAAGCCCACGTGGCACTTCTTGCTCTGGTACGCGGCGATGACACCGGCGAGGAAGGAACCCTCCTGCTCGGCGAACAGCAGCGGCGTCACGTTGGCCGCACCGTCGACGGAGCCGTCGACCAGCGAGAACTTGACGTTCGGGAACTCCGCGGCGACGAGCTTCATCGACTCGGCGTAGGCGAAGCCGACACCGATGATCGGGCTGAAGCCCTCGGCGGCCAGCTGGCGCAGCCGGGTCTGCTTGGCGGACTCGTCCTCGTTCGGGGCGGCGGACAGCTCGCGCGTGTTCTCCTTCTTCACGCCCATGTCCGAAATGGCCTTGTCCAGACCGGCGGCGGCGGAGTCGTTGAACGACGCGTCGCCACGGCCACCGATGTCGTAGGCCAGACCGATCTTCAGCGCGCTCGCATCCACCTTGGCGCCGTTGGCGGCGCTGGTGTTCGAGGTGGTGGGCGCGGGCGGAGCCGCGGCGAACTCGCAGGCGGCACCAGTACCAGCGCTCGAGTTGTTGCTTCCGCCACCCGAGTCCTTCGCGCAGGCGGCCATAGTCATCACGCTGGTCAACGCGATCGCGGCGACCGCGACACCACGCATACGACGACGCACGGCTCGTCTCCTCCCTGAGGTTCCTCCCCAACGACGTTGTTGGGTCCTAGACGCGGCACCGTACCTCTTAGTAACCAACCCCGTTGCCGCCAGCACCTACAAAGACCCCTATCGGTTACGCATTCGACGCTTTGACCGCACGAGTGGTGATCAGCCGTGTTCGCCGCGTGGCGGAAAAGTCCGCTTCGGCCGCTTCCGGGCCTTGGTCGTCGTCCCAACGGCCCAGTGGTGCGGCCCGAAGAGAGTCCGGCAACTGTGAAACTTCTGCTACGGCTTCACACCGCCCAGCTGGCGTACTCGCCGGTAGCTGTGGCGTGGACCGCATTTCCGTATCGATAAAGACCGCTTGGCCGATCGACAGCGTGTCTCGTCAGTCACAGAGCGGGTACGCCTGCTGGGTCCGTCCCAACGTGCAGGACTACGATTTTCCGGTCATGGTCGGGATGAACCGTTTCGCCGACCACCACCACTGACGTTGGAGGCCGCGGCGCATGACCAGCGCAGGCGCACCCGAGCGGTCGGGCACCACCCGAGGGGGTGGGACGCTCTACCGCGGTGATCTGGGCATGTGGTCCTGGGTCGCCCACCGGATCACCGGTGTCCTCACGTTCTTCTTCCTCTTCACCCACGTGCTCGACACCGCGCTCGTGCGGGTGTCACCGAACGCGTACGACGCGGTGATCGAAACCTACAAGAACCCGGTCGTGAACCTCTTCGAGGTCGGCCTGGTCGGCGCGGTGCTCTACCACGCGCTCAACGGCATCCGGGTCATGCTGGTGGACTTCTGGGAGAAGGGCGCCAAGTACCAGCGGGTCATGCTCTGGGTCGTGCTGGCCGTCTGGGTCGTCGTGATGATCCCCGGCTTCTACTTCATGATGGAGCGCACGATCTCCGACCTGGTTGGGGGTCACTGACATGTCTCTCGCACTCGACAAGCCCCGCTCGCCGCGCCGCCCCGCGGCCCGCCGCGGCAACGGCGAGCTCCGCAGCTGGCTGTTCATGCGGCTGTCCGGCCTGCTGCTCGTGGTCCTGGTCCTGGGCCACCTGTTCATCATGAACATCCTCGACGGCGGCGTCCACAAGATCAACTTCGCCTTCGTCGCCGGCCGCTGGTCGTCCCCGTTCTGGCAGTTCTGGGACCTCTCCATGCTGTGGCTCGCTCAGCTCCACGGCGGCAACGGCCTGCGCACGGTCATCAACGACTACGCGCGCAAGGACTCCACCCGGTTCTGGTTGAAGATGCTGCTCTACGTGTCGATGGTGCTGATCATCTCGCTCGGCACGTTCGTGATCTTCACCTTCGACCCGAACATCTCGAACTGACCCGCGCGGGGAGCCCACCACAATGCAGTTCCACAAGTACGACGTAGTCATCATCGGCGCTGGTGGTGCCGGTATGCGCGCGGCGATCGAGTCCGGCCAGCGCGCCCGCACCGCGGTGCTGACGAAGCTCTACCCCACCCGGTCCCACACCGGCGCGGCCCAGGGCGGCATGTGCGCCGCCCTCGCCAACGTCGAGGAGGACAACTGGGAGTGGCACACCTTCGACACGATCAAGGGCGGCGACTACCTGGTCGACCAGGACGCCGCCGAGATCATGGCGAAGGAGGCGATCGACGCCGTTCTCGACCTCGAGAAGATGGGCCTGCCGTTCAACCGCACGCCCGAGGGCAAGATCGACCAGCGCCGGTTCGGCGGTCACACGCGCAACCACGGTGAAGCCGCCGTGCGCCGCGCCTGCTACGCCGCGGACCGCACCGGTCACATGATCCTGCAGACGCTGTACCAGAACTGCGTCAAGCACGGCATCGAGTTCTTCAACGAGTTCTACGTGCTCGACATCTGCCTCACCGAGACGGAGAACGGCCCGGTCTGCACCGGTGCCGTCGCGTACGAGCTGGCGACCGGCGAGATCCACGTCTTCCAGGCCAAGTCCGTCGTGTTCGCGACCGGTGGCTTCGGCAAGGTCTTCAAGACCACGTCGAACGCCCACACGCTGACCGGTGACGGCATGGGCATCGTCTTCCGCAAGGGCCTGCCCCTGGAGGACATGGAGTTCTACCAGTTCCACCCGACCGGCCTGGCCGGTCTCGGCATCCTGCTGACCGAGGGTGCCCGCGGCGAGGGCGCGATCCTGCGCAACGCCTCTGGTGAGCGGTTCATGGAGCGCTACGCCCCGACCATCAAGGACCTGGCGCCGCGCGACATCGTGGCCCGCTCGATGGCCCTCGAGGTGCTCGAAGGCCGTGGCGCCGGCCCGAACAAGGACTACGTGCTGCTGGACTGCACGCACCTCGGTGCCGAGGTCCTGGAGACGAAGCTGCCGGACATCACCGAGTTCGCCCGCACCTACCTCGCGGTCGACCCGGTCGTCGAGCCCGTCCCGGTCTACCCGACCGCGCACTACGCGATGGGCGGCATCCCGACGAACATCCACGGCGAGGTGCTGCGGGACAACGACAACGTCGTCCCCGGCCTCTACGCCGCCGGCGAGTGCGCCTGCGTCTCCGTGCACGGCGCGAACCGCCTCGGCACGAACTCGCTGCTGGACATCAACGTCTTCGGCCGCCGCGCCGGCATCGCCGCAGCCGAGTACGCGCTCTCCCGCGAGTCGCACGTCGAGCTGCCGGAGAACCCGGCCGCCGCCGTCGAGGCCCAGGTCGCGCTGGCGCTGTCGGAGCACGGCCAGGAGCGGGTGGCGGACATCCGCACCGAGCTGCAGGCCACGATGGACGCCAACGCGTCCGTCTACCGCACCGAGGACACGCTGAAGACGGCGCTGCACGACGTCCAGGCCCTGAAGGAGCGCTACGCGCACATCCAGGTGCAGGACAAGGGCAAGCGCTTCAACACCGACCTGCTGGAGGCCGTCGAGCTCGGCTTCCTGCTGGAGCTGGCCGAGGTGCTCGTGGTGGGCGCGCTCGCGCGCAAGGAGTCCCGCGGCGGTCACGCGCGCGAGGACTACCCGAACCGCGACGACACGAACTTCATGCGCCACAGCATGTTCTACAAGCAGGGCGAGGGCCTGGCCGCGGACATCCGGCTGGACTACAAGCCCGTGACCTTTACCCGGTACAAGCCGATGGAGCGCAAGTACTGATGACCGCCACCGCTGAAACCACTGCTGGCTCGCGCGGCTCCCAGCCGCCGGTTCCGGACGGCGCTGTCACGGTCACCGTCAAGATCCGGCGCTTCAACCCGGAGGTCGACGACGAGCCCCGCTGGGACTCGTTCGAGATCCCCGCGCTGCCGTCGGACCGCGTGCTGAACCTGCTGCACCACATCAAGTGGTACGTGGACGGCACGCTGACGTTCCGCCGCTCCTGCGCCCACGGCATCTGCGGTTCGGACGCCATGCGCATCAACGGCGTGAACCGCCTGGCGTGCAAGGTCCTGCTGAAGGACCTGCTGCTCAAGGACAAGCAGACCACCATCACCATCGAGCCCATCAAGGGCCTGCCGGTGAACAAGGACCTGCTCGTCGACATGGAGCCGTTCTTCGAGGCCTTCCGCGCCGTCAAGCCGTACCTCGTGACCTACGGCAACGAGCCGACGCGGGAGCGGATCCAGTCGGTCGCCGACCGCGAGCGCTTCGACGACACCACCAAGTGCATCCTGTGCGCCTGCTGCACGACCTCGTGCCCGGTGTACTGGACGGAGGGCTCGTACTTCGGTCCCGCCGCGATCGTCAACGCGCACCGCTTCATCTTCGACTCGCGGGACGAGGGCGCCGAGGAGCGGCTCGACATCCTCAACGACGTCGACGGCGTGTGGCGCTGCCGCACCACGTTCAACTGCACGGACGCCTGCCCGCGTGGCATCCAGGTCACCAAGGCGATCCAGGAAGTGAAGCGCGCGCTGCTGTTCAAGCGCACCTGATCTCCCGTTCGACGACGGCGCCGCGTTCCCCTCGGGGACGCGGCGCCGTGTCGTTGCACCCGGTGTGCCGACGACGAGGGCCCCGGCGCGGTGTGCGCCGGGGCCCTCGTGGGAGAAGGCTCTCAGAAGCCCTGTGCGGCCTGGGCGGCCTGGCGGCGTGCCCGTGCCGCCTTGGCCCTCTTGTTGCGGAGGTAGAGGAACACGGCGGCCAGCAGGCCCACGCCGGCGGCGGCCGTGATGGGGAGGCCGACGGTGCCGAACATGGTCGGGGCCGGGCGGCCGTTGGCGCTGTCACCCGGTGCCGCCACGGCGTCCGCGTCGGCGTTCTGGGTGGAGGTCACCCTCGGCTTGGGCTGCGGGGCGCCGTCCACGAGCTTGCCGACACCGCCGGGGCCCATCGCGAAGCCGTAGTCGAGCAGCTTCGAGGCCTGGGTGGTGATCGGGGTCGGCGTCTGCTGGCCGCGCAGCAGCACGACGACGAGGCGGCGGCCGTTGCGTTCCGCGGCACCCACGTAGGTGTGCTGGGAGTCGTCGGTGAAGCCGGTCTTGCCGCCGATCGCGCCCTCGTAGTTCGAGAGGAGGCGGTTGTCGTTGGTCAGCATGATCGTGCCCCCGTTGCGGCCGGGGAACTGCGACTGCTTCAGCTTGATGGCGCTGGCGAACTCGTCGTACTTCATGGCGCCGCGGAAGATCAGGGCGACGTCGTAGGCCGACGTGCTGGTGCCGGGGCCGTCCAGACCGGACGGCGTGACCGCGCGGGTGTCCAGGGCGCCGAGCTCGCGGGCCATGGCGTTCATCTTGCCCAGCGCCCTCGGCACGCCGCCGAGCTGGCGGGCGAGGGTGTGCGCGACGTCGTTGCCGGAGGTGAGCAGCAGGCCGTGCAGCAGCTGGCGGACGGTGTACTGGCCGCCGTCGCGCAGGCCGACGCAGGTGCACTCCTGCTGCGTGTCCTCCGCGGAGGCGGTCACCACCATGTCGCCGCGCAGCTCCTTGGCCACGACGAGCGCGAGCAGGACCTTCATGACGCTCGCGGGGCGCTGGCGGCCGTGCGGGTCGTACGCGGCGATGACGGCGCCGCTGTCCATGTCGGCCAGCAGCCAGGAGGCCGCGGTGTTGCCGCTCGGGGGCTGCGCCGAGTTCGGCGGGAGGATCAGGCCGCACTCGCCGAGCCGGTCACCACCGATCGGCTTCTCGGGCACCTCGAGCGGTGCGGGGGCCTTCTGACCGGGCGCCGGCTGCTCGGAGGTGTCCACGGGCGGGGGCGGGGTCTCGCGGTTGGCGCACTGGGCGGCGAGGTTCTGCTGTGCCGTGCCGGTCGGTGCGGCGAACGCGGCTGTGGCCAGGGCGAGGACCAGGGCGACGATGAGCCGATGGGTGAAGGGCACGCCCCCAGGCTATCCACCCCCGTTCAACGTCTTGCACGCACCACGTCCGATACTGGTCGCCGTGAAGCTCTCGCGCCCGATGTCACTCTTCCTGGTGGCTTTCGGAGTGTGGTCGTGGGTGATCTGGCCCACGTTCCTGAAGAACATCTGGAACGACCCGCGTTCGTTCAGCGACGGACCGACCCCGTTCTTCACGGTGCACCTCGTGCTCGTGATCGCCTCGCTCGTCTTCGGCACCGTCATCGGCGTGCTGGGCGTGCGGGGTTTCCTCGCCACCCGACGTCGATAGGGAAACGCTGTGGAGTTCGTACGCCTGGTGCTGGTCTTCCTGCACCTGCTGGGCATGGGCATGCTCGTCGCGATGATCATGTTGCAGGCGAGGGCCGGCAAGGACGCCCCGGTGAACAAGGGCTGGCTGCACGGCGCCGCCCTGCAGCTGCTCACCGGCCTGGCGCTGGTCGGCATCGACCCGCTCGTCGACTCGGTGAAGTACGACCACGTCAAGATCGGTGTGAAGCTGGCCGTCGTCGTCGCCATCGCGGTGGTCGTCGCGATCACCGTGAACAAGCCCAAGGCCCCGTCCTGGCTGCTGCCGACCGCCGCCTCGCTGGTCGTGCTGAACGTGGGCATCGCGGTCTTCTGGACCTGATCGAGGGAAGTCCTGCTCACTCGCGGGTGACGTTGTCCCAGATCACGCGCGGCCCGATGTGGGCGGCGACACGATCGCGGGCATGTCTCGTATCGCCTACATCGGTGTGCTCACCGCGGGCGCGGTGCTGACGTTCGCCGGACTGCACGGCGCGTCGCCGGAGGCCTCCGCCTCCGGCGACGGCCAGGTGTGCGCCGCCTCGTGGTGCCCGCAGGAACGCCTCGCCCCCGTGGAAAGAGGCGAACCCACGACCAAGACCTCGTGGACCAAGCCGTCGACGACCACGACGACCCCCACGACGACCACGACCGACTGCACGACCACCACCACCGGTTCGACGACCACGACGACCGGCTCGACCACGACGACCGGTTCGACGACCACGACCACGGGCTCGACGACCACCACCACCGGTTCGACGACGTCCACGACGACGTCGACCACGGACTCGACGACGACCACCACCCCGTCGAGCACGACCAGCACCACCGACACGTCCAGCACCACCACGACACCGGTCACGACCACGACGCCGGTCACGACGACAACGCCGGTCACCACGACGACGTCCGCCACGAACGCGACGACGCCGCCGGCCACGACCACCAAGCCCGTCGCCGCGCCACCGCGCCACGACGAGGGCCACCTGGCCTCCACCGGCGCCTCGACCGGCTGGCTGGCCGCACTGGGCACGCTGCTGCTCCTCGCCGGCGCGCTCCTGCTCCTGCTGAACCGCACCAGGCCCGCCCGGCGCTGACCGCTCCGGAACTGTCGGTGGTCCTCGTCACACTGGTGACGTGCGAATCGACCAGCTGCGCGAACGCAGCGACCTCGGCGTCATCACCACCGCGACCCTGAAGTCCCTGGGCGTCTCGAACCCCTGGCACCGGTGCGCCTCGGGCGGGCCGTGGCAGCGCATGTACCCCGGTGTCGTGCTGCTGCACAACGGCCCGCCCACCCAGGACCAGCACCTCACGGCGGCCCTGCTGCGCGCGGGCCCCGGTGCCGCCGTGACGGGGGCGGAGGCCTGCCGCCGCCACGGCCTGCCCGCCCGCGGCCGCGAGCTCCACCTGCTCGCACCGGCCCCGGTCCGCGGCAGCGGCCGGCTGGTCGTCGAACGCGCGTCCCCGATGCCGCCGACCACGACCGTCGACGGCTTCCCCCTGGTGCGCCCGGCCCGCGCGGTCGTGGACGCCTGCCGTCAGCTCCGGTCGGCGGACGAGGTGACGGCCCTGGTCGCCGCCGCGATCCAGAGGGGCCGCTGCACCCCGGAGGCCCTCCGCGAGGAGGCCCGCACCCACCGCTTCGGCGCGAAGCTGGTCCGCTCGGTCCTCGCCGACCTGGGCCGGGCCGAGTCGGTGGCCGAACGGGACGCCCGCCGCCTCTCCCGCCGCATCCGCCTGACCACCCCGCACTGGAACGCCACCGTCGTCGACGCGCGCGGCCAGGTCGTCGGCAGACCGGACGCGTGGTTCGACGACGTGGCACTGGCCTGGGAGGTCGACTCGCGCGCGTTCCACTGCGGAGCTCGCGACTACGAGCGCACGCTCGCCCGCAACACGAGGTACGCGGCGGCGGGGATTCTCGTCGTGCAGACGCTGCCGGCGCGGTTGAGAACGCACCCGGACCAGGTGGCGACTGAGCTGAGACGGGCCTACGAGGCCGCCGGGGCCCGGCCTCGGCCTGCGGTGCGGATCGCGCCGGACGACCGGGCCGCGCCGCGGGGGTGGTGAGCGGCTACCGCCTCTTCCACCTCAGCCCCACCAGCGCGCCGAGCACGGCGCCGACCCCGACCATCAGCGAAGGAGAGGGCCCCGGCCGCACCGACACGACCGGCGAGATCACCGCGGGAGCCGGGGCCTGCACGACCTCGGGCTCCCGGTTCTCCTTCGCGGTCGCCGTCCACGCGGTGATGAACAACATGAACTGCGCCACGAGGTTCGCGAACACGAGCACGCCGATGACCGACCCGAACGCGGCCGAGGTCGGCGACTTCGTCGTGAACGACAGGAAGATCGTGGCGGCCTGCTTGAGCACCTCGAAGCCGATCGCGGCCGCCAGCGCGCCGCGCACGGCGCTCCGCCAGCCCACGGGCTTGCGGGGCAGGCGCGCGAGCACCCACAGGAACACCATCCAGTTCGCGAGCAGCGACAGCACGATCGTGCCGATCCGCAGCAGCACGTGCGCCCAGCCGGCGTCCTCGAACCCCAGCCACTTCAGGACCTGCTCGGCGAACCCGGAGCCCGCGGCCGTGATGCCGAAGGACAGCACGATCGCCAGCCCGAGCCCGACCAGCGACAGGAGGTCCCGCCACAGCGTTCCCAGGAACGGCAGGTCGCCCTTGGCCTGACCCCACTGCGCGGTCAGCGCGTCGCGGAGGTTGCTCATCCAGCCGAGACCGGAGTAGGCGGCGCCGAGCAGACCGATGATGCCGACGGTGCCCTTCGACTCCAGGGCGGTGTCGACGGCCTCGTTGATCTGGGTGCGCAGCTGCTGGTCCGGCACGGCCTCGGCGATGCTGGCGCGCAGCGACGCGAGCAGGTCGGGCTGCGACTGCAGCACGAAACCGGCGACGGCGAAGCCGATCATCAGGATCGGCACGAGCGAGAGCACGCTGAAGTACGTGACCGCCGCGGCGTGCTGGGTGCCGTACCGCTGGTCGAACCGCTCGTACGCGCGGATGATGTGGTCGAGCCACGCGTACTTCTGCCGCCACTTGTCCACGGGTAGGACGCTAGTGCAACCGCACTACTCGGGCAGAACGAAGCCGATCTTCTCGTACGTGCGGCGCAGCGTGCCGGCGGCGACGTCGCGGGCGCGCTCGGCGCCGGTGGCGAGGATCTTGTCCAGGCCGGCCACGTCGTCGAGGTACGTGCGGACGCGGTCCTGCACCGGCGTGACCCACTCGGTGAAGACCTCGCCGAGGTCCTTCTTCAGGTCGCCGTAGCCCTTGCCGTCGTAGTCGGCGACCAGCGACTCGACCGTGCGGCCGGTCAGCGCCGAGAAGATGGTGAGCAGGTTGGAGACGCCCGGCTTGTTCTCGACGTCGAAGACGATCTCGCGGCCGGTGTCGGTGACGGCCGAGCGGATCTTCTTCGCGGACCGCTTCGGGTCCTCCAGCAGCTCGACGACGCCGCCGGGGACCGACTTGCTCATCTTCGCGGTCGGGTCCTGCAGGTCGTAGATCTTGGCCGTGTCCTTGACGATGTACGCCTCCGGCAGGCGGAAGGTCTTGCCGTAGCGCGAGTTGAACCTGGTCGCGAGGTCGCGGGTCAGCTCCAGGTGCTGGCGCTGGTCCTCGCCGACCGGCACGTAGTGCGCCTGGTACAGCAGGATGTCCGCGGCCTGCAGGATCGGGTAGGTGAAGAGGCCGACGCCGACGGCGGCTTCCTGACGTGCGGACTTGTCCTTGAACTGGGTCATCCGCGAGGCCTCGCCGAAGCCGGTGAGGCACTGCATGACCCAGCCGAGCTGGGCGTGCTCGGGGACGTGGGACTGGACGAACAGCGTCGCGCGGTCCGGGTCGATGCCCAGCGCGAGCAGCTGGGCCGCCGAGACGCGGGTGTTCTGCCGCAGCTCCTTGGGGTTCTGCTCCACGGTGATGGCGTGCAGGTCGACGACGCAGTAGAACGCGTCGTGGTCCTCCTGCAGGGCCACCCACTGCCGCACCGCGCCCAGGTAGTTGCCGAGGTGGAACGAGCCTGCCGTGGGCTGGATGCCGGACAGGACACGCGGCCGACGAACGGGCTGTGCGGGTGCGTTCTCCGTGGACACGGGAGAAATCTTCTCAGACCGGGGAAATCAGCTCAGCGGGGTGTCCTGCTGGACCAGGTCGACGCGCTGGTTCTGCGCCGACACCACCGCCGGCTTGCGGCGCTGCTTCACGAAGCCGTACACCAGACCACCGACGCCCGCCGTGACCGCGATCAGACCGACTGGACCCGCAGCGGTGCCCGAGACACTGCTCTCAACAGCAGCGCTCAGTACAAAACTCACGCCTTGCACTTGCCGAGCCTCCCCAAAGCACAGACCACCCCGGAACGGGTGAACCTTGCTGACTGATTGGCCGCCAAGCTACCGAGGACCGGTAGCGTCCATGCGCCAAGTCAGACTATCGGTCACCGGTGATCGGATCGCACTCGCCCATATGTCGTAGTTCGCTGACGGGCGTTACGCCCTGCTAGTGAAGCCATGGTGTTGAGCTCACGCACAGTGCGCGCCGACCCGTGTTCGGACCCGGCCATGCGGCTGATCGTCTCCTCCATCAACGTGCCGCCGAGGTCGTTGGCACCGCCGTTGAGGATCTCCGCGGTGCCCTCGTCGCCGAGCTTGACCCACGAGCACTGGATGTTGTCGACGCGGCCGTGCAGCGCCAGCCGGGCGAAGGCGTGCACGGCCCGGTTGTCGCGGCGGGTGGGGCCGGGCCGGGCGACCCCCGCCAGGTAGATGGGGGCGTTGCGGTGCACGAACGGCAGCGCGACGAACTCGGTGAGCCCGCCGGTGCGGTCCTGCAGCTGCGCCAGCACCCGGAAGTGGCTGAGCCAGTGGCCGGGGTGGTCGACGTGGCCGTACATCATCGTGCTCGACGAGCGGATGCCCAGCTCGTGGGCGGTGCCGACGACGTCGAGCCAGGTCGCGGTCGGCAGCTTGCCCTTGGTCAGCACCCAGCGCACGTCGTCGTCGAGGATCTCGGCCGCCGTGCCGGGGATGGTGTCGAGCCCGGCTTGCTTGAGCTCGGTCAGCCACTCGCGCACGCTCACGCCCGCCTTGGCCGCGGCGGAGACGATCTCCATCGGGCTGAACGCGTGCACGTGCATGTCCGGCAGCCGCTTCTTGATCGCGCGGACGACGTCGGCGTAGTAGGTGACCGGCAGCTTGGGGTCGATGCCGCCCTGCATGCAGACCTCGGTGGCGCCCGCGTCCCACGCCTCCTGCGCGCGGTCGGCCACCTCCTCCGCCGAGAGCCGGAACGCGTCGGCGTCGCGCTCGCGTTGCGCGAAGGCGCAGAAGCGGCAGCCGACGTAGCAGACGTTCGAGAAGTTGATGTTGCGGTTGACCACGTAGGTGACGTCGTCGCCGACCACCTCGCGGCGCAGCTCGTCGGCGAGCCGGACGAGGTGCTCCAGCGCGTCGCCGTCGGCGGTCAGCAGCGCCATGGCGGCGTCGGTGTCGCCGAGCAGCGCGGCCGGGTCGTCCGCCGCGATCTTCAGTCCACGTTGGACGTCTTCGGGAAGTCGTTGCGGGGCAACGGGAACCTTGAGCTCGTCCCAGTCGCCGTAGACCTCGTCGAAGTCGCCGCGCCGGTCGCCGGTGCGGCCCTCGGTGTCGATCGCGGTGTTGAGGTCGGCGCGGCCGTAGGTGTCGAGACCGCCGTCCGGTTCCTGCCACTCGCGGCCGGCGACCTCGGCGTCCGGGTTCGCGAGCCCGTTCTCCAGCGCCAGCGCGGAGACGTGGGCGGTGAGCCGGGTGTCGATCCACTGCCCGGCGGTCGCGCGGACGTAGCGCGGGTAGACGTTCAGCCGTTCCCGCAAGGAGAAACCGGCGTCACGCGTGATGCCGGCGAGCTCGTCGACCTGCGGCCACGGCTTCTCCGGGTTGACGTGGTCGGGCGTGACCGGCGAGACGCCGCCCCAGTCGTCGACGCCCGCGCGCAGCATGAGGCCGAACTCCCCGCCGACCAGGTTCGGCGGTGCCTGCACGCTCACGGTCGACGGCATCACCAGGCGCGCGACGGCGATCGTCGCGGCGAGCTCGGTGAGGTCGGCGTCGGGCATGCCGCGCATCGCCGTGTCCGGCTTGGCGCGGAAGTTCTGGATGATGACTTCCTGGATGTGCCCGTACTGCTTGGCGATCTGCCGCATGGCGAGCAACGACTCCGCGCGCTCGGTCAGGTTCTCGCCGATGCCGATCAGGATGCCGGTCGTGAACGGCACGTTCACCCGGCCCGCGTCGGTGAGCACGCGCAGCCGGACCGCGGGGTCCTTATCCGGGCTGCCGTGGTGCGGGCCGCCCTTCTCGCTCCACAGCCGTTCCGCGGTGGTCTCCAGCATCATCCCCATGCTGGAGGCCACGGGACGCAGCCGCTGCAGCTCCTCCCAGCTCAGCACGCCGGGGTTGAGGTGCGGCAGCAGCCCCGTCTCCTCCAGCACCGCAATGGCGCTGGCCCGCACGTAGTCCAAAGTGGACTCGTAGCCGCGCGCCTCCAGCCACTCCTTCGCGGCCGGCCACCGGTCCTCCGGCCGGTCGCCGAGCGTGAAGAGCGCTTCCTTGCAGCCCTGCTCGGCTCCCGCGCGCGCGATCGCCAGCACCTCGTCGCGCTCCAGGAACGCGGCGGGCAGCTTGTGCGGCACGGTGGCGAACGTGCAGTAGTGGCACCGGTCTCGGCACAACCTGGTCAGCGGGATGAACACCGACCGGCTGTACGTGACGACCCCCGGCCGCCCCTCGGCGAGCAGGTGCGCGTCCCGCACCCGCCCGGCCGCGGCCAGCAGCGCGTCCAGGTCCTCCCCGCGCGCGTGCAACAGCACCGCGGCCTCGGTCGCGTCCAGCACGGCACCGTCGGCGGCCCGGCGCAGCGCACGCCGCAGGGCCGCAGCGCTCGGACGGGGCTGCGGTGGGTTCAAAGAGATGTCCACTGCCACGTCAACGACCTTAGGCCGCCGAAATTCCTGATCAGTTGTGACGGGCTGTGGGACATCCCACTCGTCAGCGCACCGAGACGAGCAGTTCGGTGTTCCGGTCCAGCGGCGTGCCCAGCGGGTCCGTCCGCGAGTGGAGGTCGTTGTAGGTGAGCTCGCGGCACAGGCTGGCGAGGGCTTCGTCGCTGCGGTCGTCGTAGTCGACCTGATAGGGCGCATCGGCTTCGAGCAACGTCGTGAACAGCGACAACGTGCCGTCACCGTTGTCGGCCACCTCGATGACGCGGGCGTGCTGCGGGTAGTCGACGTGCGCCGCGGTGTTGATCTCCCAGAAGCCCCTGCCCGGGGTGTCGTGCCGGTGCGGCGTGATCACGTTGCGGTGCGTGTGCCCGTTGACCCACGCCAGCACGTTCGGGAACCGGTGCAGCAGGTTCACGAGCGCCTCACCGTTCATCCGCGGGTCGAGCGGCCGCCTGCGGTCGGGCAGGACGTTGCCCATCGTCTGGCTGGTGTGGTGGCTGAACAGCACGAACAGCTCGTCGGTGACGTTCTGCCGCTGCGGCAGCCCGAGCCAGTCGTAGTAGAGCGAGCTGTTGCGCCGGAGGGTCCGCTCGATCCAGTTGAGCTGGTGCAGCCCGATCGAGCCGGTGGAGAACCCGGCGAGGTTCGTGGTGTCCATGCTGATGCCGGTCACCCCCGGCGCCATCCGGAACGTGTAGAAGACGTCCACCCCGTCCGCGTTGGCGTCCGTGTAACCGTGTCCGCCCGTCGGCAGATGCTTGCGCACGTACTCGCCGGTGGTGAACAGCCTGCGCCGGTCATCGGGCGTCACGGTCCTGACGACCCCACCACTCGCGAGGATGGCCATCGCCTCGGGGACGGCGGCGGGGTCGTGGAACGCCTGCGCGACCTTCGCGTTCTGCACGGGGTCACCGAACCCGACGATCTTCTTGCGCCCGGTGTACCAGCCGTCGAGCAGCCCGTCCGGCAACGCCCCGACCACGCTGTCGTCGTGGTTGCCGATCGTGGCGTACCAGGGGATGTCGAGGCCGGGGCTGGTGAACGTCCTGGTGGCCGCGTCGAGGAGCCCGGGGAGCTGCGGAAAGCCCTTGGCCTTGTAGTCGTCGGTGCCGGACAGGTCCGGCTGCCAGAACGTGCTGATCGCCGCGTTCTGCACGCCCTCGTACCGGCTGTCGCCGGTGTTGGGCGTGATCCGGCCGCCGTTGAGGACCGTGAGGAACCAGTCGAGCTCGACGTGCTCGTGGTTGTCGGTGTTGTCGCCGGTGGTCATGAGGAAGTCGAACCTCCGCCCGGTGACGGGACCTCGCTGGACCGCGTTGACGCGCTTGACGAGTGCCGTCGAGCCCTGCGCGGTGAGCGTCTCCTGCGGCCGGTGCGCGCTGGACCCCATGACCGGGTGCAGGTACTCGAACCGCAGCGGGCTCTGCGCGTCGCAGATGTGCATGTCGCTGAACTGCACGAAGCTGGCGAGCGCCTGGCGCCGCGCCTCCCGGCCGGGCCTGGCCGCGACCAGGTCGCCGCGGACGACCACCGGCCAGCCCGGTCCCGCCTGGAGCCTGCGGTAGCCGCTGGTGCCGATGGGTGCGGCGGTGGTGTCGAGCGTGGTGCCCGCGGTGCTCGCAATCGCTTGCGCGTCCAGGTCGAGGAGTGGCACGCCCGCGGCGCCCACGCCCATGGCCAGCAGGAAGTTGCGCCGGTTGAAACCCGTCATGCCCGCCCCGATCCATCGATGGTGAATCGTGCTCATGTTCGGGGAACGGCCGGGTTGAATCGAGCGGGCGGTCGGGTGACGGGAGCGATAAAGGCCGGGTGGGCTGGGTCGGACGGCGGAACGGGTGACCGGCCGTGCGGCGGTGCGGTGCTGGGACGTGAACCGGGTGACGCCGGTCAGCTCAAGCCGGCCGACAACTGGCGCAGGTGCTCTTCCAAGGAGACGTAGTCCGCGAACGACTTGCCGTCGCTGAACTCGGCCAGCAGCTCAGTGGCGCGCACCGCGTCCCACAGGTACGCACGGGGATCACGCCGCATACAGGGTTTCCTTGGTGTCCATCACCTGCTGGTGGAAGTACGGGTTGCGGATGCCGGCGCCGACCACCAGGTCGACGGGCCGGTCGAGGATCCGCTCCAACCCTTCCTTCAGCGCGAAGTAGCTGCCGAAGTGGTCGAACCCGTCGGTGACGTCGAACTCCACGAGGATGTCCACGTCACTCGACTCCCCGTCGAACGACTCCCCGACCGCCGACCCGAACACGTCGAGCCGGCGGACGCCCAGCGTCCGGCACAGGTTCTCGATCTCGGTCAGCTTGGCGGCCACGACCTCGTGCACCCTCGTCACCTCCTGGGCACGATTGTGCCTGATCCGCAGTCTGCGATCAGCCCGAGTACACGACGGTCACCGGGGCGTGGTCGGACCAGCGTTCCGCGTAGGTGGCCGCCCGCTCCACCACCGCGGACACCGCCCGCCCAGCCAGCCCGTCCGTCGCCACCTGGTAGTCGATGCGCCAGCCGGAGTCGTTGTCGAACGCCTTCCCGCGATACGACCACCACGAGTACGGCCCGACGACATCGGGGTGCAGCGCGCGCACCACGTCGTTGTACCCGGAGGCGAACACCGAGGACATCCACTCCCGCTCGTACGGCAGGAACCCGGACTCCTTCTGGTTGGTCCGCCAGTTCTTCAGGTCGGCCTGCTGGTGCGCGATGTTCCAGTCCCCGCACACGAGCACCTCACGGCCCGACACGGCGGCCTTCTCCCGCAGCGACACCAGGTACGGCAGGAAGGACGCCATGAAGCGGTCCTTCTCCTCCTGGCGCTCGGTGCCGACGTCACCGGAGGGCAGGTACAGGGACGCGACGACGACGCCGGGCAGCTCGACCTCCACGTAGCGGCCGCTCGACTCGAACTCCGCTTCGCCGAAGCCCACGCGGACCGATGACGGTTCAACGCGCGAGAGCACGCCCACGCCAGCGCGGCCCTTCAGGGACGACGGGGCGTACACGGCGTGCCAACCGGGAGGGGTGTGCAGCTCGGCTGCGAGGTCACCCGGTTCCGCGCGGACCTCCTGCAGGCACACCACGTCCGCCGAGGAGGACGCGAGCCACTCCAGGTAGCCCTTCTTGGCGGCGGCGCGCAGACCGTTGACGTTGACCGTGGAGACCGTGAGCACGACCGGGGAGCCTACTGGGAGGCCAGGCCCCAGGCGTGCGGGTACTCGGCACCGCAGCCGGCGCAGTGGGCGCGCAGGTCGAGGTAACCGACCAAGGTGGCCATCTCGTCACGGGGCAGCGCGAGTTGGCGCTGGCCGTCCAGCTCGGTGTAGAGGCCCTGCCACTCCGGCGTGCAGGTGCACCGGGTCGTGGACTTCGCCCGGCCCCACCGGAACATGTTGCGCAGCATGGCACCAGTGTGCCAGCCGGGCCTACCTGCAGGTGGAGTCGCTCGTCAGCGCCACGAACTGTCCGTTGACCCAGCGGCGGTCGCTCAGCATCCGGTAGCCGTTCTCGACGCGGTCGGAGGCGTCGGTCACGGCGTCGCGGGGCATCGTGGAGACGATCGGCTGCATGTCGCCGGGACCGGAGCGGACGTTGAGGATGTCCGCGGTCACCGTGATCTTGCAGACCTGGTCGGCCTTGTCGGTGCCCATCGGCTTGCCGCCGTTCGCGACGTACATCACCCCGGCGACGCCGAGCACGCCAATCACGATCATGCCCCGGACCGGAACACCCAGCATCGTCGCCTCCCGCGCACCGCACTGCCTTCGATCAGCAGATATAGCGGCTGGGAGGATGCGCCGGACGGCCCGGCGCGGCAACCACCCGCAAGAGGAACCGACCGGGTGACGCGGGAACGAAGAAGGCCACCCCGGCGTGACCGGGGTGGCCTTCGACGAACCGTTCAGGCGAACGTCAGAACGACGCCATCTTCTTCTTGAGGTTCTCGTCCAGGGCGGCGAGGAAGTCCTCGGTGGTCAGCCACTCCTGGTCCTTGCTGATCAGCAGGGCCAGGTCCTTGGTCATCTGACCGGACTCGACGGTCTCGATGACGACCGACTCGAGCGCCTCGGCGAAGCGGATGACCTCGGGGGTCTCGTCCAGCTTGCCGCGGTGCATCAGGCCACGGGTCCACGCGAAGATCGAGGCGATCGGGTTCGTGGAGGTGGGCTTGCCGGCCTGGTGCTGGCGGAAGTGGCGGGTGACCGTGCCGTGGGCGGCCTCGGCCTCGACGGTCTTGCCGTCCGGCGTCATCAGGACCGACGTCATCAGGCCGAGCGAGCCGAAGCCCTGCGCGACCGTGTCGGACTGGACGTCACCGTCGTAGTTCTTGCACGCCCAGACGTAGCCGCCCTCCCACTTCATGGCCGCGGCGACCATGTCGTCGATGAGGCGGTGCTCGTAGGTGAGGCCCTTGGCGTCGAACTCCGCCTTGAACTCCTCGTCGAACACGCGCTGGAAGATGTCCTTGAACTGGCCGTCGTAGGCCTTCAGGATCGTGTTCTTCGTGGACATGTAGACGGGGTAGCCCCGCTGCAGGCCGTAGGAGAACGAGGCGCGGGCGAAGTCCTCGATGGACTTGTTGTAGTTGTACATGCCCATCGCCACACCGCCCTCAGCCGGGAACTCGGTGACGACGTGCTCGATCGGGTCCGAGCCGTCCTCCGGCTGGAACGTGATCGTGAGCTTGCCGGCGCCGGGCACCTTGAAGTTGGTGGCCTTGTACTGGTCGCCGTGGGCGTGACGGCCGATGATGATCGGCTTCGTCCAGCCGGGGACCAGGCGCGGCACGTTCGAGATGATGATCGGCTCGCGGAAGACGACACCGCCGAGGATGTTGCGGATCGTGCCGTTCGGCGAGACCCACATCTTCTTCAGGCCGAACTCCTCGACCCGCGCCTCGTCCGGCGTGATCGTGGCGCACTTGACGCCGACGCCGTGCTTCTTGATGGCGTTCGCGGCGTCGATCGTGACCTGGTCGTCGGTGGCGTCCCGGTGCTCGATGCCCAGGTCGTAGTACTCCAGGGTGACGTCCAGGTACGGGTGGATCAGCTTGTCCTTGATGAACTGCCAGATGATCCGGGTCATCTCGTCGCCGTCGAGCTCGACGACGGTGCCCTGAACCTTGATCTTGCCCATAACTCCGGGCGCTCCTCTCGCGACGATGCAAGCAAGACAAGCGTACTGGTAAACCGCTCCGACGCGCCTGCGACCCTGGTTACACCGGTTCGGGGTTGCGGTCGGTCGAGCGGCTCACGTGCTCCCACTTGTCGATTTCCGCAGTTCGTGCCTGGTCCGCCAGGCGGACCAGTTCCACCGCGTCACTGCCCAGCAGCAGACGCAGCGGCGGCTCGTCCATGGCTACCACGTCGAGCATGACCCTCGCCGCCTCGGCCGGGTCACCCGGCATGTTGCCGTCCGCGCCGCGAACCATGCCCAGCAGTACCCCGACAGACGGAACGTAGTCCTCCGACGGCTCGGTCACCACCAGGGACGGGCCCGTCCAGTCCGTCTGGAAGCCGCCGAGCTCCAGCAGGGTGACCTTCACGCCGAACGGCGCGGTCTCCGCCGCCAGCGACTCGGAGAAGCCGCGCAGCGCGAACTTGGCCGTCACGTACGGGCCGAGCCCGCCGCCGAACGCCACGTGCCCCGCGGTCGAGCCGGTCATCAGGAAGTGGCCGGACCGCTGCCGCCGCAGCACCGGCAGTGCGGCGCGGGTGACGTTGACGACGCCGAAGAGGTTGACCTCCAGCTGTTCGCGGAAGTCGGCGTCCGAGCACTGCTCGATCGAGGTCACGTGCCCGGAGCCGGCGTTGTTCAGCACCACGTCGAGCCGACCGAACTCCGCCACCGCGGTCTCCACCGCCCGTCTGGCCTGATCGGCGTCGCGCACGTCGAGTGCGACAGCTCGGACCCGGTCATCGTGCCGGGAGACGAGGTCGTCGAGGTCGCGGGGGTTGCGCGCGGTGGCGACGAGCCGGTGCCCGGCGGCGAGCACGGCCTCCGCGGTCTTGCGGCCGAGACCGCGGGAGCTGCCGGTGATGAGCCAAACCTGCGTCATGTCCACACGTCCTTCATCGAGTGATCAGTTGTCCGCAGATATGGAGTTCACGACCGACCGCGTGATACCTGCGACTACTGTTCACACTGTCGGGTGATCTTCAGGAGGGGCGTCGGTGTCCACTGGGCCAACACACGCGATGAGCGGCCTGCTTGCCTGGTCCGCCGTCACCGCGTTCGCTTCCGCTCACCCGATCGGCCAGCTGTCCCCGCAGAGCTGGGCGGTGGGGGCCGTGCTGGCGACCGGTGCGGCGTTGCTGCCCGACCTCGACCACCCCGGCTCGACCATCTCGCGCACGTTCGGCGCGCTGAGCGGCGGCCTGTCCGCCGGCATCAACATGCTGAGCGGCTTCGTCTACCGGACCACGAGGACGAAGAAGGACTCCAAGCGCGACGGCGGCCACCGCGGCCTGACCCACACGCTCGTCTTCGCGTTGTTCGCGGCCGTGTTCACCACCGCTGTCGTGCAGAACAGCCAGAAGTGGGCGCTGCCGGTGCTCATGTTCGTGTTCGCCGGTCTCGCGGTGCGCGGCATCATGAACGACTGGTGCCCCAAGCAGGACGCGTTGCTGATCACGGCGGTGTCCGCGGGGATCACGTGGGCGATGATCGCGTGGACGGCGCAGACGAACGCGTCCGCGGCGGCGGCCGGCATCGCGGTCGGCGTCGGGTGCTTTGCGCACTACGTCGGGGACGCGATCACCGAGCAGGGCTGCCCGATCCTGTGGCCGGTGCCGATCATGGGCAAGACCTGGTACCCGGTGGCGCCGCCGAAGATCATGCGGATGAAGACCGGCGGCGTGGTCGAGATGGCGGTCGTCGGGCCGATCGTGACGGGTCTGTCGCTGTGGCTGGGACTGGCCGCGTTGCAGGCCACGGGCGCGTTGCCGTTCCTGGACTGGATCGACCTGCTGCCGATCTGACGTTCGCCGGCAGTCCACCCGGCGGCCACCTCCGCCTCATCCGAACGGTCTAGCCTCCACGGACCCCGGCCGGTTGCGTGGAGGGTGTTGGTCACGGTGCGTCTGGCAACCTCGCCGAACAATGCCGGCCGCGTGGCCGGGATGCGTAGGCTTGACCTCGTCCAGGGCGCGGTTACCGGCCGAACGACTTCTGAAACGTTGTCCACGCCACATGTGAACGTCGAGCGATCCTTCGAGCCGCGCTGGCACCATGCGGTCTTCACGCACACGTTCCGCAACGTCCGGAAGCCTTTCCACCTCAGACTGCGCGGAACCGACGGCAACCGCGGCGCGTTCGAACCGCAGGCGGACACTCCGGGAGCCGCGAACCCGTGGGAGGACCTGTGGTGCCACACCAACCCGATCTTCGTGGAGGTCAGGTGACCAGCACCTTCGTCGGCATCGACGCCGGTTACGAAAACCGCTGGGAAGCAGAGAAGATCGCGCTGGAGCTGCACGACACGTTGCTGACGACCGCGCGCACGGTCGTCGTCCACGAGGTCGAGGGCCACCACGCGATGTCCTTCCTCGTACCGCAGCCCCCGTCCGACATCGAGGTGGACACGCTGGTCCGGCAGGGCTTCGGCGTTGCCGTGCGCAGTGCGTCGTCCGGACGGCTGGTGGGCCCGGAGGCGTTACGCGCGGGCGCGTCGGCTGCTGCCGAGGCGCACCAATATCGGCGTGAGGGGCGCGCTCTGCGTTTTCAGGGCCAACGCTCGCTGCGCGGCCGTCACGGCGTGTCGGACATCCTCGCGTTCACGGCCATAGAAGCCGTGCTGCCGCGCGGAACCCACACGGTCGACACACGGGGGAACCTCACGCCGTTCTTCCAGAACGGCAAGCTGGTGCTGGTGGTCGACTAGGGTTTGCGCACGTGCGCGACATCGCTGTCTTCACCGGTACCGCTCATCCCGAACTCGCCGCCGAGATCTGCCGTCACCTCGGCGTCGACCTCTCCCCCAGCCGCGTCACCCGCTTCGCCAACGACTGCCTGGAGGTGCAGCTGCAGGCGAACTGCCGGGAACGGGACGTGTTCCTGATCCAGCCGCTCGTGCCGCCGGTGCAGGAACACCTGGTGGAGCTGCTGTTGATGCTGGACGCCGCCCGCGGTGCCTCCGCCGCGCGCACGACCGTGGTGCTGCCGCACTACGCGTATGCGCGGTCGGACAAGAAGGACGCGCCGCGGATCTCGATCGGCGGCCGCCTGGTCGCCGACCTGATGGTCGCCGCCGGTGCCTCGCGGGTGCTCGCGATGACGTTGCACTCGCCGCAGGTGCACGGCTTCTTCTCGGTGCCCGTCGACCACCTGCACGCGTTGCGGGAGCTGGCGGCGCACTTCACCCGCAACGACCTGTCCAACACCGTCGTCGTCTCGCCGGACCTGGGCAACGCCAAGGAGGCGGCGCACTTCGCCCGCATCCTCGGCGTGCCCGTGGCCGCCGGTGCCAAGCAGCGCTTCGCCGACGACAAGGTGCAGATCTCCACCGTCATCGGTGACGTGGCCGGCCGCGACGTGATCGTGCTGGACGACGAGATCGCCAAGGGCTCCACCGTGATCGAGCTGCTGGACAAGCTGCGCGAGCGCGGCGTCGGGACGATCAGGGTCGCCTGCACGCACGGCCTGTTCTCGTCGGGCGCGTTGGAACGGCTCCAAGCCTTCGACGACGTGCTGGAGATCGTCGCCACCAACACGGTGCCGATCCCCGAGGACAAGAAGGTGCCGAAGCTGCAGGTGCTGTCGATCGCTCCGGCGCTGGCGGAGGCCATGCGCCGGATCAACGTCGGCGAGTCGGTGTCGACGCTCTTCGAAGCTCCCTGAGACGTACCTACCTGAGATGCGCCCACCCGAGACGTGCCTACCTGAGATGCGCGAGCGCCGTGATCAGGCGCTCCGCCACGTCCTCCGGTCCCGGCATCTTGCGCACCACGGCACGTTGGTGCGCAAGGCCGTGGAGCCCGAGCCACAACGCCACCGCGTCGCCGTAGAGGTCGTCGCTGCCGTGCGCGATCCCGGCCTCCACACACGCGCCGAGCACGTCGGCGAGCACCGCGAGCGCCTCCGCGCCCAGTGACTCCAGGTCGTCGTCGGTGATCGACGCGTCGTCGACCGACGGCGTCCACAGGCCGCCGAACATGATCCGGTAGCGCTGCGGGTGCTCCCGGGACAGGTCCAGGTAGGCGTTGCAGACGGCGAACAGCCGCGCGCGCGGGTCCGGGCCCGCCTGCTCGTCCGCCTCGCGCAGGGCGACGGCGAGCCGGTCCATCTCCTGCCTGACCACGGCCAGCATGATCGACGGCTGGTCGGCGAAGTGCGGGTAGATCGACGGTGCCGCGATCCCCGCCTTGCGCGCGACCGACCGCAGCGTGACCGCGCGTTCGTCGCCGCCCTCGTCGAGGATCTCGACGGCCGCCGCGATGATCTCCTCGCGCAGCTTCCCCCCTTCGCCACGACGGTTTCGCCTGCGTGCGGGGGTTGCCGACCCGGTGTTCGTCACGCTCGTAACCATACACGTGAAAGTTTATGACTGTTAGGCCTTGCGCTCGTTTACTTACGGTCGTTAGCTTATGACCGTAAGCACAACGACCCGAGGAGATACCGACATGAACGCCACCACCGCCACCACCCGCGCCACCGAGGTCGTCCTGCCCGGCGTGGTCGAGCCCGACGGCCTGCACGTGCGGGTCCGCGACCTGCCGGCACCGGGCGCGGGCCAGGCGGTCGTGCGCATGGAGGCGACCGGCGTCTCGTTCGCCGAGCAGCAGATGCGCCTGGGCAAGTACTACGACCAGCCCGCGTTCCCGTTCGTGCCCGGCTACGACGTCGTCGGCACGGTGGTCGCGACCGGGCCCGGTGTCGACCCGCTGATGAAGGGCCGCCGGTACGCCGCCGTCACCAAGGTCGGCGGCTGGGCCAGCCACCTGACCGTGGCCGCGGCCGACCTCGTACCGGTGCCGGACGGCATCGACTCCGCCGCCGCCGAGACCGTGCTGGTCAACGGCGTCACGGCGTGGCAGATGCTGTACCGCACCGCCAAGGTGGAGCGCGGCGGCACGATCGTCGTGCTCGGTGCGAACGGCGGCGTCGGCTCGACGCTGGTGCAGCTGGCGAAGCACGCCGGCATCAGGGTGATCGGCACGGCCTCTGCCCGCCACCACGACGCGGTGCGCGAGCTCGGTGCCGCCGAGGTGGTCGACTACCGCGACCCGGAGGTGTACGACCGCATCCGCGCGCTCGCCCCCGGCGGTGTCGACGCGGTGTTCGACCACGTCGGCGGCGCGGGCCTGGCGGAGTCCTGGAAGCTGCTGCGCCGCGGTGGCGCGCTGGTCAACTACGGTTCTGCGGCGACGAAGGACGAGCCGGGCAGCGGCATGGTGCCGGTGCTCAAGCTGTTCGCGCGGCTGCTGGTGTGGAACGCGCTGCCCAACGGCAAGCGCGCGGGCTTCTACAACTTCTGGGCGGGCAAGCGGTTCCGCACCGCGGCGTTCCGCGCCCGCTTGAGCGAGGACCTCACGCAGGTGCTGCGCCTGGTCGGCAGCGGTGCGCTCACCCCGCAGATCGCCGCGCGCGTCCCGTTGACCGACGCGGCCGCCGCGCTGGCGCTCGCCGAGTCGCGCACCGTCCTCGGCAAGGTCGTCATCGTCCCGCAACCGTGACCAGGCCCGGCTGCCGCGAGACCATCGTGGCGGCGGCGACCGCCCTGGTCGACCGGAGGCACGCGGTGACGCTGCGCGCCGTGTCCCGCGAGGCGGGCCTGCCCACCTCGTCGATCTACCCGCACTTCCCCGATCCGCCGGCGATCCTGCTGGCCGTGTGCCACGAGTCGTTCCGCGAGCTCGAAACCGCGGTGCTCGGCGCGGCCGACGCCTGCTCGGCCGGCCTCGCCTACCTCGACTTCGCCGTCGCGCACCCGCACCGCTACCGCGTGATGTTCGGTGCGGCGGACCTCTCCGGACCGGCGCTGCGCCTGTTCACCCGAGTGCTCGCCGACCCCCGCCGCACCGAACCCGCGGCCGACGCCCTGGTGCTGTGGCTGGGGCTGCACGGCCTCGCCGACCAGCGCGCCACGACCCGGCGCTCACCCCGGTTCGCCGTCCTCGCACCACGCCTCATCACCTCGCTCATCTGACTTCCAGGAGGTCCTGCCGTGAACGCCACCACGATCCGCTCCACCGCCGTCGTCCCCGCCACCGAGATCGACAACCGCCCCGCCTACCTGGGCTTCGCCACCGCCTACGTCCTCGGCCACGGCAGCGCGGCCCTGTCCAGGGGCGTCGACCCGGTCGTGGTGCTGCCGTCGTGGCTGCCGGTCGCGTTCCTCGCCGCCGGCATGCTCGTCGCCACGGTGCTCGCCACGACCGCGGCGCTGCGGGCCCAGCGTGCCGCCGCCCCCGCACGGCGACGAGCGGAGAAACTCGTCGGCGCGGCCTGGATCGTCGGGTTCACCGCGCTCGCCCTCGCGATCACCGGCCTGACCACCGTGTTCGACCGCCCGGAGCTGCAGGCCGTGCTCTGGCCCGCGGGCTCGACCATCGTGGTCGGCCTGATCTACCTCGCCGAGGGCGCCGTCCGCGGCAACGCCCTGCACCACAACCTCGGCACGTGGCTCGCCCTGGTCGCCGCGGCGGCGCTGTTCGTGCCCGGCGCCGGGTTCTTCGGGGTGCTGGCGGTGCTCGGTGGTGCCGCGTACCTGCTGGCCGCGTTCCTGGAGCCGCGCCGCCTGGCATCGCTTGCCTGGTAAGGGTTCCTACAGCCGCACTCGCACCGTGACCCGGCCTTGGGCGTCACGGTGCGATGTCGCGTGCCCGATCCGTTGCGAGCGGAGAACGCCGTCCGCTCGACGCCGGATCAGCCGGGGTGTGCGCCGACGGTGTCGCGGATCTGCGCCCCGAGGTCGGAGGACGCCGACCGCGCGCAGTGGGCGCAGCAGAAGAACCGGCCCTCCACCTCCACGCCGTGCCCGATCACCCGGCAGTCGCAGTGCTCGCAGCGCGGGGCGAGGCGCTGGATCGCGCACTCGAAGCTGTCGAACGTGTGCACACCACCGCCCACCGTGCGGACCTCGAAGGCCATCCAGTACTCGTTGCCGCAGACGTCACAGGTCGCCATGCGCGGAAGACTGCGACAGGTCGGCCGGGTCGGCAACTCGAAACGTCAGGTCGCACACGGTCGATGAGAGGTCCACAGAGGACACGACGCCTCGGCTGAGCGGGACCGGCCGGATTCGAACCGGCGTTCTCCCTCCCCTGTGGGAGGGCGCGTCGACCACTGCGCTACAGGCCCCTTCGCACCGCGTACGACAACACTAGTCCGTGAACAGCGGGCCGTATGCCCTGCGAAAGTGTTGGACCCATAAGGTTCGTGCAACAACCTCGGACTGGACGGTGTCGTGCCAGGGATCGACTACTACGAGTTGCTCGGTGTCAGCCGGGGCGCCAGCGCCTCGGAGATCAAGTCGGCCTACCGGTCACTCGCCAAGGTCATGCACCCCGACGCGGGTGGTACCTCGGGCGGCTTCCGGCTGCTCCAAGAGGCCTACGAGACGCTGAAGGACCCGGTCCGCCGAGCGGACTACGACCGTCCCGCAGCGCCCACACCGTCCGTGGTGCGCCCGCCCGCACGCCCGCGACCTCGGCGAACGGGCCGGACCGGGCGGTTGCGCGACTTCGGCGACGACCCGAGCTACCTGGCGCCCAAGCCGCGCGTCGACCTCGGTTCGATGGGCTGGTGGAACCGGATCGACCTCGGTCAACGGGTCCGCTACGTCCCCGCCACCGGCCTCGGCCACGCCCCCGCGGCGGCCGCGATCGGCGGGTGGTTCGTCCTGCTCATCCCGTTGGCGCTGCCGTTGTCGCCGCTGCTGCTGGCCGTCTGGCTGCCCCTCGTGGCCGCCGCCGGTTACGGGGCGTTCCGGCTGGTCCGCCGGTACGTCGCGGTCGCGCGGGCCGAACGGGCGTTCGCCGGGGAGTACGACGGGAACACCATCTTCGGCCGTCCGGGTGAAAACAGACGCGAACGGCTGACGGCCGGACTGCTGACCGAGTACCTCACCCAGCTGCCGGGGGTGCGCGTCTTCCACGGCCTCGCGTGGCCCGGCTCGGTGTTCGCCGACGTCGACCACGCGCTGCTGTGCGGGCGCCGGCTCGTGCTGATCGAGTCGAAGTCGTGGCTGCCCGGCCACTACTACTGCGACGAGGACGGCGAGCTGTGGCGCAACGGCCACCCGTTCCGCGGCGGTGGCACCCAGCTGCTCGAAGGCGTCGAGCGGTTCCAGGAACTGTTGCCGTCGCTGGAAGTCCGCGGCGCGCTGATCATCTACCCGAGCCGCGCGGGCGAGGTCACCTGCGACGACGACCTCGACTTCGAGGTGCCGCCGATGACGCCGGAGCAGTTCGTGCGCGAGATCGGCGAGTGGCTGGCCGACGACCCGGCCACGGTCGACCGCGAGGCGCTGCGCGTGCTGGTGCGCCAGGTGGTGTCCGAGGTCCGGGTCGCCGGCGCCTGACGGCCTACCGGTCGGCGAGCAGGTCCAGCTCCCGCAACGCCTTCTCAACGTCGGCGACGCGGTTCTACGACCGGTAGAGCGCCAGAGCCGCGCTCCAGCACGACCGCGCCCACGCCAGCCGGTTCAGCGCCGCATAGGTGCCGCCGAGCTGCGCCAGCGTGTCCGCCTCGCCGTAGCTGTTGCCGAGCTCGCGCCTGATCGTGAGCGCGCTCTCGTGGTAGGCCATGGCACACGCGTGGTCGCCGATGGCGCCGAGCAACGTGCCGAGCGCGGCGAACGCGGCCGCCTTGCCCGGCGCGTACTCGTGCTCCTGGAACAACTCCAGCGCCTTGTCCGCCGACGAGTGCGCGAGGTCGTGATCGCCCAGCCGCCCCGCGTACGTGCCGATCATGATCAGCGCCCACGCCTCCCGCATCGGCAGACCGGCCTGCCGGTAGTGGTGCAGCGCCTCGACCGCGTGGTGCAGCGCGCGACCGAAGTCGCCCCGCTCCCCGGCCGCCCGCGCCGCGGCGTGGTGCACCGAACCCCGCCGGTGCGGGTCCCCCAGCCCGTCCACCAGCGCCAGCGCCTGGTCCAGCTGCTCGGACGCCTCGTCGTACTGCCGCAACCGCGAGTACGAGAACCCCAGCATCTGGTGCACGGGCACCCGCGACGACAGGTCGCTCGCCGCCGGCGCCGCCGCCCGCCACGCCCTGAGGTCGTCGTGCAGGTGCCCACGCCACCAGTGGTAGCCGTGCAGCACCCAGGCGAGCTGCCACACCGCGTCGCCCTCCGCGAGCTGTTGCGCCGCAAGGACGTTCTGGTGCTCGATGTCGAACCACTCCAACGCCTCCGCCTGCGAGGCGAACTCGAGCGGCACGCACCGCGGCGGCGCCGGCGCGACGTCCTGCCCGTCGGGGTCGAGCAGCCGGTCCCCGTTGTGCGCGGTGTGCAGGTAGAAGTCGACGAGCCGGCGCCGGACCTCGTGCCGTGCCGCGTCCTGCGCCGCCAGGTCCTCCGCGTAGAGCTGCACCAGGTCGTGCATGCGGTAACGCCCCGGCATGTGCTCGTGCACCAGCGAAACCCGTTCCAGCGCACGGAGCACCCGCGCCGCCTCCACCACCGGCACCCGCGCTATCACCGCCACCGCACCGAGGCTCACGTCCGCCGTCCGCGTGACCCCGAGCATCCGGAACACCTCGGCCTCCCGCACCGACAACGCCGCGTACGACCACGACAACACCGCGGTCAGGCTCAGCGCGCCGTCACCCTCGTCCAACGCCCCCAGCCGGGTCAGCTCAAGCTCCCGCACGAACGCCGCGAGCGGGAACGACGGGTGCGCCGTCGCCCGGCTCGCCACGATGCTCAACGCCAGCGGCAATCCCGCGCAACACGCGACCAGCTCCCCCGCCGCCTGCGGTTCCGCGTCGACCCGCTGCTTCCCGATGAGCGTGCGGAGCAGCTCGTGCGCCGCACCGTCGGACAACACGTCCAACGTCACCGACCGCGCCCCGTGACTGCGCACCAGCCCCGCCAGCCGGTCCCTGCTGGTCACGATCACCACGCAGGACGGGCTGCCCGGCAACAACTGCGCAGCGTGCGCCGCATCCCGCGCGTTGTCGAGCAGGATCAACATCCGCCGCCCCGCCACCAGACTCCGGTACAGCCCCAGCCGCGCACCGACGTCGACCGGAATCCGGTCCGCGGCGATCCCGAACGCGTCGATGAACCCGCGCACCGCCGTGTCCAACGACATCGGATCGCCACTCGCATCCCGCCCGCGCAGATCCACGAACAACTGCCCGTCCGGAAACCTGTCCACATTTCGGTGCGCCCACCACAAAGCGAGCCAGGTCTTCCCGATCCCACCCGTCCCGGCCAATGCGGAAACCACCACCGCCCCACCCTTTCCCGCGGCCTCGTCCATCGCGGCCGCCAGCAACGCCAACTCGCGTTCCCTCCCCACGCACACGAACGGCGCCGCCGGCAACTGCCGCGGAACGGGCAGGACCTGCGCAAACCCGTGCAGGTGCACCCCGCCCTGGATGGACCCGGCCTGCACGACCTGACCCTGCACACCTCCGCCGACCCCGTTCTCCACCGTCACGAAACCACGAGGAACAATCCCCCGCCCACCAGCGCCCCCTAGTGCTCATTCCCCGGTCACGGGGAATGGAACGGCGTTTCCCGCCCCTGCCCTTAGAGTGGCGTGACTGTTCGAACACGGATTGCCACAGCGGCGTGCGTGCTCATTTCAGCGACGAGCGGTCAGACCGCTTCGTTCGGACCTATACGAAAGACCGAATCGGTTCGCGTTGCTCTAGGAAGTGCTGCCGGACCAGCACATCGCCTGAACGAGGCAGTTCACCCCTTGGTGCAGCGTTTGCTACACCTAAGCTGTAGCAAACGCTGCACACGGTGTAGCGTTGGTGCATGGAACGTGTCATGGCCCTTCAAGTCATCGGCGAGATCGCTGCTGACCAGTGGGGCCTGTTCACGACCCAGCAGGCGGACGCAGCAGGGGTGAACCGCACGACTTTGACCCGGCTGGTCTCGGCGGGGCTTGTCGACCACGTGACGCGCGGCGTCCACCTCGTCGTCGCAGCGGGAACTCCGAACCACCTCGAAGAGAAGTCGGCATGGCTTCGCCTGGATCCGTCTCGCCGCGCTTGGGAGCGAGACGTCGCCGACTGCGACAACGGCGCTTTCTCGCATCGCACCGCTTGCGTCCTGCACGGCCTCGGTGACATACCTGCGCCACAGGTCGAGATCACGGTGCCACGACGACGAACCACCCGGATCTCCGGCGTTCGACTGCATCGAGGCACGCTGATCCGCGACGAGATCACCACGACCGATGACGGTCTACCGGTGACCACGGTCGAACGAACCATCAGGGACCTCCTCGTCGCGCAGGTCGACGGAGGCCATCTGGGCGGAGTCCTGCACGACGCACTTCGCCGCCGGCTGGTGGACGTGCAAAGCCTTCTGATGGTGCTGGCCGACCACGCAGCCGCATATGGCATCAGCGGAGACGATGGGTCCCGTCTGCTGCAGCACCTGCTGCAGCAGGCAGGGGCAGATGCCGCGTTCGAGGGCCGATCGGCGGTGACGATGGCCACCGACTCCAGCCTTGCGGCAACAGCGACGGTTCACTCGATCGCCAACCAGCTCGCCGGGTTGGACGTGGCGCAACTGAAGAAGTTGCAGGCGGCCGTGAACGCGGCGATCGACGAATCAACCAGCGACAACCCCGAGCTGGAGAGCAAGCAGTGAGCTACGCCTCGCCCCTGGCACTGAGCCGCGCTCTTCGAGATCGCGCCAAACGCGAGGCCGCGAACGCCGGCACACGTCCTGGCGATCTGCTCAACAGGTTCTTCTTCGAGCGGCTCCTCGCCAGAGTTTTCCGCCACGACCCCGATGGTTGGCTCCTCAAGGGCGGCCAAGCGATGCTGGTGCGCTACCGCGATGTCCGCCACAGCCGGGACATCGACCTGTGCCGCCCACACGCCACCGATCTGAACGAGGCGGTGGCTGCGATCCGCGCTGCCGCGGACTTCGACCTGGGCGACTTCGTTCGATACGTGTATCGCGGACGTGCCGAGATGACGGAAAACCGCCCGACCACGCGCGTTTCGTTCACCATCCTGGTGGGCCCGCGGACGGAGGGCACCGTCAGCGTCGACCTGGTTGTGCACTCACCGCTGCACGGAACACCCGAGCTGCGAAGGTTGCAGCCGTCCGTCCCTGTTGACTGGCCTGACGACTGGCCAGTGGTCAGGCTGTACCCGCTGATCGCTCACGTAGCGGACAAGGTGTGCGCCCTGTACGAAAAGCACAACGGGAGGATTTCCACGAGGTACCGCGATCTCGTGGACCTGGTGCTCATCGCTCTGCGCGAGTCCGTTGTGGGCCGAGAACTGCAAATTGCCATCAGGCACGAATGTCAGCGGCGCCGTGGTGCAGGCATCGATCTTGAGCTCCCCGAGGTGTTCACCGTGCCGGAACCTGCCTCTTGGGGCACCGGGTACGAACGCGAAGCCAGCACCCTCGATGCCTTGGCGGCGCATCGGACGCTCACGCAGGCAACCGAACTCATGAGGAGGTTCCTCAACCCGATTCTGTCGGCAGAGGATCCTGGTCGGTGGATTGCCGCCGAACTGCGGTGGAGCCCGAACCCGTGAGTTCGCCGGGCGACAGTCGCCTGGTCCGTGACACCATCCCGCCATGACCCGCACGCTGTGCCTCGCGCAGAATCCCGACGCGGACGCACTCCTCACGTCGGACATGTTCGCCCTGCTTCTTGGCATGACGCTCGACCAGCAAATCCCCATGGAGAAGGCCTTCTCCGGCCCCAAAGTCATCGCTGACCGAATGGGCAGTCTCGACGTGCACCGCATCGCCGAGGCCGACCCCGAGGAGTTCGCCGCCGTCATGGCGACGCCGCCGGCCGTGCACCGCTTCCCCGCCTCGATGGCCACGCGGGTGCAGGCGCTCGCGCGGTTCGTGGTGGCGGAGTACGACGGGGACGTGACGCGGATCTGGGCTGAGGGGGACGGGGGCGCGGTGTTCAAGCGGCTCAAGGCGTTGCCGGGGTTCGGGAACCAGAAGGCGAAGATCTTCCTGGCGTTGCTCGGCAAGCAGGCCGGGGTGACGCCGGAGGGGTGGCGCAAGGCGGCCGGGCACTACGGCGACGAGGGCAGCAGGCGCAGCGTTGCGGACGCGACGGACCGGAAGTCGCTGCTGGAGGTGCGCGCCTTCAAGAAGGCGGCGAAGGAGAAGGCGAAAGCGAAGTAGCGCCAGAGGCGGTCGTCTGGTCCACTGGGGGCACGCCGCCAGCCCGAACGGGGTGCGTTCGCGCCTCGTGGGAGAAGGGGCGTTGCGTTGCGCATCAAGGCCATTGGCGTGTTCGCGGTTCTCGCGCTCAGCTTGGCGATCACACCCGCGTCAGCGGCGTCCACGTGGCCGGGGGACTCGGCCACCAGGACCGCGGACGGTTCGAACGTGTTCGGCACGAACCTCAGCGGGGTGTCGTTCGAGAGTGCGGGGGTCGTGTGGGCCGTGAAGAACGGGCCCTCGACGCTCTACCGGCTCGTGCCGGGTGGGAGTGGGAAGTGGCAGGTGGACCGGAAGGTGTCGCTCCGGTTCCCCGACGGGCAGGGTGATCCGGATGCCGAAGGGGTCGTGAGCACGCCGGACGGGTTGTTCGTCGTCGTCGAGCGGGACAACGACGACGGTGACGTGAGTGCGCCGGCGGTGTTGAAGGTCGGCAGTGGGAGCAGTGCCGTCAAGGCGTGGGAGCTGCCGGGGATGCCGGAGGTGGATCCCAACGACGGGCCCGAGGGCATCGCGTGGGTGCCGGACTCGTTCCTGACCGGGCAGGGCTTCAAGGACGACACCGGGAAGCGGTACGACCCGGCCGACTACCCCGGGCACGGCAGCGGGTTGTTCGCGGTGGGGCTGGAGGCGACCGGCGGCGTCTTCCTGTACGCGTTGCAGGACGGTGGGGCGCGGCTCGTGGCCGGGTTCGCGAGCGGGCTGGCGCAGGTGATGGACCTCGAGTTCGAGGGCAACCGGCTGTGGGCGGCGTGTGACGACCATTGCAACGGGCGGTCCACGACGCTCGCGATCCGCGATGGGCGGTTCAAGGTCACGGCGACCTACGACCGGCCGGCCAAGCTGCCCAACGTGAACCTCGAAGGGTTCGCCATCGCTCCTGCCTGCGTGAACGGCAAGAAGGTCGTGCTGTGGGCCGATGACGACAACACGGGTGGGCACGCCCTTCGCAGTGGCGCGTTGAACTGCGCGTAAAGCCACGGCGCCCCCGGGACAATGTGTCCCAGGTCACATTGTCTCGGGGTCGTCCGCATCCCAGGCTGAGATCCGCTGGTGCAAGGGAGGGCATCGGCGGGTTTGTACGAACTCACACTTGGGGGAACGAGTTCCATGGGCAGAGCCCGCCAGTTCGGCGTGCGCAAAAGACGGCACGCTCTCATCCTCTTCCTGGTCATAACGGTCACCCTCGGCGTCTTCGGGCCCGCTCTCGGGCAGGTGCTGTCCGAGCAGCTCGCCCGGTCCGCTGCCGAGCGGGAACCAGGTCACGGGCCTGATCAACGGCTCGGCACGGCGAGTGCCGAGGGCGCGACCGGCGAGCGCAACAACGCCGAGGCCGCGACGTTGCAGTCGAAGTACCCACCGGTCGAGCTCAACGCGAAGCCGAAGGCCGCGAACTCCGCACAGGTGGTCGACGCGGCAGCGAAGGCGCAGGTCAAGGGCTTCGACGCCGCCACCAGCACGGAGGTGACCGAGCGGCGCGGTGAGCGGAGCAGGACGTTCCGCAACGCCGACGGCACGCTGACCTCCGAGTACAGCAAGGACCCGCTGAACTTCCGCGAGCAGGACGGCAGCTGGGCGCCGATCGACACGAACGTGGTGGCGGACAACGGTTTCCGCAACGCCGCGGACTCGGTCCGCAGCCGGTTCGCGCCGTTGGCCGACGCGCAGAAGCTCGCGGAGCTGCAGCTCGACGCCGGCCACCGGGTCGAGTTCGGGCTGGCCGGCGCGGCACGGGTGCCCGGCACGAGCTCTGGCAGCTCGGTCACCTACGCCGGTGTGCGGCCGAACGCGGACCTGCGGTTCGAGGTGGAAGCGGGCGGCTTCAAGGAGTTCCTGGTCCTGCACAACCAGGACGCGCCGCACGTGTGGGACTTCCCGCTGAAGCTCACCGGCCTCACCGCCGAGCTCAGGGACGGCGACGTCGTCCTCAGGGACGAGAGCGGCGACGAGCGCGCCGTCATCCCCCACGGCTTCATGGCCGACTCGAAGAAGGGCGAGATCTCCGGCATCACGGCCGAGTCGCGCGGCGTCACGTACGAGCTGCTGGGCGACAAGGGCCGGCAGGTGCTGCGGGTCGGCCTCGACTCCGCGTGGCTGCGCGACCCCGCCCGCGTCTACCCGGTCGTCGTCGACCCGCCGGTGCACCGCAAGGACGCGTCGGCGTCGATGTTCGTGCAGCGCAACGGGGACGGCTCGACGTTCAGCCAGCCGGGCGGTGAGCTGCGCGCCGGTCACGTCGTGGACGGCGGCTCGTTCACGGCGGCGTCGTACCTCCACTTCCCGAACGTGCAGAACGACCTGGCGGGCCACCGCATCCTCGGTGCGCAGCTCGCGATCACCAACTACCACGCCACGTCCTGTTCCGCGACGCTGCCGATCACGGTGCACGCGGTGACGCAGGACTGGACGGCGCGCACCGGGTACAGCTTCCCCGGCCCCGGCTACGACGGCACGGTGCTGGGCAGCGCGCAGTTCGCGCACGGCTGGATCGCTCCGCGCACCACGGTGTCCAAGTGCCCCACGGCGACTGAGCTGGTCACGCTCGGCGAGAACGGCCGTTCGCTGATCCAGCGCTGGGTCACGGGCCAGCAGGCCAACTTCGGTCTCAGCGTGCGCGCGTCCGAGACGGACGGCCGCAGCTGGAAGAAGTTCACCGGCGCCGGCACGGCCAACCCGCCGCGGCTCGCGATCACGCACTCGCCGTTCGACGCCGGGTACCGGTTCGAGAACCCGGTGCCGGACCCGCCGGTCACCCGCACCAACGGCGGCAAGGTCAAGATCACCGTCACCAACCGCAGCGCGGTTGACTGGGGTTCCAACGACTTCGCGCTGGCGTACCGGCAGTTCAGCGAGAACGGCACCTACCTCGGCTGGAGCGAGTCGGCGCCGCTGCCCGGCACGGTCGGCCGCGGCGCGTCGGTCACGCTCGACGCGAACATCCTCAAGACCGAACCGGGCACGTACCGGTACGAGTTCTCGATGCTGCGCCGCGGTGGCGCGATGTTCACCGACGAGCAGGTGCCGCCCGCGGGCCTCACGTTGCGGGTGGAGGAGATCGCTCCCGCACTGCAGGAGCAGTGGCCGCCCAACGGGTACTCGTCACCGTCGCTCACGCCGACGTTCTGGGCCAGGGCGATCGACGTCGACGCCCCTCTCACCGGCGGCACCCTGCAGTACCGCTTCGAGATCTGCGACAAGAACGAGCAGAACTGCTTCGACTCGGGCCGCGTCAACAGCCAGACCTGGACCGTCCCGCACGGCAGGCTGAGCTGGAGCACAGAGTACAAGTGGCAGATCTTCGCCTGGGACGGCCAGAAGGAGAGCCCGAAGATCGGGTTCGCCACCCTGCTGACCGCCGTGCCGCAGCCGGAGATCACCGCGCACCTGGGCACCGCGCCGTACAGCGGCAGCGGCGGTGACTTCTCACCGCAGGTCGGCAACTACACCACCGGCGCGGTCGACGCGTCGGTGACGACCGTCGGGCCCGAGCTCACGGTCAACCGCACGTACAACAGCCTCGACCCGCGGCGCACCGGCCTGTTCGGCGCCGGCTGGTCGAGCCGGTACGACATGCGGATCACGCCGGACGACGACGGTTCCGGCAACGTCGTGGTCACCTACCCGGACGGCCAGCAGGTCAGGTTCGGCGCCGACCTCGACGCGCAGGGCAGGCCCACCGGGGGCCGGCTCGCTCCCCCGCCGGGCAGGTGGGCGACGCTCGTGCCGCAGACCGGCGGCGGCTGGCTGCTGACGGACAAGTCGAACACGACGCACCTGTTCGCCGCGGACGGCACGCTGAGCAGGACCACGGACGCCGCGGGTCGCGCGGTCGCGTTGACCTACGAGTCCGGCAAGCTGAAGACCGCCAGGAACACGACCAGCAACCGCACGCTCACGTTCACGTGGGCGGGCAACCACGTCAGCACCGTCGCCACCGACGCGGTGAACGGCAAGACCTCGACGTGGCGCTACAACTACGAGACCGGCACCGACCGGCTCAGCACCGTCTGCGACCCGCTGAGCAACTGCACGACGTACAGCTACCAGCAGGGCACGCACTTCCGCAGCGCCGTCATCGACAGCAACCCGGACAGCTTCTGGCGGTTCCGCGAGGACAGCGGCACCGACGCCCGCAGCGAGGTCGCGACCAACCTCGGCAAGGACACCGGCCGCCTCACCGACGTCACCCGCACCGCGGTGGGCGAGGGCGTGGCCGGGGCGGGTGACCGCGCGGCCTCGTTCAACGGCACCACGTCCGCGGTGGCGCTGCCGCAGGGCCTGATCAAGAAGAGCCGTGAGGTCACCGTCGAGCTGTGGTTCAAGACGGGGGCCGGCGGTCCGCTGGTCGGCGCCCAGAACACCCCGCTCGGCACCGCGCCCGCGAACACCGTGCCGGTGCTGTACGTGGGCACGGACGGCAAGCTGCGCGGCCAGTTCTGGCACGGCGCGGTCGACCCGATCACGTCCACCGCGGCGGTCAACGACAACCGCTGGCACCACGTCGCGCTCACCAGCACGGTGAACAGGCAGTGGCTGTACCTCGACGGCCAGCCGGTCGGCGACCGGACGGGCACGATCGACAACTCCACCCTGACGCACGTGCTGGTGGGTGCCTCGCAGCAGCTCAACACGACCGACTGGGCCGGTTGGGGCAGCACCGTGCGCAGGCACTTCTCCGGCCAGATCGACGAGGTCGCCGTCTACCAGCACACGGTGGGGCAGCTCGCGATCAACGCGCACCGCGCGGCGCTCGACCCGGCCGACCAGCTGACCAAGGTCGCGCTGCCGAGCGGCAAGGTGGCGGCGGAGGTCAGCTACGACGTCCAGCGCGACCGGATGCACACGCTGGTCGACGGCAACGGCGGCAGGTGGACGCTGAGCGAACCGGTCGTCAGCGGCCCCAGCCGGGAGAAGATGGTCCGCACGGTGCGGGTGATCGACCCCGGCAACCGCTCCCACTTCTACGACTACGACCCGCTGCGCGGCCGCATCCTGCGCTACCTCGCGCCGCTGGGCATGGAGGTCAGGCCGGAGGACCGGCCGACCCAGCCGACGACCACCACCACGACCACGACGTGCGTCAGCCAGCCGGGCGGCTCGTTCTGCGAGGTGCCGATCGGCGGCGGGCCCGGTTCGTTCGTGCCGGTCGAGATGCAGGGCGCCCGCACCTACGAGTACGACGAGGCCGGGTTCCAGAGCAAGATCACCGACGAGACCGGCAACCGGGTCACGCTCCAGCACGACAAGCGCGGCAACATCGTCTCGCGGACGTCCTGCCGCTCGGGCCTGTCGGACTGCCAGACGTCGTACTTCCAGTTCTTCGCCGACGAGTCGAACCTGACGGACCCGCGGCTGGACAAGGTGATCGCGGCGCGGGACGGCCGTTCGGCCAGTGCGACCGACGACACCTACAAGACCAGCTACACCTACACGGCGCTCGGCGAGCTGGACACCCAGACCACGCCGGACGGTGCCGTGGTGCGGCACCTCTACACCGACGGCAACCAGCCGGCGGTGGGCGGCGGCAACGCACCGGCCGGGCTGGTGCGCGAGAGCACCGACGCCCGCGGCGCCGTGACGAGGTACCGCTACCACGCCACCGGTGACCTCGCCGAGGTGACCACGCCGGCGGGTCTCGTCACGACCTACACCTACGACGCGCTGGGGCGCAGGGAACGCACCACCCAGAACGGCGTGTTCTCCGCGACGACCTACGACCAGCTGTCCAGAGTGGACAGCGTCACGCAGCCGGTGGTGAAGAACCCGGTCACCGGTGTCTCGCACCAGTTGCAGGTGCGGACCGACTACACCGTCGACGGCTTCCCGGAGCGCGTCGAGGCCAAGGACCTCACCGGCGGGGACGCGACCAGGACCGCCACGACCGAGTACGACGACCGCAACCGGGTGCGGCGCCTGGTCGACGCCGAGGGCCTGGAGACCACCTTCGGCTACGACAGCTCCGGCAACCGCACCTGGACGGTCGGCCCGGACGGCGTGAAGTACGAGTACGCCTACACCGCGCGCAACATGGTCGCCGAGGTGCGGTTGCGCGGCTGGCGCGACCAGTGGCGACCGGCGGAACCGGACGAGGAGACCAGACCCGTCTCCCCCGACGACTACCTCGTCGTCGCCGCGTACGACTACGACCTCGCGGGCGAGCTCGTCGGGCAGACCGACGCGATGGGACGCAAGACCGGCTACCGGTACTACACCGACGGCTCGTTGAAGCAGACCTACGCGAAGGGCTTCCACGACGAGGACGGCAGCACGCGCGACATCGTGCTCGCCGACTTCAGCTACGACAACGCCGGCAACCTGACCAAGGTCGTCGGCACCGGGAACCGGGTCACCACCACCGAGTACGACCGGGTCGGCCGGATCACCGCCACCACGGCGGACCCGAACGGCCTCAAGCGGCGCTCCGCGCTCACGTACGACCTGAACGGCAACGTCACCAAGGTCGTCCGCTCCGGCCTGGAGTCCAACACCGGCTCCCAGCTGGTGTCGACCGACGTGGAGACCGTCGAGTTCGGCTACGACGCGGCCGGGCGCCAGACGTCCGAGCGCGTGTGGGTGGACGGCAAGTGGCTGACCACCGTGCGCGGCTACGACGCGCAGAACCAGCTGACCTCGATCCACGACCCGCGCGGCACCTCGACCACGGCGGAGATCAGCTACGACGTGCTCGGCCGGGTGATCGGCACCAGGGCACCCGAGGTGTCGGTCGAGGCCGGTGACGGCAGCGCCGCCGTGCGCACCCGTCCGGAGACCAAGGCCGGGTACAACACCTTCGGTCAGCCCACCGAGTCCGTCGACGCGCAGGGCAGGACGTCGCGGGCCACGTTCGACAAGCTCGGCCGGCTGGTCGACGCGTTCGCACCTCCTTACACCCCACCGGGTTCCACCTCGGTGATCACGCCGCGCCTCACGCACAGGGACTACGACGGCGACGGCAACCTCGCCGCCGTGACCGACGCCCGCGGTGCCGTGACGCGGATGAGGTACGACCAGATGAACCGCGTCGTCGAGGTGGCCCACCCGCACCCGACGACGCCGGGCGAGTCGCAGGGCACCTCGTCGTTCACCTACACCCGTGTCGGTGAGCTGCTGTCGAGCGTGAACGCGGACGGCGGGCGTGCCGAGCGCACGTACGACGACCTCGGTCGCCTGGTCACGGCCACCCAGCTGGAGCGCAGGCCCCAGCCGGGCACGTTCACGAGCCGGTTCAAGTACGCCGACTCCGGTGACCTGCTGGAGAAGGTGTCCGCGGGCGGCTCCAGGTCGACGTTCAGCTACGACGCGGTCGGCGCGCTGACCAAGGTCGTCGACCCGGCCGGCGTGCCCACGCACTACGGCTACGACATGGTGGGCCGCCCCGCCACGGTGAAGGACGCGCTGGGCCGGTCCACGCGCACCAACTACGACACGGCGGGCCGGGTCAAGAACTCCGTCGACCTGAACCCGCTGGGCCAGCTGCTGCGCCGTTCGTCGGTCACCTACGACGCGGCCGGCAACGTCGAGACGACGCGTGACCCGCTGAACCGGACGACGACGTTCACCTACGACGCCCTGAGCCGCGTGGTGCAGCAGGCGGAGCCGGAGTCGGTCACGACCAGCTTCGGCTACGACGCGGCGGGCAACCTCACCCGCTACACCAACGGCAAGCAGATCCCGACCTACAACACCTACAACTCGCTGGGGTTGCCGGAGAAGACGGTCGAGCCGTCGACCGCCGCGCACCCGAACGCGGCCGACCGGACGTGGGTGACCTCCTACGACACCGGTGGGCTGCCGGTTCGCGCGGTCGCCCCCGGTGGCGTGGCGCGGGAGCGGACGTTCGACCTGCGCGGGCAGCTGACGCGCGAGACCGGGTCCGGTGCCGAGGCCCCGACCGTCGAGCGGGTCATGGCCTACGACGTGCTCGGCAGGCTGACCTCCGCGTCGGCTCCCGGCGGCACGAACACGTTCACGCACAACGACCGCGGCCAGCTGCTGACCGCCGACGGCCCGTCCGGCACGTCGTCGTTCGGCTACGACTCCGACGGCCGCGTGACCACGCGTTCGGACGCCTCCGGTGCCTCGACCTACGCCTACCTCAACGGCCGTCTGAGCAGCGTGCAGGACGCGCTGACGGGCACGCTGCAGGTCGCCTCGTACAACGAGGTCGGCCAGGTCAAGGCGATGGAGTACGGCGGCGGCCGCAAGCGGGAGTTCGAGTACGACGACCTCGCGCGGCTCAAGGCCGACAAGGTCGGCGGCGCCTCGAAGACGTACACCTACGACAACGGGAACCAGCTCAAGACGGCCACCTCGGCCGGCTTCGCGGGCCCCGCGCTGCAGGAGTACGGCTACGACGCGCTCGGCCGGCTGACCTCGTGGAAGTCCGACGGGGTCGAGACCGCGTACGGCTGGGACGCGGCGGGCAACCGCACCTCGGCGGCCGGCAAGACGGCGACGTTCGACGAACGCAACCGCCTGCTGAACGACGGAACCGACTCCTACGTCCACTCCCCGCGCGGCACCACGGTGTCGAAGGGCGCGCAGCAGTCCAAGTTCGACGCGTTCAACCGCCTGGCGTCCCAGGGCGCGGCCACGTACTCCTACGACGGCCTCGACCGGGTGGTCAAGCGCAACTCGACCACCTTCGCCTACTCCGGCACGGGCAACGACCTGGCCTCCGACGGCTCGTCGACGTTCAGCCGCGGTCCCGGCGCCGACCTGCTGGCGGTGCAGCAGAACGGCACCAAGCGGCTCGCGGTGGCCAACGGCCGTTCCGACGTGATCGGGTCCCTCGACCCGGCCTCCGGCACGCTGACGGACACGACCTCGTACGACCCGTTCGGCAAGGTCGTGGGCGGCACCAAGCGCCCGCTGGGCTACCAGGGCGACTGGACCGACCAGGAGACCGACCAGGTCAACATGTCGGCCCGCTGGTACGACCCGTCCCGCGGCGCGTTCTCCAGCCGCGACTCGGCCGCGCTGCCGGCGAACCCGTCGTCGTTCGCGCACCGCTACAACTACGGTGCGGGCGCGCCGACGAACTTCGTCGACCCGAACGGCATGAGGCCGCGCGACGTCACCTGCGACTACCCGCGCCCCTACCCGTACTGCTACGAGAACGACCACGCGGAGGGCAAGCCCTCTCCCGGGATGTTCGACAAGATCAACCCGCCGAGCAGCCAGGGCGGTGACGACTGCACGGCCCGCAAGGCGTTCTCCGGCGGCGGGTGCGACACGCCGTGCAACGGCGCCGGCCGCGACCCCAGCCTGCTGGTGTCGTTCGGCGGCGGGAGCTCGTGCGTCAACGGCTCCGGTGACGGCGACACCGAACCCGGCGGCCGCAACCCGAACAAGCCCAACGGCTACAACTACGCGCCGCCACCGCCGCCGGACCCCGCGATCGCGGCCCGCGCGGAGAACCGCCGCGCGGCGATGAACAACCCGATGCCGATCCCGTCGGCACTGGGCCAGCCGCTCTACGGCGACAGCTTCGACCCGCCGGTCTCGTCGTCGCCGCAGACGCCGTCACACCAGTTCGCCGACCAGGTCGACCCGGTCGACGGCGTGGCGATGACGTACCAGAAGATCGAGCAGTCGATCACGCGCGCCGAGGTCCTGCTGATGAAGGACGTCGTGGCGCTCGGCAGCTCGCTGGAGCTGAACGAACCGAACCGGCCGGACGGGGACCTGTTCCAGGCCCAGCTGAAGAAGACGTGGGAGGACTTCAAGGCCGACCCGAACGGGTTCGGGCAGGCTCTGACGACCGGGCTGTGGCACGTGTCGCTGGACCTGCTGGGTCTGGTGCCGGTGGTCGGCGAACTGGCCGACGGGCTGAACGCGCTGTTCTACGCGGCGGAGGGGGAGTGGCTCGAAGCCGAGTTGTCGGCGGCGGCGATGGTGCCCGGGATCGGGATCGGCGCCACCGCGGGCAAGGCGGTGGCCAAGACCATCCCGTCCGACGTGGCGACCCATCTGGTCAAGAACGCCGGTACGCCGGACGCCTACGTGCCCTTGCTGAAAGCACCGTGGCCGCGCGAGGTCAAGGAACTGGTGGAGCAGGGCTTCACCAAGGACCGCTTCCCCGGTGAGCCGTTCAGCAAGCGGGCGAGGGACTCCGACCCCGACGGGTTCGCGTACTTCACCACCGATCAGGAGCTCGCCATCAAGTACGCGTTGGAGCGCAGGAGCGGCGTCCTGCAGGTCAAGGTTCCGCTGGCCGACTACGTCCAGCACTTCCAGCAGTTCGAGAAGACCTACGACGGCGGACCGCACACCGAACTGCCCGTTCCCAACACGATGTTCGATCTGCTGAACAGCTACAAGAGGGATTACTTTTCACTGCAATGAGCACCGACACTGATTGGGAAGCCGCGAAAGAGCGCCTTCCGGTGGGCCAGCAGGTGGACGCGACCGTAGCGGCCACGAGGAGGTTCGGCCTCTTCCTCACGTTCGACGAGGATCCGAACGCCACGGGTTTCGTCGACGCGCTCTCGTACCGGCCGCAGGGCGTGTCCCTCAGCCCTGAAGAGCTGCCGGAGGCGGGTTCCAGGATCCGCGGTCTGGTGGTGGAGCACAGCGAGCACAACAAGCAGATCAGGGTCCGGGTCGGGCCACCCGTCTGACGGAGGCGGGCGAACGTCGAGTGACCGGCACGGGCCGGGTCTGGTGTCCAGACCCGGCCCGTGCCGTCTCCGGATTGTCGGTGGCGTCGCCTAAAGTGCCGCCCGTGACCGCACCCCACATCCCCGGCCTCACCCTCCTGAGACCCCTCGGCTCCGGCGGTTTCGCCACCGTCTACCGCGCCCACCAGGCCCAGCTCGACCGCGACGTCGCCGTCAAGATCGACAACCGCGTGCTGGCCGACGAGCGGGATCGCAGGAGGTTCGTGCGGGAGGCGCACGCGGCGGCCAAGCTGAGCGGGCACCCGCACGTCGTCGGGGTGCACGACGCGAACATCACGCAGAACGGCACGCCCTACCTGGTGATGGAGCTGTGCGACGGCGGGTCGCTGGCTGACCGGCTGGAGAAGCAGGGGCGGTTGCCGGCCGAGCAGGTCAGGGATCTGGGGATCAAGCTCGCGGACGCGCTCGCCGCCGCGCACAGGGAGGGTGTGCTGCACCGGGACATCAAGCCGGGCAACATCCTCGTCGACCGGTACGGGACGCCGAAGCTCGCCGACTTCGGGTTGGCCGCGCTGCTGGACGCGCAGGGCGGGAGCACGGTCACCAGGGACGCGCTGAGCCCCAGCTTCGCGCCGCCGGAGGCGTTCGCCATGGCGCCGCCGACGCCGCAGGCGGACGTGTACTCGCTCGCCGCCACGCTCTACACGTTGCTGGCCGGGAAGCCGCCGCGACCGGTGCCGTGGCCCATCACCAGCTTCGACCACCTCGGTGAGGTGCTGCGGAAGCCGGTGCCGACGGTCGACGGGGTGCCGTCGGCGTTGCACGACACGATCGCCCGCGCGTTGCACCCGGACACGACGCAGCGCACGGCGACTGCGGCGCAGCTGCGCGACGAGCTGCGGAGCTTGACGCCCCAGCAGCCCAAGGCCGCGAAGAGGTGGCCGCTGGTCGCGGCGGTCGTGGCGGTCGTGGCGGTCACGGCCGGGGTGCTGGTGTGGAGCTCCGGCGGTGACAAGACGCAGGCGAGCACGCAGGACCCCCGGCAGCAGAGGACGAACGAGGTCGCGCTGGAGTCCGTGCCACCGTTCCTGAAGGTGTGCGACAGCGGTTTCTGCGTCGACAGCTCCACGTGCTTCCGCGGCACCGTGCAGGCCGGTGGTGCGGCGGCCACGGCGCGGCGGACCGGCAGTTGCTCGGAGGACCACTTCTGGGAGGCGTTCGCCGGCGGGTGGCTGTCGGGGCCGATCCCCACGGCCGACCCGGAGGACCTGGCGAAGGCGCCGGAGCTCGCCAAGACCTGTTCACCCGAGGTGATGAAGGCGAACACGAAGGCCGGGGTCGACACGACCGGCTGGGACATCGTCGCCGTCGGCTTCAAGGACGGCGAGCGGAGCTACTACCTGTGCCTCGGGTCGCCGCCGGACGTGGGTGAGACGGTCACGGCCGCTTTCGGCAGTTGAACAAATCCACTTGCGACGGGTCGTAACGTGGACCGCTGTGCGTGTTCACGCCGATTTGATCATTGCTGGGTTCCGAAGGTATTCGACCTACCGACAGGCGATGCTGGCCGGGATGACCACGAACGTGGTCTTCGGCCTGCTCAGGGTCGCGGTCCTCGTCGCCGCCCTCAAGGCGGCGAACGGTGAGATCGCCGACTACGACATCGCCGCGACCAACACGTACGTCTGGATCGGGCAGGGGCTGCTCGGGTTCGTCCTGCTGTGGGGACCGAACGAGCTCGCCGAGCGAGTGCGATCCGGTGACGTCGTGGTGGACCTGTACCGGCCTTGGCACCTGTTGAGCGCCTTGCTCGCACAGGACGTCGGGCGCGGCGGGTACGCGTTCCTCGTGCGGCTGCTGCCGCCCGCGTTGTTCGGCATGCTGTTGTTCCCCTTCCAGTTCCCGGACAGCCCCCTCCGGTGGCCGCTGTTCCTGGTGAGCGCGCTCATCGCGCTGGTGTGCAGCTTCGGGGTGCGGTTCCTCGTGGAGGTCAGCGCGTTCTGGCTGCTCGACAACCGCGGGCTGTACGGGTTCTGGAACGTCACGTCCGGCCTGCTGTGCGGGTTGACCGTGCCGATCGCGTTCTTCCCGCAGTGGGCGCGGGACCTGCTGTGGATGAGCCCGTTCCCGGCGTTGCTGCAGGCGCCGATCGACGTGTTCCTCGGCCACGGCAGTGTCGTGAGACTCCTGCTGTACCAACTTTTCTGGGCCGTCGTGGTGCTGGCGCTCGGCCACTTCGCGTTGCGGCGCGCGGTGCGCAGGGTGGTGGTGCAGGGTGGCTGACGTCATCTACCCGCGGCTCATCGGCGCGCGGCTGCGCAGCCAGCTGTCCTACCGGGCGTCGTTCGCGCTGGACTTCGTCACGCAGGTGATCGCGCAGTGGTACGAGCTGCTCGTGATCCTGGTGCTGTTCGGCCAGGTCAACGCGCTGGGCGGGTTCAGCAGGGACGAGGTGCTGCTCATGTACGCGTTCGCTGGCGCCGCGTTCGGCGCCGCGGACCTGTTCGCGGGGCAGCTCGACAACCTGCCGACCTACATCCGCACCGGCAGCTTCGACGTGCTGCTGATGCGCCCGCTCGGCACGTTGCCGCAGATCATGGTGTCCGACATCCGGTTGCGGCGGATCGGGCGGATCTTCGGCGCGGTCGCGGTCATGGTCTACGCGCTCAACCGGGTCGCGGTCGACTGGTCGCCGGCGAAGGTCGCGCTGGTGGTCCTGACCCCGGTGGCGGGCGCGGTCATCTACAGCGCGGTGTGGGTGGTCGCGTGCTCGATCTGCTTCTGGATCGTCGACGGCCGCGAGTTCGCGAACGCGGTCACCTACGGCAGCGGCGCCTTCACCTCGTACCCGATCAACGTCTACTCCCGGCCGCTGCGCTGGTTCATGGCGTTCGTCGTGCCGGGGGCGTTCGTCGCGTACTACCCGAGCCTCGCGCTGCTCGGGAGGCAGGACCCGCTCGGACTGCCGGGCTGGGTCGGTTGGACATCACCGCTCGTCGCGGCACTGGCGGCCGTGGTCGCCGGGCTGGTGTGGCGGTTCGCGGTCGGGAGATACCGGGGAACGGGATCATGATCGAGGTCAGGGAGCTCCGCAGGGAGTTCAAGGTCGCCACCACCAAGGGCCTGCGGCGCAAGTACAAGACCGTCACCGCGGTGGACGGGGTCAGCTTCGACGTGGCGGCGGGCGAGGCCGTCGGGTACGTCGGCCCGAACGGGGCCGGCAAGTCGACGACGATCAAGATGCTGACCGGCATCCTGGTGCCGAGCAGCGGCCGGGTCCAGGTCAGCGGGGTCGACCCGGCCAAGCAGCGGCGGGACCTCGCCAAGCGGATCGGCGTGGTGTTCGGCCAGCGCAGCCAGCTGTGGTGGGACCTGCCGCTGCGCGACAGCTTCGACCTGCTCCGGTCGATCTACCGGGTGCCGCCGCCGGACTACCGGACCCGGCTCGACGAGTGCGTCGAGCTGCTGGGCCTGCGGGAGTTCCTGCTCACACCGGTGCGGCAGCTCTCGCTCGGGCAGCGGATGCGCGGTGAGATCACCGCCGCCCTGCTGCACGCGCCGGAGCTGCTGGTCCTCGACGAACCGACGATCGGCCTGGACCTGGAGTCGAAGGAACGGCTGCGGGAGTTCCTCAAAGACCTCAACGCCCGCCGCGGCACCACGCTCCTGCTCACCACGCACGACCTCGACGACATCGAACGGCTCTGCCCGCGGCTGATGGTGATCGACCACGGCCGGGTGCTCGCCGACGGGGCGCTCGACGCGCTGCGCGAGGAGGTCACGCCGGAGCGCGAGCTGGTCATCGACCTCAGGGAACCCGGCCCCGCGCCGGACGTCCCAGGAGTGACGGCCGTGCGCAGTGAAGCGAGCGGGACGCGCCACCACCTGACGTTCAGGAGAGCGGAGACGACGGCGGCCGAACTGATCACCAGGGTCGTCGCGCAGGTGGAGGTGCACGACCTCGCCGTCGTGGAGCCGCAGATCGACGACGTCATCAGGAAGCTCTACCAGCGCCAGGTCGAAGAATACGCCCACCGGTAACCGCAGGTCGGTAGAGTCGGGGACAACACAAACGGACACTTCGGGCAGAGGGAGAGCGAATGCGCCTTATCGGACCGCTGGCGGCAGCCGTCATCGCGTTGGGCAGCTTGACGGCCTGCGACACGATCCAGGGAGTCAGCGACACCGCGGACAAGGTGAAGCTGTGCGCCGACGCGATCCAGCTGGTCGGGTTCTCACCGGACCTGAGCGACCCGCAGAAGGCGCTGGAGGACACCAAGGCCAAGGCGACCGACCTCGAGAACCTGGCCAACTCCGCACCCGACGAGCAGGTGAAGAAGGCGCTCGAGGAGGCCGCGAACGGCATGCAGAACGTCGGTTCCGCGGCGGACTGGGTCACGCAGAAGGCTGACATGGTCGCCAAGGTCTCCGCCGCGTGCGGTGGATGAGCACTCGAGTCCCTGTTGCGCACCTCCGGAAGCGGCCTAGGCTTTGACGCCTGACCTCACGCCGCTCCCGGAGGTGTCGCAGCGCCATGCAAGCAACAGTTGGTGACAGGCTCCACGTCCACAGCCGCTCCATCGGTCTCGAGGAACGCCTCGGCGAGATCCTCGAGGTCCGCGGCACCGACGGTGCCCCGCCCTACCTGGTCCGCTTCAACGACGGCCACGAGGGCCTCGTGTTCCCCGGACCCGACTGCGTCGTCGAGCCGCGCGGAACCGTCTAAGCCAGCGCGGTCGCGATCAGCTCCTCGGCCAGCTGGGGAGTCGCCGCCGCCACACCGGACCACCGGCGGGACAGGTCCGGGTCGAACGTGAACGGCCGGCCGTGCAGGTCGACCAGCACCCCACCGGCGGCCGGCACGGTGACCAGCGCCGTGGCCAGGTCCATGATCCGGTGTGTATCGGTTCCGGGATCGATGAAGCCGTCGACGGTCCCCTCGGCCACGAGCATGGTCTCCAGGCACGTCGTGCACAGCACCCGGATGCGGTCGGCGCGGTTCGCAATGCGCAGCCACGCGTCCTGGGTGCCGGTCTTGGGCCGCATCAGGCAGATCGACGCACCGTCCAACGACGTGCGCCCCGTCGTGCGGAACGATGTGTCGACACCCGCGCGCGCATGCCACGCACGGCCCGTGTCGAACCATGTGGTCAAAGCTTCGGTAGCCGTGTCGTCAATGACAACGGCACCGGCGAAGCACGAGAGCGGAACGCCGAACGCGGCGTTCGCGGACCCGTCGACCGGGTCGATGACGAGGGTGACCGCCGAGCCGTTGTCGACGAACCCGGCTTCCTCGGACAGGAGGTTCACGCGACTGCGGTGGATCGACTCCAGGATCGCGTCCTCGACGATGCGGTCGACGCGCATCGTCGGTGTTCCGTCCGCACCGTCGGCGACCTCCTCGCGGAGCTCGAGCCGGGTGTGCGCGGAACGGGCACGCCCGTACGCCGCCGACGCCGCACGGGCGGCGTCAGCGAGCGCGGGGTGCACGTCGTCGGAGATCTGCGGCTGGGGCACGGGCCAGGGAATCAGCACGTGCCCCACAGTGCCACGAAATCCGCGCCGCGGATCAGATCAGGCCGAGGCCCTTGACCGCGTCGCGCTCCTCGACCAGCTCGGCCACGGAGGCGTCGATGCGGGCGCGGGAGAACTCGTCGATCTCCAGGCCCTGGATGATCTCGTACGCACCACCGGAGCACTTGACCGGGAACGACGAGATGATGCCCTCGGGCACGCCGTACGAGCCGTCCGACGGGATGGCCATCGAGGTCCACTCGGTGCCGTTGACCCAGTCGTGGATGTGGTCGATGGCGGCGTTGGCGGCCGAGGCGGCCGAGGACGCGCCACGGGCCTCGATGATCGCCGCACCGCGCTTGGCGACGGTCGGGATGAAGTCGTTCTCCAGCCACGCCTGGTCGTTCACGGCCTCGGCGGCGGTCTTGCCACCCACCTCGGCGTGGAACAGGTCCGGGTACTGGGTGGCCGAGTGGTTGCCCCAGATCGTCATGTTCTTGATGTCGGTGACCGCGACGCCCAGCTTCTTGGCGAGCTGCGACAGGGCGCGGTTGTGGTCCAGGCGCGTCATCGCGGTGAAGCGCTCGCGCGGGACGTCCGGCGCGTGCTGCTGGGCGATGAGGGCGTTGGTGTTGGCCGGGTTGCCGACCACGAGCACCTTCACGTCGTCCGCGGCACCGGCGTTGATCGCCTCGCCCTGCGGCTTGAAGATGCCGCCGTTGGCCTCCAGCAGGTCGCCGCGCTCCATGCCCTTGGTGCGGGGGCGGGCGCCGACGAGCAGGGCGACGTTCACGCCGTCGAACGCGGTTTTCGCGTCGTCGGTGATCGTGATGCCCTTGAGCAGCGGGAAGGCGCAGTCGTCGAGCTCCATCGCGGTGCCCTCCGCGGCCTTCAGCGCCGGGGTGATCTCCAGCAGCCGCAGGTTGACCGGGGTGTCCGGGCCCAGCAGGTGGCCGGAGGCGATGCGGAACAGCAGTGCGTAGCCGATCTGGCCGGCGGCACCGGTGACAGTGACGTTCACGGGCGTGCGGGTCATGAGCCTTCCCGAATGACGGTCCTCGTTGACGTCGGGCAGGTCGCCCGGCGTCCCGCACGTTACCAACACGGGGAGCGACCGAGGGTGTGAGAGTGGACAACCACGCCGAGGTGCTAGGACACGGCGTCGAGCGGCTGGTCGGCGCCGCGCCAGGTGTCCGCGAGCTCCTGCACCGGCACGCCGAGGGCCTCGCCGAGGCAGATGATCGTGCCGAAGCCGGGCGTCGGGAGACGGCCCGTCTCGATCTTGCGCAGGGTCTCCGGCGAGATGCCGGCCGACTGCGCGACCTCCACGAGGTCCCGCCCCGCCCGTGCGCGCCGCAGCAGGGCGCCGAGTCGGCGGCCGGCTTCGATCTGCTCTGGCGTGAGCGGTTGGCGGACCATGCCACCAGGATAGGTTGGTATTACTATACCGACAAGTGTTAGGGTGCCGGTATAACTATACCAAGGCAGTGAGGTAGCTCGTGATTGAACTGAAGTCGCCTGCGGAGATCGACCGCATGCACGTGACCGGGCGCTTCGTGGCCGAGGTCCTCACCGAGGTCGGCCGGCTCGCCGACGTGGGCGTCAACCTCATGGACCTGGAGCACCACGTCCGCGGGATGATCTCCGACCGCGGTGCCGAGTCCTGCTACTGGGACTACGCGCCGTCGTTCGGCAAGGGCCCGTTCCGCAACGTCATCTGCCTGTCGGTCAACGACGCCGTGCTGCACGGCCTGCCGCACGACTACGTGCTGCGCGACGGCGACGTGCTCACCGCCGACATCGCCGTGGGCATCGACGGCTGGGTCGCCGACTCCGCGCGCACCGTCATCGTCGGCACGCCCGCGGAGGAGGACCAGCGGATCGTCCGCGCCACCGAGGAGGCGCTGGAGGCGGCGATCGCGGTGGCCCGCCCCGGCAACCGGCTGGGCGACCTGTCGGCGGCGATCTACCAGGTGGCGCGCTCGTACGGCTACCCGGTCAACACCGAGTTCGGCGGCCACGGCATCGGCCGCACCATGCACGAGGACCCGCACGTGTCGAACAAGGGCCACGCCGGCCGCGGCATGACCCTGAAGCCGGGCCTGACGCTCGCGCTCGAACCGTGGCTCGCCCGCACCACCGACAAGATCGTCTACGACCCGGACGGCTGGACCATCCGCTCGGCCGACGGTTCCCGCACCGCGCACTCCGAGCACACCGTCGCGATCACCGAGGACGCTCCCCTGGTGCTGACGCGGCGCGAGTCGGAGAAGGCCGCACCGGTCGAACAGGTGAGCGACGCTCCGGCACACTAGGGGCCGTGGACAACCCCGTCGAAGAAACCGGCCCGGTCGAAGAGGTCGGCGAGGACTACGCCGACGCGAACATGCCGAACCAGCACTGGGAGAAGCGGTCCTTCACGGACTGCGACTTCACCGAGGCGGACCTCCGCGAGCTGGTGACGACGGGGTGCACGTTCACCCGGTGCGACTTCACCCGGACCGACCTGGGCGAGTCGAGGCACCACGCGACGGCGTTCCGGCAGTGCACGTTCGACCGCACGGTGCTCACGCGCTCCAGCTTCACCTCGTGCAGCCTGCTGGGGTCGAACTTCGCGGACTGCGTGCTGCGCCCGGTCACGTTCACCGAGGTCGACTTCACGCTGGCGTCGTTCGTGAAGGCACCGCTGCACGGCTTGAAGCTGGGCGGTCAGCGGTTCCGCGAGACGAACCTCAGCGAGGCGGACCTGCGCAACACCGACCTCAGCCGGGCGGATCTGATGGGCGCGCGGCTGCTCGACGCGAAGCTCGACGGGGCGGACCTGCGCGGGGCGCAGATCGACGCGAACGGGCTCCGGCAAGCGAAGCTCGCCGGAGCCCTGATCGACATCGACACCGCGGTCTCGTTCGCGGCGGCGTACGGCCTAGTTGTCTCCTGAGCCCGTGATCTCCACGAGCACGCCCTCGGCGATCATCTCCTCGACCGCCTTCGGCAGCAGGTAGGCGGTTCCGCCGCCGGGCTGCTCGAACCACGGCACCGCCACGCCGGTCAGCACCTCGAGCGGCCGGCGCAGGCGGTAGACCCGGTACGGGCGGTTGATCCACGACGGCACGAGGCTGCGTTCCGGGAACGGCGTGCCCGCCACGTACACGAGGTTGCCGCTCTGGTCACCGTAGCGGTCGACCTCGGTGCCCGCCGGCAGCTCGAACATCTGCTTGTGGCGGAACAACGTCAGCGGCGGCTCGCCGGCCAGCGGGGTGATCGGGAACTTCCGCTTGGCCGGGTCGTCCTGCTGCACGGCGACGGGTGCCGGTGCGGGGGCGGGTGCCGGGACCACGGCCGTGGGGGCCGGGGGCAGCGGGGCCGGGAGCGGCGGGGCCTGCATCGGCGGGCGCTGCGGGGGCACGGGGCGGCGCGGTTCCTCGCGGAAGCCGTTGGCGATGGGCCGCTGCGGTGCGGGCGGGGTCTGGCCGCGGGGCGGGATGGTGCGGAAGTTGCCCATCACGAGCCGGCCGACCAGGTACGCCGAGGCGTCCTCGACCTTCTCGAACCGCACCGGGTTCTTCGGGCCGTGGTCGAACCAGCACACCTCCCAGCTGTCGCCGTCGAGGCGCAGGTTCCAGGTGCGGTCGGCGGGTTCGCCGCCGATGCGGTAGACGCCGTGCGGCACGTTCAGGTCGTCCAGCGCGCGGCGGGTGCCCGCGAGCTCGCGGTCCTCCTCCGGCGTGACCTGGCGCGGGTGGGGCTCCGGCTCCGGCTCGGGTTCCGGCTCGTCGTCGGCGAAGAGGGCCGCGTCGAACTGGGCGGTCTCCTCGACGACCGGCACGGCGGGCTTGACCGGTGCGGGCGGCACCACCGGCGCGGGCTCGGGAAGGCGCTCGGGTTGGTGCTGGGTCTGGTGCTGGGGTTGGTGTTCGGGAAGGCGCTCGGGGAGGTGGAGGTCGCGCGAGTCGAGCTCCGCGGTCGTGCGCAGCTCCTCCTCGGCGAGGTCGGGCTCGTCGGCCTCGACCGCGACGACCGGGTGCTCCTCGGTGACCTCGGTGGCGTGCTCCAGCGGTTCGTCCGGGACCGGGCTCCACGCCATCGTGTCCTGCATGGCGTCGCGCGGGCGGTCCTCGGCCTCCGGCACGAAGCTGTCGGTGCGCTCCTCCTCGCGGTGGTGCGTGAACAGCTCCGGCTCGTCCTCCTGCTGGTGCGTGAAGAGCGCGGGCTCGTCGGGCCCCGCGGTCGGCACCTCGGGCTCGTCGTCCGGCTCGACGACGGCGACGGGCTCCTGCTCGTCCTGCTCCGGCAGGTCGTCCTCGACCTGGGCGAACTCCTCGGTCGGGTGCGGCGCGAAGAGGTCCATGCCGGCGCCGTAGGTGTCGCGCAGGTGCCGGTCGTCGACGCGGTCCGGCACGCCGTCGGAGTCGAAGATCACCCGGTAGGGCGGGCCGTCGTCCGCCAGCGGTGCCGCGACGGAGACCGGGCGGCCCAGCGGTTCGGGGTCGTCGTCGAGCGGGGCGCGCTCGGCGGTCACCTCGACCGGCTCCTGCTCGGCGGCGTGCTGCGGTTCCGGCTCGTCGTCGAAGTCGGGGGCCGGCATGAACCGGGTCGACTCCTGTGGCGGCTCGAAGTCGGGCTCGTCGTCGAACTTCGGTGCCTCGACGAACTGCGTCGCGTCCGGCTCCGGTTCGCGGGTGGCCTCGGGTTCGGGTTCCTGCTCGGGGGCCGGGCGGGCCTCGACCGGCGGGGGCGGCGGCAGCACCGTGCCGGGAGGGGCCGCGGGCGCGCCGATGTTCGCGGCGGCGGCGAGCCGGGTCTCCTCGGACACCTCGGGCAGCGCGAAGCCCCTGCCGCGGGCCCGCTCGACCAGCTCCGGCTCGGGCGGCACGCCGTACTTGCGCAGGTAGTAGGACACGCCGGCGGGCCAGATCCACACGCCGTCGGTCTGGAACCCCGCGGGCACGACCGGCGGGGAGTCCGCGGCCAGCAGGTCGGCGTCGAACCCGCGGCCGGCCACGGCGACCGGCGCGTTCGACAGGTAGGCGAGCAGCGGCGCGACCTCGGGCTCCGGCACCGGCGGGCGGTTGACCGACGGGCGGCCGTTCGGACCGGCGCCGTCGAACACCCGGACGCTGCGGAACACCGGCGTCGGCGGGTTCAGCCTGCGGCGCAGCCAGTCGGGGACGTTCTCGTCGGCACGCGGGAAGAACCGCATCTCGTCGACGTACGCCTGCGGAGGCGGCGGCGTCTGCCACTTCGGCTCCGCGCGGTCGAAGTCGAGGTTGTAGCTCGACGGGTGGTCGAGCTGGTAGCGGGCGTTCGACCAGCTGCCCCTGCCCTCGCGGTGCATGCCGGCCCTCAGCCGCGCGAAGAGCTGCGCGACCTCCTGCGGCGGCGCCCACGGCCGCGAAGTACCGTCCGCGACGTGCAACTCGGCGGCCAGCTCGAAGTACCGGCCGGTGGCGCGGTACTCGGCGACCACCCTGCGCCAGTCCTCCGGGGCGGCCCGCATGAGGGTCAGGCCGATCTGCTTCACCAGAGCGTCCTGCTCGGTAGGGTTCAACGGCTTCGGCTCGGACACGCCAACATCTTCCCCCGCAACTCGCCGGATCGCACACGTCCCCCGCCGCTGCGCCGAACGGTGGAGGCCCGACCATAACGCGGGTGGCGTCCACGTTAAAGCTGATCAAGAACACCCCCGTCGGAGCAGGAGGCCCCTTGTCACGGTCCGCACAGGTGTCCGGCGGTCTCGTCGCGGCACTCAGTGGAGTGGCGATCGCGGTCCAGGGACGGGTCAACGGCTCGCTGGCCCAAGCGCTGCAGAACGGTCCCCTGGCCGCGTTGGTCTCGTTCGGCGGCGGGCTGATCGTGCTGCTCGCGGCCGTGTTGTCCCGGTCGTCGGCACGCGCGGGGCTGCGGCGGCTGGCCGACGCGCTGCGGCACCGCCGAATCCGCTGGTGGGAATGCATCGGCGGGATCAGCGGCGCCTTCCTGGTCGGGTCACAGGGCATCGCGGTCGCGACCATCGGTGTGGCGGTGTTCACGGTCGCGGTGGTCGTCGGCCAGCTCGTGAGCAGCCTCGTGGTGGACCGGGCGGGCCTCGGGCCGGGTGTGCCGAAGGCGCTGACGAAGACCCGCGTCGCCGGTGCCGGGCTCGGTGTCGTGGCGGTCGCGGTGGCGGTGTCGCACCAGTTCACGTCGCCGGGCACGTTGTGGCTCGCGGTGCTGCCGCTGGTCGCCGGGCTGATGATGGGCTGGCAGCAGGCGGTGAACGGGCTGGTGCGCGAGGCCGCCCAGCACTCGATGGCGACGATCCTGGTGAACTTCAGCGTGGGCACGATCGCGTTGACGCTGGTCAACCTGGCCGTGCCGCGCGGTGTGCCCGGTGCGTTCCCGTCGCAGTGGTGGCTGTACCTCGGCGGGTTGCTGGGCATCGTCGGCGTGGGCGGCGCGATCGTGTCCGTGCGGTTCATCGGCGTGCTGATGGTCGGGCTGTGCGGCGTGAGCGGTCAGCTCGTCGGCGCCGTGCTGCTCGACGTGGTCAGCGGGCACCTCGCCACGGCGACGGTGGTGGGCGTGGCGCTGACCCTGGTGTCGGTCGGCGTGGCGGCGTTGCCCAGTGGGAGGATGGTGCGGTGACTGCGACGCTGCTCAACGGCCGGGAAACCCGAGACGCGCTGTTCGAGGACCTGAAGGCGAGGGTCGCCGCACTGCCGGCGCCGGTGGGTCTGGCGACCGTGCTGGTCGGCGACGACCCCGGTTCGCACTCGTACGTGAAGGGCAAGCACACCGCGTGCGCGAAGGTCGGCATCGCGTCGATCCGCCGCGACCTGCCCGCCGAGACCACCCAGGAGGAGCTGGAGGCCGTCATCGACGAGCTGAACGCGAACCCCGAGGTCACCGCCTACATCGTCCAGCTGCCGCTGCCGAAGCACCTCGACGCGAACGCGGTCCTGGAGCGCATCGACCCGCGCAAGGACGGCGACGGCCTGCACCCGGTGAACCTGGGCAAGCTGGTGCTCGGCGAGACCGCCCCGCTGCCCGCGACCCCGCGCGGCATCCTCGAGCTGCTGCGCCGCTACGAGGTGCCGATCGCCGGCGCGAACGTCACCGTGGTCGGCCGCGGCGTGACCGTGGGCCGCCCGATCGGCCTGCTGCTGACCCGCCGCAGCGAGAACGCCACCGTGACGCTGTGCCACACCGGCACCAAGGACCTGGCCGCGGAGGTGCGCCGCGCGGACATCGTGATCGCGGGCGCCGGCTCCCCCGGCCTGATCACGAAGGACATGGTCAAGCCGGGCGCGGCCGTCGTCGACGTCGGCATCACCCGCACGGAGAACGGCCTGGTCGGCGACGTGGCACCGGACGTGGCCGAGGTCGCCGGCCACCTGGCGCCGATCCCCGGCGGGTCCGGCCCGATGACCGTCGCGATGCTGCTGACGAACACCGTCGAAGCCGCCGAGCGCGCCCATGCAGCGGTCTGACGCAGAAGCGCTCATGCCGGAACAGCGCTGGCGGTCGGGTGCGGGCAAGCACCTGCCGTTCGCGCTGGTCCTGGGCGTCGGGGTGCTCGGGCTGGTGCGGATCTTCCAGTACCACTGGCGGCAGGGCGCCGTCCTGCTCGGGGTGTCACTGCTGGTAGCGGCCGTGCTGCGGGTCCTGGTGACCGACGAGCAGGCCGGCCTGATCAAGATCCGCGGCCGCGGCATGGACGCTTTCCTCTACAGCACGCTCGGCGTCGTGGTGATCGCCGTGGCGCTGACGATCACCGGCGGCCCGCTGAGCCGCTAGGCCGGGCCGATCACGCGGTCGACGAGGTCTTCGACGAGCCGGTCGAGGTCCTCGTCGGCCAGCACGTCCGGCAGCGTCAGCCGCTCGTGGACCAACCCCGTCATCGCCAGGTACAGCAGCACGACCGCCGTCCGGTCGCCGGGCAGCCCCGCCTCCTCGTTGAAGCGCACGTTGAAGTCGAGGCCCTCGGCGACCGTCTTCGTGATCGCGGTGCGCAGGTCCGGCCGCCGCGTCGACTCCAGCCGCAGCTCCATCATCGCGAGCCAGCAGGCCTTGTCGGCGTCCGCCCGCTTGATGATGTCGTGCATGAACTTCACGGTCAGCGCCCGGTCGCGCGGCAGTGCGAGCGACTCCGCGACCGAGGAGTCCGACGGTTGCAACCGCTGGAACACGCGGGTCATCACCTCGGACATCAGGTCTTCGCGGCTCGCGAAGTAGTTGGACGCCGTGCCCGCCGGCACCTCCGCCCTGGCGTCGATCGCCCGGTAGGTCAGCCCGCGCGCGCCCTCTTCGGCCAGGACGTCGACCGCCGCGTCGAGCAGCGCCGTTCGCCTCGCTTCGTTCCTCACCACGATTTCCTCCTTGCAACCACTACACACATAGTACTACGGTTGTCGTGGTTGGAGCTACAGGAGGTTCTGGGGATGCGAAAGCTCGTGTACTACGTCGCCACCACGCTCGACGGTTTCATCGCGGCCGAGGACGGGACCTACGACGGGTTCGTCTTCGAAGGCGACCACATGGAGGGCATCAACGCCGAGTACCCGGACACGCTGCCCACGCAGTTCCGCGAGGCGCTGGGGCTGCTGGACGCGCCGAACAAGCACTTCGACACGGTCCTGATGGGCCGCAGCACCTACCAGGTGCCGGGCGGGCTCGCGTCGCCGTACGCGCACCTGCGCCAGTTCGTGGTCTCGACCCAGATCACCGGCACGCCGCCCGACGTTGAGGTGATCCGCGAGGACGTCGTCGGCCGGGTGCGCGCGCTCAAGGAAGAGGACGGCCAGGACATCTGGCTGTGCGGCGGCGGCAAGCTGGCCGCGACCCTGCTGCCGGAGATCGACGTGCTGCTGCTCAAGATTCACCCGGTCGTGTTCGGCCGCGGCATCCCGCTGTTCGACGGGAAGGCCGACATCACGAAGTTCACGCGCACCGACGCGCGGCTGTTCGAAAGCGGGGTCTCCTTCATGACCTACGAACGCAGTTCTTGATCCCGCCGACCGCGCGGGTACGGCGAAGGGCTCCTCCCGCTGCGCAGCGGGAGGAGCCCTTCGTCCTCACACCGGGATCAGGCGGTGGCGTGGAGCGTCCACCGCTGGTTCGTCAGACCGTTGACGTCCCAGATGCCGACCGCGGCACCGTTCTGCACGGCGTTGCCGATCGCGTCGGCGGCCTTGCCGGCCAGGACGCTCTCCAGCACGTAGCTGCCGTCGGGCTGGCTGGAGAACGCGAACTGCTCCGTGTCGCCGTAGTGGCAGTCGTACTGGATGAGCTGCGAGCCGTTGAGCTGCACGCCGTTCTTGACGTCGAGGCACTTGCCGGACATCACGTTCTTGAGCGCGTACCGCTTGCCGCCCAGGTCCACGAGGTCCCACGCCATCTTGCCGCCGCCGACGCAGTCCCACAGCTCCTGGCCGGCGAGGTTCGCGAGCGCACCCTGGTTCGGCGTGTCCCACAGACCGGCGGTCTGCAGGCAGCGGCCGGACTGGACGCCCTTGAGCTGGTAGCGGCCGACGGCGATCGTGGCGACGTCCGAGCGGTGCACCAGGTTCAGCAGGCGCCAGCGCTGGTGGCCGTCGTTGGTGCCGACGTAGGTGGTGACCGGGCTGGCGTTCGGCGTCTGGCCGTCCCTGACCGTCACGAACTTGCCGGTGCCGACGTTCTTGATCTGGTACGTGCCGTCGGCGTTCTCCAGGAAGCTCCAGCGGTGGTAGCCGTTGTTCGCGTCGCACGGGTACTGGCGCAGCAGGTCGCTGTGGCCGTCCATGCACTGGCGCGAGTTGCCGTTCATGAGCAGGTACTCGTTGGTGGCGACCTGCTTCAGCGCCCAGACCTGCTTGGGGGCGGGGCGGATGCAGTCCCACAGCTCGTTGTACTGGCCCTGTTCGATGGCCTGCGCGTCGACGCCGGCGATCTGGGCGCACCGCCCGGAGGCCTGGCCCTGCAGCTCGACCACCAGCTCGTGGGCGGGCTTGATCTGGTCGCGCTTGGCGGCCTCGTACCGGCCGAGGTTGATGAACTCGTTGCGCGCCTTGAGATCGCCGGCGAGTGCGGCGGTGGCGGCCGCGACCACGTTCGGCAGGTACCCGTCGCGCTTGGCGCGGTCGAGGATCTCCTTGATCTGCTTCTCGGTCTCCACGGCGCGGGCCGCGTCCTCCTCGGCGACGTCCCTCTGGTGCGCCGTGTGGATGCCGGTGAAGATGAAGGCCTTGATCTGCGCCGCGTCGTGGGTGTCCAGCGCGCCCTGGGCGGCGGCCTTCACGAACTTGCGCGCCAGCGGAGCCCGGTAGACCTCCCAGGTGAACTCGCTGTCGGTCATGACCTTGAGCGAGGTGGTCAGCTCCGCCTGGGCCGCGACGCGCCACGCGTCACCGCGCGCCTTGAGCATCGCGTCCCGCTCCTCGATCGCGGTCCGCTCGCGCTCGGCCGCTTCGCGGCGGCGCTGCACGTCGAGGTTGTAGGCGGTGAAGATGCCCTCGGTGACGAACTTCTGGCGCTGCTCGTCGGTCGAGGTGTTGGTCAGCACGGCCGAGGCCTGCGCCTTGATCTCGGGGTTCTCGGTGCCGTTGGTGTTGATGAACAGCTTGGTGACGAACTCGCTCAGGTTCGAGTCGAGGTAGTACCGGTCGACGTTCATCCAGCCGATGAGGTCGGTGGCCTTGAGCCGCTGCCGGTGCCGCTCGTCCATGATCGGGATGGCCCGCACGTCCTCGCGGAAGGCGAGGTGGATGCCGGTGACGATGAAGTCGTAGCAGGCGTTCTCGTCGGTCTCGTTCGTGAGCGCCTTCAACGCCTCGCGCTTGACGGCGCTGTCGCGCGGAGCGTTGTTGTAGATCCAGATGACGAAGTTCAGGTCGGCCATCCGGGCTTCCCTGGACGTCACCGACGCGCTGATCGTGCTGGCAGCGGCCAGTTTCTGGTCGAAGTCCGACACCAGGGCGGCGGAGAAGCTGACCGTCGACACGTCGGCCGGTGCCGAGGGGTCGACCCCCGGCGGTGCGGCGAGTGCCGGAGTGGCGAACAGGCCGCCGGCCAGCGTGATGGAGACCGTGAGCGCGGCGACTGCGCGCAGGCCACGGTCACCCAGACTGCGTCTGGACAAGGTGAATCCCCCAAGATTCGTCGTAACGGCATCTGCTCCAAGCGCGGCGTGAACCCCCCAGGCCCGGCCGCTCGACTCCCCAGTCGTCGGATGCCGTGGGGAACTTCGCACGGCGCCCGCCTTGTCCGCAATGCGGTGTGAGCTGGGTCACTTCACTATCGGTGTCCCCGCGGGCACTCGAAGTGCTAGGAACTTTTAGGGCGATCAGCCCACCACGTGAAGTTCTGGGGGGAACACATGGGGCGTCATGCGCTCATGCCTGCGTTTCTCGCCGCCGCACTCGCGGCCGGCGCCGTCGGAACCGTCCACGCCACTCCCGCGTTCGCGGAATCGGTGGCCATCAGCACGACCGCCACCGCACTGGCCGCGTCCATGCGCGAGACGGTGTTCCAGATGTCGTTCAACGCCGCGCTGCAGTCCGAGGTGCGCGACGCCGCCTACGTGGCCATGGCCTCCAACGACGAGGCGAAGATCCGCGAGTTCGTGCTCGTCGGCTACGGCAAGGCGAAAACCCGTGCCACGCAACGAGAAAGACTCAACACCGACATCATCCGGGAGATCAACCGGACCGCCATCCCCGGCAGCGAGGTGCAGGGCTCGTCCCTGAGCGCGCTGGGTTCCTCGTTCAACGCCCAGGAGCTGTACGTCCACAGTGGATACGACCGGGCCGTGGAGCTCGACCGCGTCCACGACAACAAGCGCCAGGAACGGCTGGCCCGGCTGTCCGGAGAGGACCGCGCCTACGTCGCCCACCTCGCCGCCACCGACCCCGGCGTCCAGGTGCGGGCCGCGGCGCAACGCGCGCTGAGCGGTGGTGACGACCGGTCGATCGGCCTGTTCTTCGCCTACGAGTGGAAGATCGGCGCCGAGCTCGACACCGAGCGGTTCGTGCGGACCACGACCGAGCAGAACCAGGTCTGGCACGACCAGATCGCACGGCTGACCGCGTCCGCGCTCGCGGCGGAGGCGGCCGAGCGGGAGGCCAGCGGGGAGCTGGCGCGCAAGCACCGGCTGGAGGCCGAGCAGCTCTGGGAGCAGGTCGACCGCGAGGCAGGCGAGTCCTCTGTGGACTGGCTGGCGGAGAAGGCCAAGGCGGACAGGCAGGCGGCGATGTGGGCCGAGGTCGCCGAGTATGCCCGTGGCGCCCAGTCGGAGCAGGACTGGCTCGCGATCCTGGCGCAGGCTAACAGCGGCCGCATCACGTGGGAGGAAGCCGCCGGCAAGGCCCGCGACTCCGCCGCCCACTGGCAGGCCGTCGCCGAACAAGCACGCAAGGCGGCGAAGGACGCCGCCGACCGCGATCTGGGGGATCGCTGACACCATGAAAAGAAGATCATCAGGCGCCACCTCGGTGTGGCGCAGATCAGTCGTGCCCATTTCCGCAGCGCTGGTCCTCACCCTGTTCGGTGGGACAGTGCAGGCAGCCGCCGCGCCGACACCCGTTCCGGTGCTCCAGCAGGCAGCGGCGAACGACCCTCCTCCGCAGGAAGTGGACGAGGAGTTCGAGTTCTACAAGATGCTCGTCACCGACATCTCCGAGCACGCGGAGGACGTCGAGGTCCGCGACGCGGCCAAGGCCGCGCTGGCGGTCGGCACCAAAGAGCGGCTGATCTGGTTCCTCGACCACGGTCAGGCGGAGGCGCAGGGCCGTGCCGACGTGCGCAAGCGCGCCGAACTGGCCGAACACCGCCGCAAGGTCGAGAACTGGGCAGCCACCGGTGGCCCGAACGTCCGCGCGGGGGCGCAGGCCGCGCTGACGGCCGGTGACCAGGCCATCAGGGACTTCGTGGCCTATGGCTACGAGATCGCGCTGAAGCGGGACAAGCAGCAGGCCGAGGACGACAAGGCCGAGCAGGACCGCATCATCGCCCGCGTCCGCGACATGGTGGCCATGGGCGGCCCGCAGGTGAAGATCGAGGGCGAGGCGGCGCTCCTCAGCGGCGACTACGCGCGGATCCGCCAGTTCTACCTCGTCGACTACCACGAGGCGAACCAGCGCGACCACGACATGCGCGCGGTCATCCAGAAAGCCCTGGAGGACCGCAACAAGGCGATCACCGAGCTCGACCAGATCGCCCGTCGCGCCGAAGCCGCGGCGAGTGCGCGCGCCGAGATCCTGCGCGCCAACATCGACGCGGTCAAGCACCTGGAAGACGTCACGTACGCCATGAAGCGGGCCGTGGAAGCGGCTCACAGGGCGGACCGGATCTTCCGCGACGACAAGCCCGGCCGTGCCCACGGCCAGCTCGGCCGCAACGACCTGCTGGACGCCGAACGCGCCAACGCGGCGCGCGAGTCCGAGGCCGCCGACCGCATCGCGCTGGCGTCCGTCGAGGCGAACACGCGTGCGCGCAACGCGGCGCAGCGCCTGGTCGACAGCGGCATGACCGACGGCCTGGACTGGGCCAAGGTCACCATCGGCATCGGCAACGCGGTGGACGCCGCGGCGCTGGCCGCCGAGACGTCGATGCACGCGGCCACCGCCACGCTGGCCGACAGCCGCGCGCTCGACGCCGACCGCAACGCCCAGGAACACGCGAACAACGCGGCGAAGTACCGCGCGGAGGCGGAACGGCAGGCGGCCAAGGCGGCCGAGCTCGCCGAGGCGGCGAAGAAGCAGCAGGACATCGCGATCGCCGCGCGCAACCGCGCGGAGCAGCAGAAGAACATCGCGAGCGCGAAGGCCGCCGACGCGCAGCGCCACGCCACGAACGCCCGCAACCACCGCATCAACGCGCAGGCCGCCGCACGCAACGCGGCCGTCACGGCGAACGCGGCCTACGCCGCGAACGCCGAGGCCGCTCGCCTGGCCGGCGAGCACGACGCCGCGGTGGACAAGGTCCGCTCGATCCAGACCCAGGTCGACGTCATCGGGCGCATGCACAACGCGCGCCTGATCAGCCTGGAGAACATGGAGCTGCGGCTCCGTGATCGCGAGCAGGTCGCCAGGGAACGCGGCGAGAACGTCGAGGAGGTCACCAGGGAGATCCGGGGCCAGGTCGACGTGGCCCGCGGCGCCGCGAACGAGACGGCAGGCTGGGCCTCGGCAGCGGCGTCGTCGGCCGCGGCGGCACGGGCATCGGCCCAGCAGGCTGCGGCAGCGGCGCAGGCCGCCCGCACCGCGGCGAACAACGCGACCAGGGAGGCCGTGACCGCACGCCGGGCCGCCGACGAGGCGCACCGGATCACGCTGGAAGCGGTGAACGTGGCGCTGGGCGCCAAGGCGTCCGCCGAGATGACCCAGCAGGAGGCGGAGGCCGCGGTCCGCGAGGCGAACCAGGCCGTCTTCCAGTCCGTGGTCGCCGACCGCGCGGCCTCGGCGGCGGCGGCGTCCGCGGCGCTGGTGGTCGACTCGGCACGAGCGGCCGAGCTGATCCTCAAGCCGTACGCGGCGCTCAACGCCGACGCGCGCAGGGCGTTGCAGACCCTCTCCGACGCCCTGCTCATCAGCGAGGAGCAGTCCCGCCTGGCCAGGGAGAAGGCCGACGAGGCCGCGCAGGCGGCGGTCAGGGCGGCCAAGGCGGCCGACGACGCCACCGCGGACGTGAAACCCGCGTACGAGGCGGCCTCCCGTGCCGCCGACTCCGCGAACCAGGCGGCGCAGTACGCCCAGGTCGCGAACGACGCGGCCAACCAGGCCGTGCAGCACGCCCAGGCGGCCCACGGCGCCGCCGGCACCGCGGGTCGCTGGTCGAACACCGCCCAGCAGGACGCGGTGGCCGCGGGCAACGCCGCCGCGGCGGCGAGCGCATCGGCTGCGAGCGCTGACCGGGCGGCAGCCGCGACCGAGCAGATCTACGCGATGGCCAGGGCCAGCGCCGACAAGGTGCAGGAGTTCATCCAGTCCGTCGTCGACCACATCGACGACGTCCACGAGTACCGCGTGCGGCTCGAGATGGCCGAGCAGATCGCGCGGGAGGAGGCCCAGAAGAAGGCCGACGAGCTCAACGGGCAGCTCATCAAGGGCATCCTGACCGTCGACCGGTGCCTGGACAACCCGGTCTTCTACTTCGAGGACTGCAAACGCGCCGCGAACAAGGTCGAGGAGGTCGCGAAGAGCGGTCTCAAGGCCTACGGCGAGGCCGCGGTCGAGTCGTTGCAGACGGGCGCCCGGTGCGCCGCCGGTGACCAGGCGGCCTGCCAGCTGCTGCGCGAGGGCAAGGACAAGCTGACCCTGCTCTACAAGCAGATCGGCTCGGGCATCGTCGAGGGCGCCAAGGGCACCCTGGACGGCCTGCTCACCGGTCTCGACTGCGTCGGCGGCTCGGTCTTCGGCGACTTCCACTCGTGCAAGCAGATCTGGGACGGGCTCGTCTACACGGTCCAAAACCCGTACACGCTCATCCACCTGGAGGAATGGCACGACAACCCGGCGAAGGCGCTCGGCCTGACCCTGTGGGACCTGTCGTTCGGTGCGGTGAGCACGGTCGCGAGCGGCGGCGCCGGAGCGTTGACCAAGACGCTCAGCGTGATGAAGAACGTGCTCGGCAAGGGCACCGGCAAGATCCTCGACAACCTCGCGGAGCTCCGCGGCGTCATCGTCAAGCTGGACGACACCGTGCCGCACCGGCTCCCCGGTTCGCTCGGTGAGATCTTCAGCGCCAAGGTCCACATCGAGAACGGCGTCGGCAAGATCGACAACGCGGTCGTCGCGATCGACGGCAGGCTCTACCGCCTGGAGTCGTACTCCAGCCGGCTGGAGGGCGACCTGTCCAAGCTGGACGGTGCGGACATCCGCATCGAGGGCGGCACGCTGCGGATCGAGAACGGCCTGGCCAAGCTCGACGACGCGAAGTTCAAGGTGGAGCAGCCCAAGGTCTGCGCGCACGGCCTGATGGCCGCGGCCGCGGACTGCACGAGCCCCACCCCCGATCCCGACGCACCGGTGTACAAAGAGCCGACGTTCGTGAACGGCGACTACTGGCACGACATCGGCGCGCTCAGGGTCCGGATCAGCGCGGCCGACTACCAGTGGGCCGACGCCCAGCTGAAGAAGGCCGCCGACGCGGAGAAGCGCATCACCCCGGACGTCGACGGCATCGCGGACGCGATCGGGGCCGACCGCAAGTACCGGGTCGTGGAGCCCGGCAAGAAGCGGACCGAGCTCAAGAGCGCGGAGTCGTACCTCCGCAAGCTCTTCGACGAGATGAACGACGGTGGTGTCAAGCGCGATCCGCGGGACATCCAGCACAAGATGAACGACGCGGTCCGGTACACCTACGTGTTCCCGGACGCGACGTACACCAACAAGTTCTACGAGGCCCTCGTCGCGTTCGAGGCCAAGGGCTACACCCTCGTGGAGGTCAAGAACTTCTGGGCGAAGATGAACGGCTACCCCGGCATCAACACGACCTTCAGGTCCGCGGACGGTCAGCTGTTCGAGCTCCAGTTCCACACGGACAAGAGCTTCAAGGCGAAGAGCGACGAGACCACGCACTACGAGAAGCGCCGGACCAACGACGCCCAGGTCGCGGCGATCCAGGGCAGGGCGGCGGCGGAGAAGCGCCCCCTCACGGAGAAGGAGAAGCTGAAGATCAACGAGCTTGAGGCGGACACCGCGGCCGAGAAGGTCAAGTCCGATGCGATCTTCAACGAGGTCGACATCCCACCGAGTGCGCTCATCATCCCGAACTTCAAACTGCTGAGGTGATGACGACGCGCCCCTCGCACCCGCGAGGGGCGCGTTCCCTCTGACGAAACGAGCTGTGCGACATGGAACCTGAGGACGGGCAGTACTCCTACCTCGCCTGGGTGGACTGGGGATCTTCGTCCGCCGAGCCCGACGCGGTCATCCGGACCTGGACGAGCCCGCAGGGCTACGACCTGGAGGAGCGGTACATCACCGAGTCCGGCTGGATGCGCAGCCGCGTTCGCGAGGAGCTGGACCGGGGACGCCGGGACGGGCGGCTGGACCCCATCGACAAGGCCACCGCCGATCAGATCGTCGAGCGCTGGGAACAGCGGCGCGCCGGCCAGGCCTGATCAGCGGAAGTCCCGCGACCGCGAGGGGATGCGCAGGTCGAGGTGCTGGAGCCGGTCGGCCAGCAGGCTGACCACCCCCTCCGCCGACTCGACGGTCCCCCGCACCAGCATCGCCCCGCTGCTGCGCGCGATCCGGCGGTAGCGGGCCCACAGGCCCGGCGAGCACACCACGTTCACCATGCCGGTCTCGTCCTCGATGTTGAGGAACGTGACGCCGCCCGCGGTCGCGGGGCGTTGGCGGTGGGTGACCGCGCCGCCGATCAGGACGCGGGTGCCGGACTCGACGCCGGCGAGCGCGGCGGTGGGCAGGGCGCCCATCGCGTCCAGGGTGGATCGGACGAACTGGGTCGGGAAGCTGTCCGGGGACAGGCCGGTGGCCCAGACGTCGGCCACGGCCAGCTCCACCTCGTCCATGCCGGGCAACGCGGGTGCGTCGACACCGGTCGTGGTTCCCGGCAGGCGGTCGGGGCGGATCGCGGCCACCGCTCCGGCGGCCCACAGGGCCTCGCGGCGTTCCAGGCCGAAGCACGCGAACGCGCCCGCGGTGGCGAGGGCCTCCACCTGGGCGGTGGTGAGCTGCACGCGGGAGCCGAAGTCCTCCATGTCGCGGAACGGTTGTGCGGCGACGATGCGTTCGGCGTCCGACTGGCCGACGCCGCGGACCGAGGCCAGACCGGTGCGGACGGCGTTCACGCCGCCCTCGAAGGGTTCCAGCGTCGCGTGCGGCAGGGAGGCGTTGACGCACGGGCCGTGCACGGTCACGCCGTGCCTGCGGGCGTCGACCACCAGCGACTGCGGTGAGTAGAAGCCCATCGGCTGAGCGCGCAGCAGTGCGGCGCAGAAGGCGGCCGGGTAGTAGAGCTTGAACCACGCGCTCACGAACACCAGGTGCGCGAAGGACAGCGCGTGCGACTCGGGGAAGCCGAAGTTGGCGAACGCCAGCAGCTTCGCGTAGATGCGGCCCGCCAACTCCTCCCCGATGCCGTTCGCCGCGCAGCCCTCGTGGAAGCGGTCGCGCAGGCGTTCCATCCGCGCTGTCGAGCGCTTGGCACCCATCGCGCGGCGCAGCTCGTCGGCCTCCGCGGCGGTGAAACCGGCGGCGTCCACGGCGATCTGCATGAGCTGTTCCTGGAACAACGGCACGCCGTAGGTCTTGCGGAGTGCGTTCTCCAGCAACGGGTGGTCGAAGTCCCACTTCTCCTGCCCGTTGCGGCGCCGGATGTACGGGTGCACCGAGCCGCCCTGGATCGGGCCCGGCCGGATCAGCGCCACCTCGACGACCAGGTCGTAGAACTCGCGCGGTTTCAGGCGCGGCAGCGTCGCCATCTGCGCGCGGCTCTCCACCTGGAAGACGCCCACGGAGTCGGCTTTCTGCAACATTTCGTAGACGCGCTGGTCATCCAGGTCCAGGTGGCCGATGTCGACCTCGACGCCCTCGTGGTCGCGCACGAGGTCGATCGCGTGGTGCAGCGCGGAGAGCATGCCCAGGCCGAGCAGGTCGAACTTCACCAGGCCGATGGACGCGCAGTCGTCCTTGTCCCACTGCAGCACCGTGCGGCCGGCCATGCGCGCCTTCTCCACCGGGCACACCTCGCTGACCGCGCGGTCGCAGATCACCATGCCGCCGGAGTGGATGCCCAGGTGGCGCGGGAAGTTCTCCAGCTGCGCGGAGAGCTCCAGCACCGGGACGGGGATGTCGCAGTCGTCGGTGGTGGTCCGCAGCGGGCCCCAGCGCTCTATCTGCTTGCTCCACGCGTCCTGCTGGCCGGGTGAGTGGCCGAGCGCGCGGGCCATGTCGCGCACGGCGGAACGGGCCCGGTAGGTGATGACGTTGGCGACCTGCGCGGCGTGCCGGCGGCCGTACTTGCGGTAGACGTGCTGGATGACCTCTTCCCTGCGGTCGGACTCGATGTCGACGTCGATGTCGGGAGGGCCGTCGCGGGCGGGGGCGAGGAAGCGTTCGAAGAGCAGGTCGAAGCGGACCGCGTCGACGTTGGTGATGCCGAGCGCGAAGCACACCGCGGAGTTCGCGGCGCTGCCCCGGCCCTGGCAGAGGATGTCGTTCTCCCTGCAGAAGCTCACGATGTCGTGCACGACGAGGAAGTAGCCGGGGAAGCCGAGCTGCTCGATGACCTTCAGCTCGTGCTCGATCTGCGCGAACGCCCGTTCCCGGTGCTCGGAGTCGGCGTACCGGCGGTGCGCGCCCTCGTGGGTGAGCCGGCGCAGCCAGCTGATCTCGTCGTGACCGGCAGGCACGTCGAACGGCGGCAGCCGCGGCGCGACCAGCCTCAGGTCGAACGCGAGCTGCATGCCGAGCAGCGCCGCGTTGTGCACGGCGCCGGGGAAACGGCGGAACCGGTGCATCATCTCCTCGCCGCTGCGCAGGAACGCCGCGGGTGACGGCGGCAGCCAGCCGGCCATCTCGTCGAGGCTGCTGCGCGCCCTGACCGCGGCCATCGCGGCGGCCAGCCGGCCGCGGTCCGGTGTCGCGTAGTGCACGGCGTTCGTTGCCACGACCGGGAGTTTGAGGTGCTTGGCCATCGCGTGCAGCAGGTCGTTGCGGCGGCTGTCCTCCGGCAGGCCGTGGTCGGTGAGCTCGACGTAGACGCGTTCCGCACCGAAGAGGTCGGTGAGCCGGACCAGCTCGCGGAACGCCGCCTCCGGACCCTCCCTGGTGAGCGCGCGGCGCACGGTTCCCTTGCGGCAGCCCGTCAACGCCACGACCTCGCCCCTGGTGTCGGCCAGCAGCTGATCGAGGTCGTAGACGGGTTTTCCCTTCTCCGCGTCGTCGTGGAGGTGGCCGGTGGTGAGCGTGCGGCACAGCCGGTGGTAGCCCTCCTGCCGGCACGCCAGCAACAGCAGGTGGTCGCCCTCGGGGTCCGGTTCGCCGCCGGCGGGCCTGCTCAGGCCGACGCTCAGCTCCGCACCGAACACCGTGTGCACGCCCAGTTCCTTCGCCGCCTCGGCGAACCGCACCACTCCGTACATGCCGTCGTGGTCGGTCAGCGCGAGCGCGTCGAGCTCCAGCCGCTGCGCGGCCTCGACGAGCTCCTCCGGGTGGCTCGCGCCGTCGAGCCAGCTGAAGTTCGAGTGGCAGTGCAGCTCCGCGTACGGCACGCGCATGCGGGTGACCCGCTCGTCGGCGCGCAGCTGGAACCCCGGCGGCGCCGAGTACCGGTCGCGCCGCCGTGACCAGGCGGGACCGTCACCGCCGTCGGGCCTCTGCTCGTGCGGCTTGCCGGAGAGCGCGCGTTCCAGGTCCTTCCAGCGGACCGGCGGATCATTCCAGCCCATCCGGTGCCCTGCGCGGCGACGGGATCAGCTGCTCCAGGCCCTCGGGGACCTCGTAGTCGTAGTCGTCGAACATCAGTCGTACACCCCTTCCAGGAACCACCTCTGGTCCCTGCGGATCAACAGGAACGCCTGGTCCTCGGTCTGCACCTGCACCCGTGCCGCCCGGTGCGCGTCCGGTGCCCACCACCGCTCGTCCACCGGCCACGGGCCCGCCCACGCGACCACGTCCCGCGTTCTGCCGTTCGCGGTGACCTGCCGCGGCCGTGCCGTGAGCTCAAGCCGTCCGGTCACACCGACCTCGCCGCCGTTCGCGTCCCTCAGCGCGGCGGGTTCGTCCCTGAGCGTGGCGGGAGCGCGGGTGAGGCGGCCGGGCCACGGGTGGTCCGGGTTGAGCGCCGGCGTCCGCTCGTCCCCCCACGGCACGAGCCTGACCCGCTCCCGCGGCCCGCGTCCGCCGTCGAGCACCGGCACCAGCACCGCGTCCGGCCCCAGCAACCCCTGCACGTGCAGCAACGCCCTGACCGCGCGTTCGTCGTCCTGCCCCCACAACCCGAGCTGCAACGCGGTGCCGTCGACGACCTCGGCGGGTTCGAGGGTGAGCGTCCGGATGCCCGACGTGAGCCGTTCGCGGGTGAGCCAGCCGTCCAGCTGCCACCGCACCCGGTCCGCGATCCCCCGCGGTGTCAACGGTTCCGCGGCCCGCCACACCCGGTGCAGCTCCTCGTCGCGCTCGGTGCGGGCGTGGATGCCGAGCCGGGTGCACGCGAGCCCGCGGTCAGCGAGGTTGGCGTGCAGCCTCGCCGCCAGCGTCCGCGCGGCGAACGCGGCCGAGTCGACCCGGTCGACCGGTTCGTCGAACGTCTCCGCGACCGCCAGCTCCGGCGCCGGCCTGCGCTTGTCGAGCGGCCGCTCCGACAACCCGCGCGCCAACCGGTGCTGCCTCGTGGCCGAGCCGCCGAACCGGGACGCCACCGCGTTCTCCGGCACGTCCGCGAACGCGCCGAGCGTCTTCAACCCGAGCCTCCTGAGCAGGTCCACGAGCCCCGGCTCCGCCAGCTCGTGCACACCGAGCGGCCGGAGGAACTCCGCGGTCCGGTGTGGCGGCACGATCACGTTGCGGTGCGCGGCCTTCGTGGCGGCGAACAGGCTGTCGGCAACCCCGACCTGCGCCTCCGTGCCGGTCCTGGCCGCGACGTGGTCGACCAGCCGCTCAGCCGCCCGCTCGGCACCGCCGAAGTACGCGATCGGCCCCCGTGCCTGCACCGCCACCACCCCCGGCTCCACCACCTCGACACCGGGCGCGAGCTCCTCAACCGCCTCCGCGACCGGCTCGAAGAACCGCGCATCCCGCTGCGGCTCGTGCTCGAACGTGACGAGCTCGGGACACATCGCCTCGGCCATCCGCCGGCGCATGGCCCTGCGGATCCCCTCGGCCCGCGCCACGGCCGAGGTGGCCACGACCTCGTTGCCGTCGACCACGACCACCGGGACGTGCGGGCTGGTGCCCGTGGCGGCGCAGGCGGCGATCACGGGCCAGTCGGGGCACCAGACGACGAGCAGCCGGGTGTCCTTCACCGCGACTCCGCTGCGCCGGAACTGTCGGTGGTGCCTGGGAGAATGGAATGTGGGGGATCCCAGGCCGAAGGGGACCCCTGCGCGAGCGTGCGCGTCCGCTCTGCCTGCTGGGCCCGCTCCGCCTGCTGGGTTCGCTGCGTCCGCTGAGCCCGCTCCGCCTGCTCCGCCCGCCGGGCCCGCCCCACCTGCTGCGTCCGTTCCGCCGGTTGGGTCCGCTGTGCCGGCCGCGTCTCCTCAGCCCGCTCCACCTGCCGCGTCCGCTGGGTCCGCGGCGCCCGCTCCGCCGGCGACGCCCGCTCAACCCGCTCCGCCTGCTGGGTCCGCTCCGCCTGCTCCGCCTGCTGGGCCCGCTCCGCCTGCTCCGCCTGCTGGGCCTGCTCCGCCTGCTGGGCCCGCTCCGCCTGCTGGGCCCGCTCCGCCTGCTGGGCCCGCTCCGCCTGCTCCGCCTCCCACGCCCGCTCAGCCCCCTCCGCCTGCCGCGCCCGCTGGGCCCACAGCGCCTGCTCCGCCTGCCGCGCCCCTTCTGCCTGCCGCGTCCCCTCCGCCCGCCGCACCCGCTCCCCCTGCCGCCCCCGCCGCGCAGCCAGCTCGTCCCGCTCGGCCGCCGCCCACCTGGCCACGACCGCGGCCGCGCGTTCAGCGGCAGAGCGCTTGTCCCCCAACGCGTTCACCCGCCTGGTGACCGGCTCGTCAGACCGGCCCGGACCGGCATCAGCCGGCTCGTCGGGCCGGACCGGGTCACCGGTCACCAGCGGGAGCTCGATTTCTTCCTCGCCGAACGTCAGCACCGCGGTGCGCGGGCGGCCTGCGGAGCCGCGGCCGCCGGTGCGGACGTCGATCTGCTGGCGGCGCAGGGTGCCGGCGCCGTCGTCGAGCCGGTTCCAGCGCACGGACTCCGCCGTCAGCTCCACGTCGGGAGAGGGCCAGGTGCCGAACGCGATCAGCACGGCGCGGCGTTGCCGGGCGCGGGCGGTGAGGCGGCGGGCCAGCGAAGGGGGCAGGGGGCAGCCGACGGCGACGAGGTCGAGGCCGTCCAGCAGGGCGGCGATCACCGGGCCGGGATCGGTGCCGGGGTGTGGGACGAGTGCCAGCCGCTGCACCGAGACCCCGAGCTCGGCCGCGGCCAGCACCCCCACCTGCGGCAGGCCGACCACGGCGGCCCAACAGCCGTCCGCGGTCGCACCCGCCAGCAGGGCGAGCAGCAACGATGTCGATCCGCCCACCGACACCGTGCTGCCACGCCGCAAGCCGCCCCACGGCAGCAGGTCCGCCAGTTCCCCGCGAACCGGCAGCACCCGCCCCGTGGTCTGGTCGGTGGAAGAGCGGGTCAGCTCGCTGGCCGGGTTCACCCCGAGCGCGGCCAACGACGCCGTTGCCGACCTCGACACTCCACCCACCTCCCGTCCTGATCGTGCGCACCCCTGTGCACGATCGCCGCGGGAAGTTCGGCGACTTGCTTATTCGAACTCTTGTTCGAACGAACGTCATGATCGTAGCGCGTCCAAGCACCCCTGTGTCAATGCTGGGGTGTCACCCTTTCGGTGGACATGCGCACACGGGTCCGGACGGTCCTCTACGGTGGCTCGAACAGCACCGCTATCTGGGGAAACAGTGAACCAACCACCTCCGCACGGCTGGCACCGGCAACCACCGCAGCAGCAGTACCGGGGTCACCCGCAGCAGCCCGGCTGGGGTCCGCCGCAACCACCCGGTAAGAGCAAGGCGCCGGTCATCATCGCCCTGTCGATCGTCGCGCTGCTGGTCCTCGGCGGCGGCATCACCGCCGCGGTCCTGTACCTCGGCGCCCACGAGGACGGCGGCTCTCCCAAGCGTGCCGACCAACTGCCCGCGGCTTGTTCGAACGTCTCCGAGGCGGCGTTGAAGAAGGCGCGCACGACCAACCCGAACGGGCTTGGCTCGTCGGAGACCGACCTGGGCAGGGGCAAGCGCACGATCTGCTCCTGGAACCAGACCGAGGGTGTCGACGGCGAAGGCCTGCGCAACACCGACGTGTACGTCACGCAGGACGCGAAGGAAGAGGACAGGGCGTACCAGGAGGCCGTGCAGATGGCCATGGCCAACACTCAGGGCACACCGCGGCAGAAGCCGATCGACGGTCTCGGTGACGAGGCCACCGCCGTGCTGATGGACGGCACGTCGGCGTTCACCGACATCTCGATCATCGCGCGCAAGGGCGACCACGTGGTCGAGGTCGACCACACCGGCTGGGACGTCGGGCTGTTCAGCCCGAAGCGCGGGGACACCGCCGAGTTCGAGGCCGCGGCCAAGGGCATCGCCGAGGAGATGCTCGCCAAGCTCTGAAACGCGAAGGGGCCGCTCCCCAAGGGAAGCGGCCCCTCCTCACAGCACCGATCAGTGCGCGAAGTGGCGCGTTCCGGTCAGGTACAGCGTCACGCCCGCCGCCTCGGCCTTCGCGATCACCTCGGGATCGCGGACCGAACCGCCGGGCTGCACGACCGCGCGCACACCCGCGTTCAGCAGCACCTCGAGGCCGTCCGGGAACGGGAAGAACGCGTCCGAGGCCGCCACCGCGCCCTTGGCCCGCTCACCCGCGCGCTTCACCGCGAGGTGCGACGAGTCGACCCGGTTGACCTGGCCCATGCCGACGCCGACCGTGGCACCGTTGTCCGCCAGCAGGATCGCGTTCGACTTGACCGCGCGGATCGCGCGCCACGCGAACTCCAGGTCCGCCAGCGTCTGCTCGTCGGCGGGCTTGCCGCACGCCAGCGTCCAGTTGGCTGGCGAGTCGCCGTCGGCGTCGATGGCGTCGCGCTGCTGCAGCAGCAGGCCGCCGGACACCGGGCGCATCTCCGCACCACCGCGGGCGGGTGCCTCGGCGACCAGGATGCGCACGTTCTTCTTGCGCTGCAACACCTCCACCGCACCGTCCGCATAGGACGGAGCGATGACCACCTCGGTGAAGATCTCCGAGACGAACTCGGCCATCTCCACGGTGACCTCGCGGTTGGCCGCGATGATGCCGCCGAACGCGCTGACCGGGTCGCACTCGTGAGCCTTGCGGTGCGCGTCCGCGATGCTCACGTCGGACACCGCGATGCCGCACGGGTTGGCGTGCTTGATGATCGCGACGCAGGGGCGCTCGTGGTCCCACGCGGCGCGCCACGCGGCATCGCCGTCGAGGTAGTTGTTGTACGACATCTCCTTGCCGTGCAACTGCTTCGCCGACGCGAGACCCACACGGCCGTCGCCCTGCGCGTAGATCGCGGCGTGCTGGTGCGGGTTCTCGCCGTAGCGCAGCACGTTCGAGCGGTTCCAGGTCGCGCCGACCCAGCCGGGGAAGCCCGAACCCTCGTCGTCGGGCGCCAGGGCGTTGCCCATCCAGGACGCCACGGCCACGTCGTAGGTCGCGGTGTGCCGGAACGCGTCCGCGGCCAGGCGCTGGCGGTCGGCCAGGGTGAAGCCGCCCTCGCGCACGTTCTCCAGCACCCAGTCGTAGCGCGCGGGGTCGACGACCACGGCCACGTTCGCGTGGTTCTTCGCCGACGCGCGCACCATCGCCGGGCCGCCGATGTCGATCTGCTCGACGCACTCGTCCGGCGAAGCACCGGACGCCACGGTCTGGGTGAACGGGTACAGGTTCACGACCAGCAGGTCGAACGGCGCGATGTCCATGTCGCGCAACTGCTGCGCGTGCGTCTCCTTGCGCAGGTCCGCGAGCAGACCGGCGTGCACGCGCGGGTGCAGCGTCTTCACGCGGCCGTCGAGGCACTCGGGGAACCCGGTGACCTCCTCGACCGGCGTGACCGGCACACCGGCGGCGGCCAGCACCTTCGCGGTGCCGCCGGTCGACACGATCTCGACTCCGGCCGCGTGCAGGCCGGTGGCCAGTTCCAGCAGGCCGGCCTTGTCGGAGACACCGACCAGTGCCCGACGGACCGGTCGCCTCTCGGCGGGAGTGCTCACGGAATGCTCACCTTTCGTCCGTTCACGGTGCAGCCCTCGCGGGCCAGCCTGCCGACCGTCTCGACGAGCAGCCGGCGTTCGACGACCTTGATGCGTTCGTGCAGGGTCTCCTCGGTGTCGCCGGGTTCGACGACAACGGCCTCCTGCGCCAGGATCGGCCCGGTGTCCACGCCCGCGTCGACGAGGTGCACGGTCGACCCGGTCACGCGCACGCCGTAGTCCAGCGCGTCGCGGACGCCGTGCGCGCCGGGGAACGCCGGCAGCAGCGCGGGGTGGGTGTTGATCATCCGGCCGCCGAAGCGGGCCAGGAACTCCGGCCCGATGATCTTCATGAAGCCGGCGGACACGACCAGGTCTGGCTCGTGCGCGGCGACCGCCTCGGTCAGCGCGACGTCCCACGCGGCCCGGTCGGCGTGGTCGCGCAGCTTGACGGCGAAGTGCGGGACGCCCGCCCGTTCGGCGCGCTTGAGGCCCTCGATGTCCTCGCGGTCCGCGCCGACGGCGACCACCTCGATCGGGAGGTCGGTGGCGTCCAGCAACGCCTGCATGAGGGTTCCGGAACCGGAGACGAGCACGACGACGCGCGCCGGTGTGGGAAGCCGAAGTTCGGTGCTCAGCGTCTACTCCTGGTCTTGCAGCGGTGTTGCAGCAGCTCAGGGGCAGTTTAGGTCGTCACCGCCGCGGCTTGTCGTCCAGGTCCTCCTCCGGACCCATGCCGAGCATCTCGTCGAACTCCGCGTCGAAGTCTTCCTCTTCCACCACTTCGGGTTCGGAGCTCTTGTCCTCGTCGACGGGCTCGTCCTCGGCGACGTCGTCCTCGTACTCGTCCTCGTCCTCGTCGGCGACAGCTTCGTCGGCGACGGCCTCGTCGTCCTCGTCGTACTCGGCGTCAGCGTCGTCGTCGTACTCGGCTTCGTCGTACTCGGCCTCGTCGTCGTAGTAGTCGTCGTCGAGGTCCTCCTCGACCTCGAACTCGTCGGCCGCCACGACCTGGAGCTGGTCGGTGAGCTCGTCGTCCTCGAAGACGACCTCCTCGTCCACGGCCTCGGCGTCCTCGACGAAGTCCGGCTCGACGAACTCGGCGTCCGCGGCCACGACCGGCTTCACCCGCGCCCCGGCGAGCCACGCGACGAGCGCTCCCGGCACCAGCACCCACAGCGCCACGAGCAGCCCGAGCAGGCCGGCGGGGATGGTGACCGGGTCGAACGCACCACCGGCGAGCCGCCCGCCCGCCGTCGCGGCGAGCACCAGGCTGCCGACGGCCGCGGTGATCGCGGCGACCAGCACCGCCCGCAGCCGCGACGTGGGCCGGTCGGACACCTTGCGGCAGGTCCACCCGACGAACGCGCCGATCAGCGGGGGCACGACGAGCACGGCCGGGCTGAGCAGGTGCTCACCCTCCGGCATCGCCGCGAGCAGCGGCACACCGGGCACCTGACCACCGGTGAACGTCAGCGGCGTGACCTCGACCAGGCCCATCGAGAAACCGGAGCCCGCGACGTAGGACAGGCCGGCGACGACGGCGTTCGGCAGGTAGCCCAGGCACAGCAGCCACACGCCGAGCCCGACACCGACCGACGGACCCGCGTCGGCGAACAGCTCCGCGGTCTTGGGCCACGAGATCGCGAGCCCGGCCGCCACCGCCAGCGCACCGGCGCTGAAGAGCGCGAACAACGCCATGAAGCCGGACCGCAACCCCTGGAACGCCACCGGGTCGAGCTTGTCGAACACCAGCTCCACCAGGCCGCAGCGGCGGGCCACGCCGACCGTGGCGGCGACACCGGAGACCGCGGCGCAGCCGAAGAACGCGACGGCCGGCGTCGCGCGCACGAGCCCGTCGTCGCCCATCAGCAGCGCGATCATGCCGCCCACCACCGCGTGGGCGCCGGAGATGCTCAAGACCACGGAACGGGCCTGCAGCGGTTCGTAGAGGCCGAGCCGGTCGGCGGTGCCCGCGGCGGTCCTGCCGACCAGCAGCATCAGCAGCGCCGTCGGCAGCAGCGGCAGCACGCCGAGCTGGCCCGCCTCGAAGCGCAGCGGCACGTGGTGCGCGGCGAGCCAGGCGGGCGCGGCGCCCGTGAGCACGCCGGCGGTGTCGAAGTCGGCGTACGTGGCGGTGGCCGTGATCAGCGCGAGCAGGGCGGCGACGGCGGCGTAGCCGACCACCACCGAACCGACGGCGGCCGCGGCGAGGACGCGCATGCGTTCGGCACGCGAGAACTCCGGCGGGCGCACCGCCGTCACCTCGCGGGTCACGTCGCGTTGCAGCACGGGCATTTCCCCACTGTGTCAGGCCGGCTGGTCCATCCGGATGAGGCTCGCCGCACGCAGGAGGGGCGGCACCGTGGTCCGGTACCGCCCCTCCTGCCCACGGCGTCTGCAAGTACTACCAACACGAAGTCGGTGGTACTTGCAGACGCCCCAACTGCTTACTGCTGCGGGCCGCCGAAGCCACCGGGCGGCGTGCCCGGCGAACCGAACTGGCCCGGCTGCGGCATGAAGCTCGTCTGCTGCGGCGGCTGACCCGGCTGCTGGGGCTGCTGCGGCTGCTGACCGAACTGCTGTTGCTGCTGCGGTGCCTGCTGCTGCGGCTGCTGGCCGAACTGCTGCGGAGCGGCGTGCTGCTGCTGGTGCTGGTGGCCCTGCTGCGGGAACGCGCCCGACTGCGGGTTCCAGCCACCGGGCTGGCCCGCGTACGGGTTCGCCGGCTTCGGGTCGAACTTCACGATGCCCTCGCCGAGCAGCAACGCCAGCACGAGCGCGGCGGTCTGCAGCAGCGAGACGATCAGCAGCACGATCGCGAGGCCGTCGACCGACGAGGCCTTGATGATGCCCTGGAGCAGTTCCAGCGTCTGCACCGCGGCGAGCGCGGCGGCGACCGGCAGGAACCTCGGGGCGTTCGGCAGGAGCGTGAGAGCGGCGAGCGCGGCGGCCGCCAGGATCCACGTCACGCCGCCGACGCTGTCGGAGAAGGCGAGCAGGTAGGCGACCAGGCCGAGACCGGCGCCCACCATCGGGAGGATCATGCCCAGGTTGAGGTTGCTCGCGCCGGGAGCGGCGCTGGGCTGCTGCGGTGCCGGACCCGGCGGCTGCTGTTGGGGTGCGCCGTAAGGCACGGACATGTCGAGGTCTCCTCCTCCAGCTGGGTGAATCCCAAACGCTAGTCGATGCGTGTGCTCAGACGATGACCGGATCACGCCGGTTCCGCCACACGAACCCGTCCGACCCGAAATTACCCCTGCCGCAGACGCACGCGGGGACCTTTCGTACTCGATGACGGCACGAAAGGTCCCCGCGTGCGGTTCAGCTCAGACCGGCTCGGGTCAGAGGGCGTTCATGATCTCGCGCATGAGGGCGGCGGTCTCGGACGGCGTCTTGCCGACCTTGACGCCGGCGGCCTCGAGGGCCTCCTTCTTCGCCTGCGCGGTGCCCGCGGAGCCCGAGACGATGGCGCCGGCGTGGCCCATGGTCTTGCCCTCCGGAGCGGTGAAGCCCGCGACGTAGCCGACGACCGGCTTGGTCACGTTCTCCTTGATGTACGCCGCGGCGCGCTCCTCGGCGTCACCACCGATCTCACCGATCATCACGATCGCGACGGTCTCCTCGTCGGCCTCGAAGGCCTCCAGGGCGTCGATGTGCGTGGTGCCGATGATCGGGTCGCCACCGATGCCGATCGCGGTGGAGAAACCGAAGTCCCGCAGCTCGTGCATCATCTGGTAGGTCAGCGTGCCCGACTTCGACACGAGGCCGATCTTGCCGCTGCCCGCGATGTTCGCGGGGATGATGCCGGCGTTCGACTTGCCGGGGCTGATGATGCCGGGGCAGTTCGGGCCGATGATGCGGGTCTTGTTGCCCGTCGCGACGGCGTGCGCCCAGAAGTAGGCGGTGTCGTGCACCGGGATGCCCTCGGTGATGACGACGGCCAGCTCGATCTCGGCGTCGATCGCCTCGACCACGGCGGCCTTCGAGAAGGCCGGCGGGACGAAGATCACGGTCACGTTCGCGCCGGTGGCCTCCATGGCCTCCTTGACGGTGCCGAAGACCGGGAGGACGGTGCCGTCGAAGTCGACCTTCTCGCCCGCCTTGCGCGGGTTCACGCCACCGACGATGTTCGTGCCGGACGCGAGCATGCGCTTGGTGTGCTTGGTGCCCTCGGCACCGGTCATGCCCTGGACGATGACCTTGCTGTTCTCGTTGAGGAAGATAGCCATCTGACTCAGACCCCCGCAGCCGCGAGCTCGGCGGCCTTGGCGGCCGCGTTGTCCATCGTGTCGACAACGGTCACCAGCGGGTGGTTGGCCTCGGCGAGGATCGCGCGGCCCTCCTCCACGTTGTTGCCGTCCAGGCGGACGACGAGCGGCTTGGTGGCCGAGTCGCCGAGGATCTCCAGCGCCTTCACGATGCCGTTGGCCACGGCGTCGCACGCGGTGATGCCGCCGAAGACGTTCACGAAGACCGAGCGGACGGCCTCGTCGCCGAGGATGACGTCCAGGCCGTTCGCCATGACCTCGGCGGACGCGCCGCCGCCGATGTCGAGGAAGTTCGCGGGCTTCACGCCGTACTGCTCACCGGCGTACGCGACGACGTCCAGGGTGGACATCACGAGACCGGCACCGTTGCCGATGATGCCGACCTCGCCGTCGAGCTTGACGTAGTTGAGCCCCTTCTCCTTGGCCTTGGCCTCGAGGGGGTTCTCCGCCTGCTTGTCGACCAGCTCGGCGTGGGCCGGGTGGCGGAAGCCGGCGTTCTCGTCCAGCGTGACCTTGCCGTCGAGGGCGATGACCTTGCCCTCGGGGTCGCGGACCAGCGGGTTGACCTCGACGAGCGTGGCGTCCTCCGCGACGAAGGTCTCCCACAGCTTGACGATGACGTCCACGACCTGGTCCTTGACCTCGGCCGGGAAGTTCGCCGCGTCGGCGATCTCGGTCGCCTTGGCCTGGTCGACACCCTGGATGGCGTCGATGTGGATCTTCGCGAGGGCCTCGGGCTTGGTGGCCGCGACCTCCTCGATGTCCATGCCGCCCTCGACGCTCGCCATGGCGAGGAAGGTGCGGTTGGCGCGGTCGAGCAGGAAGGAGAAGTAGTACTCCTCCGCGATGTCGGAGGCGGGCGTCACCAGCACGCGGTGAACGATGTGCCCCTTGATGTCGAGGCCGAGGATGGCGGTCGCCTTCTCCTCGGTCTCGTCGGCGTCCTTGGCCAGCTTCACGCCGCCGGCCTTGCCGCGGCCACCGGTCTTGACCTGGGCCTTGACGACGACGGGCTGGCCGAACTTCGCGGCGATGGCCTTGGCGTCGGCGGGGTTGGTGGCCACATCGCCCGGCAGTACCGGGACGCCGTGGGCGGCGAAGAGGTCCTTCGCCTGGTACTCGTACAGGTCCACTCGGGTCTCCTGCGACGTCGGTGTCGGAACACCGCGCCTGGGTGGTCCTCAAGGGGCCGTCAGAACCCACTTGACGCGGCTGGGCCCAGACACTATCGACCTGCGCCTACTGCTCGCACGCCACTCCCGGTGAGGTCGGTCTCAACGGCGGTGAGGTCGATCACGCGTGCATGCGTACGTGCGCTCCAGCGCCCCTTCGGAAGCCGGGTGCGAGCCTTCTCACCTGCTCGCGCGAGCCGCCATCGAGCCCGCCGCGACCAGGAGCGCGGCCACGGACGCGAGCGCCAGCCACGTGCCCGGCGCCGCGGTCATCCCCTCGACCCGGTCACCGGTCAGCGGCAGCTCCAGCGCGCGGACGCCGACGAGCACGGCCGCACCGGCCAGCACCGCCGCACCGCGTTCCGGGCGGGATCGCAGCGCGAGGGCCAAGCCGGTGACGACCAGCAGCAACGCGGCGACGAGCGTCGTGGAGACGATCGGGTCGTAGTTGCCGAGCAGGTCCGGCGGGGTGTAGCCGGCGGCCTTCATCGTCGGCATCGCGAACGCGCCGACGGCGAACAGCCCGGCCAGCAGCACCGCGCCCAGCTCGGCGACCGGCATCTGCTCGGCCTTGCGCTGCTCGGCGCTCTCGCGTTCGGCACCGCCCGCGACGGCCGCGCACACCAGCGCGATCAACCCGAACGGGTAGACCGCGGACATGAGCCAGAAGCCCGGCGCCGGCTCGGCCAGGCCGGACTGGCTGGCCAGGCTCACCGTCTGCACGGAGAACACGGACGCGAGCAGGGTCGCGTAGACCGTGAAGACCAGTGCCGGGCGGACCCGGCCGGCGGCGGCGCGCACGAACATCAGCAGCCCCAGCACCGCGAGCACCAGGCCGGTCGGCCACAGCAGCCGGGCCGCGTAGGCCACCGGCGCCTCGCCGTCGACCACGATCAGCGGGGAGAGGGCGCCCACGACGGCGGCGACGGCGGCCAGGAGGGCGAACACGCCCGTGGCCGCGTGCAGCCGGTGCAGGGCGGGCAGGGCGACCTGCTCCGCCGCCCCGTCCTTCTCACTCCTGCCCGCGCGCGCACCGCGGAACGACAGGAGCACCAGCACGACGGCGACCAGCACCGCCACGACCGGGCCCCAGGTGACGCCGAGGCCGTCCGCGAACAGGCCGGCGGCCAGCGACGGCACGGCCACCGCGGCCAGGCCGAGCGCCACGCCGAGCATGCCGCCGCGGCGCGTGTCCGGGTCGGACGAGCTGCCGGTGAGCGCGGCGACCAGCGGTGCGGCCACGGCCAGCAGCAGCCCGCCGACCAGCCCGAGCACCGGCAGGTCCCACGGGCTGCGCGGCAGCAGGTAGACGTCGGAGGAGCTGAACGGCTCGCCCAGCAGCGCGATCGCGGCGAGCGCGGTGACCGGCAGCAGGACCGCGAGCTGGCGCGGCGCGTCCTCCTCCTCGTCGGCGGGCACGCCGAGCCGGCCCGCCGCGAGCAGACCGCCGGCGAGCACCAGCGCGTGACCGAGGACGAGGACCCAGAGCCCGGCACCGGTCGGCGGCGCCACGAGCCCCGACGGCCGGAACAGCTCGGGCCTGCTCACCGTCATCGTGTGACCGATGATCTGCAGGTCGCCGAGCAGCCGTCCGGGCGCGAACGCACCGACCGCCGCGAGCACCGCGGCCGCGACGAACGGGCGGCCGCGCAGCCACAACGCCCCCGCGAGCGCGGGAGGCAGCAGCGCGAGCACGGCCAGCAGCGGCCATGACGTGTACGCCGGCGCACTGCCGTCCACGACGCCGAGCAACGGCCCGATCGTCGCGAGGAGGGCTCCTGCCGCGGCGAGGCCCCACGCGACGCGCAGCCGGGTGACCGCCGGTGTCTGGTTCTCGAGCTCGGTTCGAGTCATCGCGGGCGAACCTAGCAAGACCACACCCCGCCGCCACGCCGACGCCCTGGTGGAAGGCGGTGGTCCCCCAGGTGGGCGGACGAACGGACGCACCTGTTCACGCAGGTGAACGAAGCCCGTTGAGACGGGACGCGTTCGCTTGTGGAAAAGGGCCGCTGGGTACTCCTTTCCGGTGAGATCATCACTTACCGTCGCCCCCATGAGCGACAACGGCCGGTCGTGGACGGGGCGTCTCGCCGACGCCGTTCTCGATCGCGCCGGCCGAGGTGTGCACACGGCCCGCGACATCACCGAAGAAGCCAAGGTCGCGCTGCGTGCGCTGGCCACGCCCGGCGGCGTGCGCGGGGCGGCGATGGAGGCGGTCTGGCTGACCGCCCACGCCGTGCTCTACCCCTGGGGTGCCGTCACCGAGCAGCTGCGCCCGGACGGCCACTTCCGGCACTACCGCACCGACGGCCTGCCGCCCCGCCAGCGGGGGCTGGTGGTTTCGGCGATGGACGCGGCGGGCACCCCGATCGTGTTGGTGCACGGCATCGGGGACAACCGCTCCGCCTTCGCGGTGCTGTCGGGGGCGCTGCGGAGGCGGGGCTTCGGGGTGGTGCACGCCGTCAACTACAGCGTGCTGACCGCGCTGACCGGCGACGTCCGGCGGTCGGCCGCCCTGCTCGGGGAGCAGATCGAGCGGATCTGCGAGCAGACCGGTTCCGACCAGGTGCACGTCGTCGGCCATTCACTCGGCGGTCTCATCGCCAGGTATTACGTACAACGGCTGCACGGCGACTCACGAGTGCGCACGCTCGTGACCTTGGGGACTCCGCACAACGGCACTCTCACCGCCTATCTGATGCCGACCCCGCTGACCAGGCAGCTGCGTCCCGGTTCGGAGCTCCTCTCCGAGCTCGCCGAGCCCTGCCGGCCGTGCCGCACCCGGTTCGTCGTGGTCTGGTCGGAGATGGACCAGGTCATCGTCCCGCAGCGCAACGCCCGACTGGAGCACCCGTCGTTGCTCGTCGAAGAGCACCAGATACGTGATTCAGGTCACCTTTCCCTCCCGGTTGACACGAGAACGCTTCACGTCGTTGTTACCGCCATCACCCGTATGGATGACTCGTCAACTCACCCCATCGCCGCCGGTGGGGAGGCGTGTCACGCGCCCGGGCTGACCGACCGTCACAGTTGACAGTTGAAACTTGCTGGTCGCCGCCCATTCGGTCGACATAACGAACTGGGGTTTGCCCTCCGGCGCTCGCCGCCGTTACTGTCCCCCGGTCCGTTGTCACGGTCTGGTCACAGAAGGACACCGAGTCAGAACCCCGAAATCTGACTCACCGGGAATCCCCCGCCCGGCAGTCCACCCGACCAGGCTCCCCGAAGGCGGAAGGGCAAGCTTTGAGTCACCACCGCTCCCCCGGCGGCTTTGAACGCACTGCGCTTGAAGAGGCAGTCGACCGCGCTTCCACGCGCACCGTCAGCTCGCACCGGCTCCCCCCGCCGCCGTCGGCGCTGCGCGGACGCATCGTCGTCGCCGCCGTCGCAGTGGGCGCCTTCGCCGCAGCCGGCGCCGGCCAGATCGGCCAGGCAGCCGCGGACGAGGGCAAGGACGTCCAGCTCGCCAACCACACCGGCGGCGCCGCCACCTTCGACGGCATGGGCGGTGACACCGCCTCCGCGCCGCAGATCCTCGCGGTCTCCAAGACGACGTCGGAAGGCTCCGCGGAAGCCGCGAAGCTCCTGCGCAGCCAGCAGCTCACCGTCCAGCGCGAAGCCGCTGAGGCCGAGAAGAAGCGCCCGAAGTTCGTCCGCCCCGCCGCCGGTGAGTTCACCTCCGGCTACGGCGGCCGCTGGGGCACCATGCACCTCGGCATCGACATCGCCGGCCCGATCGGCACCCCGATCCTCTCCGCCGCCGACGGCGTCGTGATCGAGGCGGGTCCCGCCTCCGGCTTCGGCCTCTGGGTCCGCGTGCAGCACGCCGACGGCACCATCACCGTCTACGGCCACGTGAACGACTACAACGTGAGCGAGGGCCAGCGCGTCAAGGCGGGCCAGCAGATCGCCCGCATGGGCAACCGCGGCTTCTCCACCGGGCCCCACCTGCACTTCGAGGTCTGGGAGCCGGGCGGTCAGAAGATCAACCCGCTGACCTGGCTGAACCAGCGCGGCGTCACGGTCTGATCGGTTCCGCAGGTTCGTCCGGCGGTGAACTACGGCCCAGCGGCCTCCTGAGGGGCTTTCCGGGTTTGAGCCAGGTGCTGTGGTGGTACGGGTCGCTCCAGGCGCCCCTGGGGCCTCAGGAGCCTCAAGCGCCACTGCAGCCGCGCTCGTGCCGGACGAAGTGAGCGACCGCCACCCGCCAGACCGAGCACATCCGCCTGCGCCACCGCCGCCCGCACCCCCGGCAGGCCCCGCTCTCCGTCGTCTCGTGGAGGCGCAGGAGCGCCCGCCAGGCCTCCACGAGCATGACCGCGTGCTCTGGGTTCCCACTCGCGCCGGCTTCGAGCCGCGCGAGATCGCCGAACACACGTTCGCGCAGAACCTGAGCAAGTACGTGATCCACCGCGAGCACTCCCGCCGAGTCGAGTTCCTCATGCGGTCGATTGTGCTCAGGGGGTCTGACAATTTCGGCGCACCGCGCCCCACCTGTGAAAACGATGCGGCCGGACCGCTCTCCCGTTCGGTCCGGCCGCACCTTCGCCGCGAAGTTGGGCCCCCGCCGTCCCTTCGCTCCCCTTCGTGCGCGAGCTGCTCCTGCTTGCCCCGGACCGCCCCGAACGTTCCGATGGCCGTGCTGCTTGCGACACCCACATAGACGCACGGGGTTGCGGGTCGTTGCGCAGGTTTTCCGAATTGCTGTGAATTTGGTCAAGCGCAACTCAAGTCGCAGGTCAGACGGGGTGCGACCGGTGTCCCGGCTGTCACCCGGACAGGTGAAGTCAGCGGAACGCCCCGCCGAGCGCGCGGGTGCACGGCGCCGAAACAGCACGCGCCGCCAACGACGGCGTTGGCGGCGCGGGTGTGCTGGCTCGTGCGGTCAGAGCTTCGTCATCGGCACGCTGCCGATGAGCATCAGGCGGACCGTGCCCGAACCGCCGAAGTCGATCGTGGCGGTGGCGCGCAGACCCGCGCCGTCGACGGCCACGACGCGGCCCAGGCCGTACTTGTCGTGGGTGACGCGGTCGCCCACCTCCAGCTTCATCGCCGGGGCGTCCTTCCAGCCCGCCTTGCCGGGGGCGGGGCGGGTGAGGCCGCGGGAGGCGATGCCGCCGCTGGAGGCCGCCGAACGGCCCCAGGTCGTGGCCGCGGCGGGGGCGGAGCGGGAGGGTTCCACGCGGCGCCAGTCGATGAGGTCCTGGGGGATCTCGCCGAGGAAGCGGGAGGCCGGGTTCGCCGAGGGCTGGCCCCAGGCGGAGCGGACCAGTGCGCGGGAGAGGTACAGGCGGCGCTGGGCGCGGGTGATGCCCACGTAGGCGAGGCGGCGCTCCTCGGCCAGCTCGGCCGGGTCGCCCAGGGCGCGCATGTGCGGGAAGACGCCGTCCTCCCAGCCCGTCGAGAAGACGACCGGGTACTCCAGGCCCTTGGCGGTGTGGATGGTCATCAGGGTGACCACGCCGTCGGACTCGGCGTCGGGGATCGAGTCGGCGTCCGCGACCAGCGACACGCGCTCCAGGAACGCGGGCAGCGACGGCACCGGCTCCGTGCCCTCGGGGAGCTCCAGCTCGGTGAACTCGCGGGCCACCGTGACGAGCTCGTTCAGGTTCTCCACGCGGGTGTGGTCCTGCGGGTCCTCGCTGGCCTCCAGCTCGGTGCGGTAGCCGGTCTGCTCCAGCACCGCTTCGAGGATGTCGGCCACGTCGTCCTCGCGGGCGACCATCTCACCGAGCGCGTCCATCATCTCGACGAAACCGGCGATCGCGTTGCGGGAGCGCGGGTTCAGCATCGGGACGCGGTCGTGGACGGCCTCGCGCAGGGCCGCGGCGAAGCTGATCCGCTCGCGTTCGGCGTAGGCGGAGACGCAGGCCTCCGCCCGGTCGCCGATGCCGCGCTTGGGCACGTTGAGGATGCGGCGCAACGACACCGTGTCCTCGGGGTTGGCCAGCGTGCGCAGGTAGGCCAGCGCGTCGCGCACCTCGCGCCGCTCGTAGAAGCGGACACCGCCGACGACCCGGTACGGCAGGCCGAGGCGGATGAAGATCTCCTCGAACACGCGCGACTGGTTGTTCGTGCGGTAGAAGACGGCGATCTCGGAGTTGTTGACCTCGCCGCCGTCGACCAGCCGGTCGATCTCGTTGGCCACGAACGCGGCCTCGTCGTGCTCGTTGTCCGCGACGTAGCCGACGATCTTCTCGCCCTCGCCGAGGTCGCTCCACAGCGTCTTGTCGCGGCGGTTCGCGTTGCGCGAGATCACCGCGTTCGCCGCGGTCAGGATGTTCTGCGTGGAGCGGTAGTTCTGCTCGAGCAGGATCGTCGTGGCGTCCGGGTAGTCCCGCTCGAACTCCACGATGTTGCGGATCGTCGCGCCGCGGAACGCGTAGATCGACTGGTCGGCGTCGCCCACCACGCACAGCTCGGCCGGCGGGAGCTCGCCGCCCGCCTTGCCGACGAGCTCGCGCACCAGCGTGTACTGCGCGTGGTTCGTGTCCTGGTACTCGTCGACCAGCACGTGCCGGAAGCGGCGGCGGTAGTGCTCGGCCACGTCCGGGAACGTCTGCAGCAGCTCGACCGTCTTCATGATCAGGTCGTCGAAGTCGAGCGAGTTCGACTCGGTCAGCCGCCGCTGGTAGACGGTGTAGACCTCGGCGACGCGGCGCTCCAGGTCGTTCGTCGCCTGCGCGGTCGCCGTCTCCGGGTCGACCAGCTCGTTCTTGAGGTTCGAGACGTGCACGGCCAGCGTGCGCGCCGCGTACTTCTTCGGGTCGAGGTCCAGGTCGCGGGCGACGAGCGTGATGAGCCGGCGCGTGTCGTCGCTGTCGTAGATCGAGAAGTTCGACGACATGCCCAGCGTCTTCGCCTCGCGGCGCATGACCCGCACGCACATCGAGTGGAACGTCGACACCCACATCGAACGGGCGCGCGCGCCCACCATGTCGGCGACGCGCTCCTTCATCTCCGCGGCGGCCTTGTTCGTGAACGTGATGGCCATGATCTCGCCGGGGTGCACGTCGCGCTCCGCCAGCAGGTACGCGATCCGCCGGGTGAGGACGCGCGTCTTGCCGGAGCCGGCGCCCGCCACCACGAGCAGGGGCGTGCCGGCGTGCTCCACGGCACGGCGCTGCGCGGGGTTCAGGTCGTCGAGCAGGTGGCCCGCGCGGGAAACGGGGGGACTTGAGGGCAAGTCGAACAAGGCGCTCATCGTCCATCCACGGTACCGGGCGGCACCGACAAATCCGGTACCGCCCGACCATGTGTTCGACGAGCAGGTTCGATCAGGTGCTCGTGTCGACCTCGTAGGCGACCCCGGCATGGACGTCGTCGTGGCCCGCGCTCTCGGCGTAGACGTCGATGCTGTCCGTGTGGTGCTGGAGCCCCTTGGTGCCCAGCGTCAGCGTCGGGAACGCCTCGTCCGGCACCGCGAGGAAGTCGGCCTGGCAGTGGACGCCCTCGACGCCGGGACCACCCGCGACGTCCCAGCACGTCCAGTGGTCACCCTCGTAGCCGGTGACCTCCAGCTCGTCGGTCGGGAACGAGACGCGGACGTACAGGTCGTCGACGTCGACCGCCGACCGGTTCGTGATGTCGATCGCGAAGCCGCCCGCGTACCCGCCCCTGACCTTCCAGGTGCCGTCCGGCCCGACCAGCCAGCCGGAGGTGGGCGTGAGCGCGACCGACGCGAAGCCGGTCTCCGCCTGAGCGGCGGGAACGGTGAAGGCGGACAGCACGAGGGCAGCAGCCACCCCGAGCACGTACTTCATGAAGACCCCCAGGTCACTGTGTGAGACGCCGAAGCGTGAACGGCGCGACATGTGGCACACTACGTCCATGCGCGCGACGTTCTTCGAGTTTTTCTACGGGACCCGGACTCCGGCTCCCGTGGTCGTCCAGCGCTGACGAAGCCACCACGAAGCCCCGGAGTCCTCGGACCCCGGGGCTTCGTCGCTTCCGGGCCGGGACTCAAGAAGAGTCGAGAGGTCACCACGATGGAATCCACCACCACCGCCGCGTCCGACATCACCGAGCTGCGCGAGGAGATCGACCACCTGGACGCCGAGATACTGCGGCTGGTCCAGCGCAGGGTCGAGATCTCCAAGATCATCGGCGCCGCGCGGATGGCGGCGGGCGGCACGAAGATCGTGCACAACCGCGAGATCGACGTGCTCAACCGCTACAAGCCGCTGGGTCCCGAGGGCAAGGACCTCGCACTGGTCCTGCTCAAGATGGGTCGCGGCCCGCTCGGCAGGTAGTCGCCCACCGGCCCGGCGTCACAGGACGCCGGGCCAAAAAGGCCGCAGCGCCGCGAGCACCCGCTCGAAGTCCGCGTCCACGAGCTGGTCGTCGTCCGGCACGTAGGCCAGCGGGTCCTCCAGCAACGGCTCCGGCAGCCGCAGCAGGCCCTCCACCAGCGCGTGCAGGCACAACGCGCCGTACCCGCGCAGGTAGCCGCCCTCCTGCGTGAGCACGACGCGCGTGCCGAACGCCGCCACCCGCCGCCCGATCTCGCGGTACCCGGCGGCGGTCAGGTTGTGCCGGCCGTTCGGGTCGAACGCCGACCCGTCGAACCCCGACGCGCACACCAGCAGGTCCGGTTCGAACGACCGCAGCAACGGGAACGCGATCTCGTCCAACGCGCGCAGGTACGCCGTGTCGCCAGCACCCAGGGACAGCTCGATGTTCACGTTCCGCCCCTGCGCGCCCACCTCCGAGGGGGCGCCCGTCTGCGGGTGGTTCGCGCCCCACGCCCCGTGCCGCATGTGCACGGAGACGGTCAGCACGTCGGACCGGTCGTAGAACACCTCCTGGGTGCCGTTGCCGTGGTGCACGTCCCAGTCCAGCACCGCGACCCGCAGGCCCTGGCGCCGCGCGGTCTCCGCCACCAGCGCGGCGTTGTTCACGAAGCAGTAGCCGTCCGCCATCGCCGGCTGCGCGTGGTGGCCGGGCGGTCGCACGAGCGCGTAGGCCAGGGGTGCGCCGGACTCCAGCGCGGCCAGTGAGGTGCCCGCCGCCGCACGGACCGCGTTCCACGTCTCGGGTCCGACGACCGTGTTCACCTCCAGCGGCACACGCTCGGACACCCGCAACGAGTCCAGGTACGAAGCCGAGTGCACGCGCAGAAGCTCGTCCACGGACGCATGGCGCCCCTCGTGCCACCGGAGGTGCCCGGCCACCGGGCCGTGCATCAGCGCGTGCCGGAACGTCCGCAGCCGCGCCGCGTTCTCCGGGTGCGGCTCCGGCACGTCCAGCCACGGCCAGGAGCCCGGCAGCTCCCACAGCCCCTCGCCGGCGTCGTGCTCAAGGCAGTCGTCGTGCCAGAACATGTCCACCCGAATCGGATATCAGGGCGATCACGGATGGTCCACCGGAAAAATCCGGGGGCACACTGGAGGCATGGGCCTCATCGCCGCACTGATCGCCATCGCCGGCCTGCTCGCCGCCTTGGCGCACGACGCATACCTGGGCATGCTCGGCTCTGCCGCCGGCAAGAAGGGCGCGGCCGGAGCACCTGTCGCGCAGTTCGTCCGCAGCCGCTGGAAGGCGGCGATCATCACCACCGCGGGTGCCGTGATCGGCTTGTTGATCACCGGCGGTGACACCCTGGGCGCCGACGTCATCGGTGCGCTGATCGCCGGCGGCAGCGGTCTCGCGGCCCTGAACGGCGTGCAGCGCACGCAGAAGCAGTTGAAGAGCGGCCAAGCTCAGCTGCCTCCGCGGTAGAAGTTCACACCTCCGGGTGTCACTCGTCCTGAATTACCCCTTCAGGTCGCTTCCGCACGTCCGAACGGCCCTACCCTGGTTGCGTCGCAGAGGGGTGTCGGGATGGACGAACAACCGGGCAAACATCGTCTCGACGACTGGGTCGCACACGAACGACCCGTCGTCGGGGGCGACCGCATCCCACTGCCCCGCAGCCGCCCGATCGACCCGATCGCGGACACCGACGGGCTGCGCAAGTTCAACATCGGCATGGTTCCCGCGTCGGTCACGCCTCCGCGCACCTGGAAGCGGGCGGCGTGGTTCGCCGTCGTGTCCTCGGTGCTCGTGCTGGTCGGCCTGAGCGTCGCCGCGGCCAAGCTGGTCAGCGGCGGCGGCCAGGTCGAGCGGATCGGCCTGCCCGGCTACCCGTCGGACGTGCCGCTGATCTCGGCCCTGCCGACGGCGGTCAGCCCGACGTCCGCGACCACCGCCGGCACGCGGACGTCCCCTGCGAACACCGGCCGCGGCAACCCCGTCCCCGGCACCGGCGGCGCCACACCCGGCTCCGCGGCGCCCCGCAGCAGCGGCCAGGGCGCCCCGACCGGCAGCGGCACCAAGCCGCCCGGCACCGCAGCGCCCGTCATCACCACCGTGCCGCTCTCGCAGGCGCCGGCGGTCGACGGCACCGAGATCGCCCAGCGGACCGAGGACTTCTACCGGGAGATGACGGCGAACGCGGACACCGCGCTCGCCCTGACCACCGACACCGTGCGCGCGAACGCCGGTTCGCTGCTGGAGGGCCGGCTCGCCGACATCTCGCTGATCGAGGTGGAGGAGATCGTGGTCGACCCCGGCAAGGGCCTCACCGTGAGCCTGCTGCGGCTCACCAAGAAGGACGGCTCGGTCAGCCAGGAGAAGCGCGAGCTCAGCTTCACGCTCGGCGAGCTGCCGCTGATCAGCGGTGAACGGTTGAAAGCCGGCGGGTGACCGGCACTCAAGGTCCGGCCCTGAGCTACCGACCGTAGTAGGTAACACCTTCGAGCGAATCCACGGCTCCGCTGGACGCCACAAACGGCTGAAGTCCGTCGAGAAACTGGCGTTGCCGCGTGAGGCCACGGTACGTCTTCAGGTGACCACGGACAGTACGGAGGACCAGGACAGTGCAGCGTCCCGCGACGACCGGACGACGTCACACCCGTGCCGGGTCGATCAGCGTGGCCGAGCTGATCAGGCAGCAGCCGGGCCCGATGCGCATCCCGTCCGCCGAGGAAGCCGCGACCGACGCGCTCGTCACGTCGTTGCTCGGCCCCACCGAGCCCGCGCCACCGGCCGGACCCGGCCGCCGGCGCCGTGCGGGCGACAGCCGCGCCGCCCAGGTCGCGGGCGTGCTCACCGGCGCGATCGTCCTCGTCTCGTCGATCGCGGGCGCGGCGATCCTCGCGGGCAGCCGCCCGCCGAACTCCGGCGTCCCGTTCACCGAGCGCCCCGTCGCGCTGTCCGGTGCGCAGGCGCTGCGCCCTGACCTGCTGTCCGCCCAGCTGCCGAGCGAGTACACACCGCCGCGGACCGCTCCCGAGGTCCCCATGCCGCAACCGTCCGCGCTGCTGCTGACCTCACCCACGCGGTCGGCGGACCCGTCGGCCGGACCGTCGGCGGAGCCGTCGGGAGAGCCCGCCACGCCGCTGGTGTCGACCGGCCCGCAGCCGCAGGTGGACGTGGTGAAGCGGTTCTACGAGCTGCTCACGACCAAGCCGGGTGCCGCGGCCAAGCTGCTCTCGCCCGACCTGGTGGGCACGAACCCGCGGGAGTTCGTCGAGTCGTGGGGCACGATCCGCACGGTCAACGTCGACCAGACCTCGCTGCGCCCGAACGGCAGCGTGCTCGCCGTCGTCTCGATGCAGGAGTGGAACGGGAGCTGGCTGCGCATCGAGCAGCTCTTCTGGCTCACCGACACGACCCAGCCGCGGATCATCGGCACCGAGGTCCTTTCGGCGCAACGGAGCTAGCCCGCCGAGTTGTGCCGCGCTCAACCCCGTTCGCCGTTCGCAGTCGAACGGTGACCGCTCGTCGCGAAGATGAGGTTCGATCGTGAAAATTCCCCCAAAGGGGTTACATCTCGGGTCACGATTCGGTATCCATGTTTCCGCCAGTGCGCAAAGCAAGCCTGGAAGGGTGAACGAGCGGTGTCGATTGAGGACCATCGTCGGCGGTTGACCGGCTCTGCCGAGTCGACCGGACAGCTGTCGGTTGCCGAGCTGATCGCCCGCCGCGAGGCGGAGACCATGCCGATCCCGGTGATCACCGACGACATCACCCCCGAGGCGTTCGAGCCGACGATCAAGTTCAGGTCGGTGCGGACCCCGGACGCCAAGCACCCCGGCAGCAAGCCGCGCAAGCAGCCGGCCAAGGAGCTGCACATCACCGAGCTGCTGCGCCGCGAAGGCCGCGGTGACGACGCGCAGAGCAGCGGCTTCACCGTCGGCAAGCTGGCCGCGGCCGCCAGTGGTGGCGTCGTGCTGTGCGGCACCGTCGCGTTCGCCGCCTCCTCCTGGCTGTCCTCCCCCGACGAGCGCCCGCTCGCCCAGGTGCGGTTCGACGAGCGGGCCCAGGCCCGTGGCGCGAGCGCCGGCACCGAGGGCGTTGTGAAGCTGCCGTCGAACAAGACGCAGCAGGCCGACCAGACCGAGACGGCCGCCGCCGACCCGACCACCGAGCAGGTGCGGGTCGCGCCGTACACGCAGCAGCCGACCCAGCAGCGCCCGGCGCAGCAGCCGCAGGTCCAGCAGCCGACGCAGCAGCAGCCCGCGCAGCCCCCGACCGCGAGCACGCCGTCGTCGGAGGCGCAGACCACCCCCACCACGCCGAGCACGCCGCCGTCGAGCGAGACGCCTCCTCCGCCGCCGAGCTCGTCCACCACGCCCCCGCCGAGCAGCAGCACCACGCCCCCGCCGCCGCCCAGCTCGTCGCAGACCCCGCTGCCCACGCCGTCGAACCCGGTGGACGTGAGCGTCGACCTCGGCGTGCTCGACCCGGTGCTCAACACCGTCGGCGGCACGGCCGAGCAGACCGTCGGCGTCTTCGACTTCTTCGCACCGGCTGAGTAACGCATCAACCCGGTAGCACACCGGTCGTACACGACAGGGGTACCCTGTGCGGGCACTCCGGACGACCGCTGACTACCGCACGAGGAGCACGAGCGTGGGACCTGCTGCCACCGCGGTCTCCCCTTCGCTGCGCGCCGGGGTGGTCACGTGACGACGTCCGACGCCACTGACGGGCGGCTGGTCGCCGACCGCTACCGCTTCCTCGACCGGATCGGCTCCGGCGCGATGGGCATCGTCTGGCGCGCCCACGACGAACGCCTCGGCCGCGAGGTCGCGATCAAGCAGCTGCTCCTCGCACCCGGCCTGGACGAGGCCGAGCAGGACGAGGCGATCCAGCGCGCCATGCGCGAGGGCCGCATCGCCGCCAAGCTCCACCACCCGAACGCCATCGCGGTGTACGACGTGGTCGAGGAGGACGGTGTCCCGTGCCTGGTCATGGAGTACCTGCCGTCCTACAGCCTCGCCGACGCGCTGGCCGAGGGCGGGCCGATGGACCCGGTCGAGGTCGCCAGCATCGGCGCCCAGTGCGCGGCGGCTCTGGCGGCGGCGCACGCGGCCGGCATCGTGCACCGGGACGTGAAGCCCGGCAACGTGCTGATCGCCGAGAACGGCATCGTCAAGATCACCGACTTCGGCATCTCGCGGGCCAGCGACGACATCACGGTCACCAAGACCGGCCTGATCGCCGGCACGCCCGCCTACCTGGCACCGGAGATCGCGCGGGGCCAGGACCCGACGCCGGCCTCCGACGTCTACTCGCTCGGCTCGACGCTGTTCGCCGCGATGGAGGGCGAACCGCCCTACGGGGTGAGCGAGAACACGCTCGGTGTTCTGCACGCCGTCGCGGCCGGCCGGATCAACCCGCCGACGGTCGACCACCCGCTCGCCGACACGCTGCTGTACCTGCTGAACTTCGAGGCCGACGACCGGCCGACGATGTCGCAGGCGCGGGAGCTGCTGGCGGCGGTCGCGAACGGCCGTGCGCCGTCGTTCACGGGCCTCGCCGCGGTGGCCGGACCCGACCCCACGGCGATCGTGGAACCCGAGCGGACGCGCATCGTCCGGGCGGCTCCGCGCACGTCGCCGCCGCGGACCGCGCCACCGATGGCGCCCGCGGCCAGGCCGCAGGACAACCGCCCGCTGGTGATCGCGGCGGTCGTGCTGGCGTTGTTGCTGGTCATCGGTGGTCTCCTGGTCGCGCTGGGCGTGTTCACCAAGGAGCAGCAGACGCCGTCCGCGCCGCCGGCGAGCTCGTCTTCCGTGGTGCCGACGACCACGACGGTGCCCGAGGTGACGACCACCACGCCCGAGGCAACGACGACGCGCGAAACAGCGCCCAGCACCACGACGACCACCACAACCACCACTACTACGACGACTACGACTACGACGACCACCACAACGACGACGACCACGGCCAAGCCTCCGGCGTCGTCTGTGCCGCCAAGCTCCGCATCGGTACCTCCGCCAGCGGGCTAAGCACAAAACCGTCGCAGTTATCTCGTAAGGTGGGTAACCGCACCGATGGGTGATGTGAACTCAGACGTGTGATGAGCCGTTGAACAGAGAGCAAGTGACCGCACAGCGGGGAGCAACTGTGACCGACGATGGCCGATTGGTCGCTGGTCGCTACCGATTGAGCCAGCGCATCGGTAGTGGTGCCATGGGCGTCGTCTGGACAGCACACGACGAGCGCCTGCACCGGACCGTCGCGGTCAAGCAGCTGCTCCTGCAGCCAGGGCTCGCCGACGGCGACGTGGACGAGGCGAAGAGACGTGCCATGCGCGAGGGCCGCATCGCCGCGCGCCTGCAGCACCCGCACGCCGTCGCCGTGTACGACGTGGCCGAGGACGACGGCCAGCCGTGGCTCGTGATGGAGTACCTGCCGTCGAAGAGCCTGTCCGGCGTCCTGTCCGAACGCGGCACGCTCCCGCCGCGCGACGTGGCCTCGATCGGCATGCAGGTCGCCTCCGCGCTGGCCGCCGCGCACAACGCGGGCATCGTGCACCGCGACATCAAGCCCGGCAACGTGCTGCTCGGCGACGACGGCACCGTGAAGATCACCGACTTCGGCATCTCCCGCGCGACCGGCGACGTCACCGTCACCGCCACGGGCATGCTCGCCGGTACCCCCGCCTACCTCGCCCCCGAGGTCGCCAAGGGCTACGACCCCGGCAGCCCGTCCGACGTGTTCTCCCTCGGCTCCACGCTGTACGCCGCGATCGAGGGCGAGCCGCCGTTCGGTCTGAGCGAGAACACCATCGCCCTGCTGCACAAGGTCGCCTCCGGCAAGGTCAACCCGCCGCGCAACGCCGGCCCGCTGACCGCGCTGCTCATGCGCCTGCTCCGCTCGGAGCCGGAGGAGCGCCCGACGATGGTCGAGGCCCGCGACGCGCTCGCCGCGGTCGCCAACGGCCAGGCGACCCCCGCCTTCACGCCCTCCGTGGTCGCCCCGACGCACCCGCCGTCGTGGCGCGGCGCCCCGGTCCAGCAGCCCCAGCCGGCCGCGACCCGCGCCCTCCCGCCCCCGCCGCCGCCCAACGCGACGCGGGTCGACATGCACTCGCACGCGCCGCACACGCCGCCCCGCGCGATGCCGGCGCAGCAGCACCAGCCCCAGCAGCACCAGTCACAGCAGCAGCACCACCGCCCGGCCGCCGCACCGCAGTACTCGCAGCGCCCCAAGCCCTCCCGCCCGGCGCCGCCGTCGTCGAAGAGCAAGAAGTCGACCGTCTACACCGCGATCGCGATCGTGGCGGCCGCGGTCGTCGGCATCATGTTCGCGAGCATGATCTCGAACGGTGGCGGCGGGAACAGCGGCAACGGCAACAACAACGCCGGCGGCAACACCTCCACGCAGCAGACGACGGGCAACAACGCGGACCCGACGAACACGGAGAAGCCGAAGATCCTCGAAAAGGCAGGCGCGTGGAGCGCCAGCCCTTCGGTGGAAGAGCGGCAGGCGCTGCTGGAGGCCTACCTGCAGCTGGCCACCAGCTCACCGGAAGAGGCGTGGAAGATGGGCAACGCCGACTTCCAGGCCAACTACCCCGGTGGCATGGCCGGCTTCAAGACCTTCTGGTCGCCCTACAAGCAGGCCAAGCTGGTGAACGCCGACCAGCGGCAGGAGTTCTACTACGTCGTGGACGTCGAGGTCACGAAGAAGGACGGCACGAAGGCGACCATGCAGCGGCAGATCTCGCTGTGGTGGCGCAACAGCAACTTCTTGCTGAGCTACGACAAGCCGTTCGGCGGGGCGTAGTCAGGAGGCCCGCGCGGCCCTCTCCAGCGCCTCGGCCAGCGCGAGCACCGCGGGGTTCCACGCGGCCTCCTCGCGGTAGACGACGTGGATGTGCCGCACCGGTTCGGGGTTGCGCACCTTGCGCAGCACCACGCCCGGATGCGCGTAGCCCAGCCCGAGCCGCGGGATGATGGTGACGCCGAGCCCGGCCGCCACAAAGCCCTGCGCGGTCGCGTAGTCGTCGCTCTCCACCACGACCTGCGGCGCGAAGCCGGCGCCCGCGCACGCGTTCGGCACGAGGTCCTTGCACGGTCCGGAGGCGCCGCAGTCGGCGTAGATCCACGACTCGTCGGCCAGCTCGCCGAGGTCCAGGACGCGTTTGCGGGCCAGGGCGTGGCCGCGGGGCAGGACGGCGTAGAACGGGTCGGTGAGCAGGTGGCGGGCGACCATGCCGGCGGGGGCGGGCTCGTCGGGTTCCATGACCGTGATGGCGACGTCCGCGCGGCCGGCGGCGAGCTCCTCGAAGGGGTCGGCCGGCTCGGTGAGCTTCAGGTCGAGCTCGACACCGGAGCGTTCGGCGCGGAACTGGGCCACGGCGGGTGGCACGAGGGCGGCGCCGGCGGTGGCGAAGTAGCGGACGCGCAGGGTGCCCGCGCAGCCGTTGCGCAACGCGGTGAGGGCGCTCTCGGCCTCGGCCAGCTGTTCGGTGAGGCGGGCTGCGTGCTCGGTGAGCAGGCGGCCGGCGGCGGTGGGGCGGACGCCGCGGCCCACGCGTTCCAGCAGCGGGAGGCCCGCCTGCTTCTCCAGGCCCGCCACCTGCTGGGAGATCGCGGACGGGGTGTAGCCGAGGTTCGTGGCGGCCGCGGTGATGGAACCCGTGGTCACGACGGCCCTGAGGACCTGCATGCGGCGCACGTCGAGCATGCCCTGACCATACAGCGGTGCTTAAAGGTTATGCACAACAATTAAATTGTCTTTACGGGTTGTGCGGCGCATCGTTGTCCGCGTGAACCAACGCGGAACGTTGATCAGGATGGGCGTGCTCGCCCTGCTGTGGGGATCCAGCTTCCTGTGGATGAAGCTCGCGCTGGGGAGCCTGTCGCCCCTGCAGATCTCGATCGTGCGGACGTTCTTCGGGGCGCTCGTGCTGTTCGTGGTGCTCGCCACCGCGCGGATGACCCTGCCGCGGAACCGGCGGGTCTGGGCGCACATGACGTTCGTCGCGTTCTTCGGCAGCGCGGTCCCGTTCACGCTCTTCGCCATCGGCGGCCAGACCGTCGACTCCGGCGTGTCCGGGGTGCTCAACTCCACGACACCGCTGTTCGCGCTGGCCATCGGGCTCGTGCTGGGCACGGAGAAGATCAGCGACCTGGTTCGCATGCTCGGGCTGGGGCTGGGCTTCGCGGGCGTCCTGCTGATCTTCGCGCCGTGGCAGCAGGCCAACAGCATCGCGAGCTGGGGCGCGGTCCTGTGCCTGGCCGGCGCCGCGAGCTACGCCATCGGTTACTCGTACGCGGGCCGCTACCTGGTCAACACGGGCGCCACCTCGACGCAGCTGGCGGCGATGCAGCTGACCACCGCGATGGGCATGCTGCTGCTGGCGCTGCCGTTCGGCGGCCTGCAGCCGCTGCACCTGCACTGGATCGGCGTGGTCGCCGTCATCGTCCTCGGCGTCGCCGGCACCGGTGTCGCGTTCATCCTCAACTACCGCGTCATCGCCGACGAGGGCGCCACCACGGCGACTACGGTCGGTTACCTGCTCCCGGTCGTGTCGGTGCTCCTCGGAGCGGTCTTCCTCGGGGAGCAACTGAACGCAAGGGTCGTGATCGGGATGCTGGTGGTCCTGATGGGCGTCGCGCTGACCCGCCGGAAGCCCGTCTCGGCAGGTCAGGGCGTCTCACCAAACGAGACGCACGACCTGGTCAAACGCTGAGGTGTGAGACGTGCGTCTCCCCCAATAGGATGGTTCCGAGACGAATCGCGTCCTTATCGAGCTGCTGAGCCGTCTCCTCATTGTTGAAGGAGATGGACAACCGCCTGAGAAGGACATCGACATGAACAACGAAAACCTGAAGGTCGTCACCCGCACCACTTTTCACCTCCTCGCCCCCGGCGCGGCCCCCGCACCGGTGGAGGCGGAGCTGGTCTACGACCCAGAAGACCCCTACGCCGTCGCCATCGTGTTCCACACGGGCTCCGGCCGGGTCGAGTGGATGTTCGCCCGCGACCTGCTGGCCGACGGCCTGCTGACGCCGTGCGGCGAGGGCGACATCCTGGTCCGCCCGGCCTCCGACGACCCGGAGCGGGTGCTGGTCGAGCTGAACGCGCCGACCGGGTTCGCGATCCTGAGCGCCGTCGCCGAAGACGTGGCGACGTTCCTCGACAGCTCCTACGACGTCGTCCAGCCGGGCGAAGAGGACCTGTGGATCGACTTCGACCGGGAGCTGCAGAAGCTGGTCTCGACGCTCGACTAGTGCGCCTGCGCGTGCCGGTCGGACGGTGGCAGGGGCGCGGGACGAGGTGGCCAACCAGCTCGTCACCCGAGACCACCGACGGCATGGTGCCCGACGTCGTGGGCAGCGACGACGCACCAGGCACGGTCCCCACCGCGGCACCACGCGAACGGCTTCGACGGGAACCCCGCAAAGCGCGGACCCGACCTTGACTACTCTGGCGGTGTGACAACCGTCGGGGGCCGCTACACGCTGCTGGAGCGCGTCGGCAGCGGAGCGATGGGGGTGGTCTGGCGGGCGCGGGACCAGGTTCTGGCGCGCGAGGTCGCTGTCAAGCAGCTCGTCACCGGCGACCACCAGCGCGCCATGCGGGAAGCGCGCAACGCGGCGAGACTGCACCACCCGCACGCGATCGCGGTGTTCGACGTCGTCGGGGACGACGAGGAGCAGCCGTGGATCGTCATGGAGTACCTGCCGTCGCAGAGCCTCTCGGCGTTGCTCGCCGACAAGGGGCCCCTCAAGCCGGCCCAGGCCGCGCGGATCGGCGGGTTCATCGCCTCGGCGCTGTCCGCGGCGCACACCGCGGGGCTGGTGCACCGCGACATCAAGCCGGGCAACGTCCTGATCGGCCACGACGGCACGGTCAAGATCACCGACTTCGGCATCTCCAAGTCCAGCGGTGACGGCACGCTGACCGACACCGGCATGATCTCGGGCACCCCCGCCTACCTCGCACCCGAGGTGGCGCGCGGTGAGCACCCCGACGAGGCCTCCGACGTGTTCTCGCTCGGCGCCACGATCTACACGGCGATCGAGGGCGAGTCCGTCTACGGGCCCAGCGACAACAGCTTCGGCCTCATCTACCGGGCCGCGAGCGGGCAGCTGCGGGACGCCAAGAACGCGGGTGAGCTCACGCCGTTGCTGAACCGGCTGCTCGCCGCCGACCCGAAGGACCGGCCGACCGCGCAGGAGGCCGCCGACCTGCTGGCCGCCTCACCGCAGCCGTCGCAGCCGCTGGTGCTGCCGCCCGAGCTGCCCCGGCGCAAGCCGCCGAACCGGCGGATCCTGACCGTGCTGTCGCTCATCGGGCTGCTGGCGATCGGCGGTGGTGCGGCGGCCGCCTACTGGAACGGCACGGGCAACGACACCCCGGTCAACCAGAGCAGCTTCCCCAGGGACACCGGCGCCCGCTACTTCTCCGCCGCGGAGGCGGAGTCCTTCGTGCAGAACCACTACGCCGAGCTCCCGGCCAGGGCCGAGGTGGCGTGGCGCAACCTGCACGGCAAGGCCAGCGAGCCCGTGGACGTGTACCTGTCGCGCTGGTCGGGCTACCGGTCGGTCAAGTGCAACCCCTCCAGCACGCCCATCCGCTCGGACGGGCCGAACTGGGTGGTCACGGTCGACCTGAACCTCCAGACCACCGGCGGCCAGCTGCAGGCTGGCACCTACGAGGTCGTGGTCGCCGCGGTCAACAACGAGATGAAGATCGTCAGTATCATCCAAACGAGGTGAGCAGCAGCCAGAACGTGCCGCCGCCCACGACCAGGCCCATCGCCGTGCCGCCGAGCACCTGCCCGAGCGTGTGGTCGCCGAGCTGGACGCGCGACCACGACACCAGCGCGGCGGGCAGTGCGATCAGCAGCGGCCACGGGCCGTAGACGATCGCCAGCGTCACGACGGCGGCCCACGCCACGCCGGCGTGCAGCGAGATCTTCCACTTCAGCCCGAACGTGATCGCCATGCTGACGAGCAGCGAGGCGAACATGCTCCCGGCCAGCGCGAGCATGCTGGCCGGGGCGTCGCCCAGCAGCATGACCACGGTGCCGGCCGCGAGCGACGCACCCGCCGTGAGCAGCGGGACCAGCCGGCCCTCGCGGTTCGTGACGTGGTGGCCGTCCCACTTGCCCTTGCGCGCGCCGCGCACGATGACGGCCATGGGGATGACGGACGCCGTCACGGCGACGACGAGACCCCACAGCACCGTCTTCCACAGCCCGTCGGAGGCCGCGGCGACGATGAACGGCAGCAGGACGATCCAGACCCACGGCGCCAGCACCTCGGTGGCAGCGCGGGCGACCTTCGTGACCAAAGCCCCCGGGAACCCTTCAGACCAGTCGGCGGTCGGTGGCCCAGCGGGAGAGCTCGTACCGGTTGGAGAGCTGGGTCTTCCGCAGGACGCTCGACACGTGCGTCTCCACCGTCTTCACGCTGATGAACAGCTCGGACGCGATTTCCTTGTAAGCGTAGCCACGGGCCAGCAGCCGCAGGACGTCGCGTTCCCTGGGGGTCAGCAGGTCGAGCTCGGGGTCGCTGATCGGCGCGGCACCCGGCCGGTCGGCGAACGCGTCCAGGACGAACCCGGCGAGGCGCGGGGAGAACACCGCGTCGCCCTCGCTGACCCGCACGACCGCCTTGACCAGCTCCTGGCTGGAGATCGTCTTGGTGACGTACCCGCGCGCACCGGCGCGGATGACGTTGATGACGTCCTCGGCGGCGTCCGAGACCGACAGCGCGAGGAACGTGACCTCGGGGATCTTGGTCCGGATCTGCCGCAGCACCTCGGCGCCGCCGCCGTCGGGCATGTGCACGTCGAGCAGCACGACGTCCGGCTTGAGGTGGGCGATGCCCGCGACCGCCTCGCCGACGCCGCCCGCCTCGCCGACCACCTCGACCTCGTCGGTGATCGTGTCGAGCTCGGCACGCACCCCCGCGCGGAACAACGCGTGGTCGTCCACCAGGAACACCCTGACGCTCATGTCCTGGCCTCCGTCTTCCTCGGCATCTCGAGCTGCACCTCGGTCCCCTCACCGGGCGCGGTCCGCAGCCGCGCCTCGCCACCGTGCCTGCTCATCCTCCCCCGGATGCTGCCGGCGAGGCCATGCCGGTCCTCCGGCACGGTGTCGGGGTCGAAGCCCTTGCCCCGGTCGCGCACGAACACCGTCACCTTTTCGGGTTCCACCTCCGCGTACACGCTGACCTCGGCCACGCCCGCGTGCTTGGCCGCGTTGACGATCGCCTCCCGCGCCGCCTGCACCAGCGGGATCAGCCCGTCCTCCAGCTCGCAGTCGCCGACCACGACCTGCTGCACGGCGATGGCGAAGTCGTCCTCCACCTCGGCGCAGGCCTGGGCGATGGCCACGCTGACCGTCTGCGGCTGTTCGCCCACCTCACGGCCGTAGAGCCAGCTGCGCAGCTCCCGTTCCTGGCTGCGGGCCAGGCGCTTGACCTCGCGTGACGACTCGGCCTGCTTCTGGATGAGCGCAAGCGTTTGCAGCACGGAGTCGTGCAGGTGGGCGGCGATCTCGGCGCGTTCCTCGGTGCGGATGCGGGCCCGGCGCTCGGAGTCCAGGTCGCGCACCAGCCGCATCCACAGCGGCACGGTGAGCACGGCGACGCCGATCAGGGTCGCGAGCACGGAGAGCACGACCGTGGAGAGGTTCTGGAGGGAGTCGTTGGCGACCAGGAACGCGGCGACCCCCGCCACGACCAGGGCACCACCCGCCAGCGTCCGCACGATCCCCGTCTTCCCCTGGGCCATCGCCCCGTCGCGCCACCGGCGCCGCTGGGCCTCGTCGGCCTCCCGCCACACGACGGCGGCCCCCACGAGCGCCACGGCGATCGGGCCGGTGATCCAGCCGCTCCAGCCGCTCGCACCGCCGTTGATCAGGCCGGTGAAGACCGCGACGCCGATGCCGACGGCCGCGAGCCCCACTGCCTGCTGCCACTCCTTGCGGTCCTGCTCGGTCTCGGGCTCCGCCACCGGCGACTGCGGGACGAACATCCACAGCAGCGCGTAGGCGATGATCCCCACACCGCTGAACGCGGCGAAGACGGCGAACACCAGGCGCACCCAGAAGACGGGTGCGCCCAGGTGGTTCGCCAGCCCGCTCGCGACGCCCGCGATCACCCGGCCGGTGCGGCGGCGGCGCATCGGCTCGATCCCTGCACTCACCACCTGATCGTCACACGTTCCGGCGGGTTGTTCATCAGGGATGACCCCGGTTCGCGGAATCAGGGCTGCTCCCTGATGTGGTTCGCGCTCCGGCAGCGCAACCTTGTCGTCGTGAGCGGGACTGAGAAGGCAATGCAGGGCGTGGCGGACACGCTCAGGGAGTTCTGGGCCCACCGGCCGGTGCGGCCCCGTGCAGGGCGGAAGCTCGGCGGCGTCGCCACCGGCATCGCCCTGCGCTACCAGATCGACCCGGTGATCGTGCGGATCGCCTTCGTCGCGCTCGCGTTGTCGGGCGGCGTCGGCCTGCCGCTGTACCTCGCGGGCTGGCTGGTGCTGCCGGAGGAGGGCGACGCGGTGTCGCCGCTGGAGGCGCTGGTCCACAAGGGACAGAGCGAGATGCCGCCGGCCAAGACGCTGTTCCTCGGTATCCTCATGTTCCCGGCGCTCGCCTTCACGTTCGGCAGCGGCGGCTTCCAGGTCGTCGTGACGCTGGCGGCGGCGGTCGGTGGCGTGTACCTGCTGCAGAAGAACCGGGGACACCTGCAGCCGGCGACGACGCTGGCCGAACCACCGCCGGTGCCACCGGTGCCGGGGGCACCGGCCTGGGACCCGCTGGGCGCCGCCCCGTTCGCGTGGGACCTGCCCGAACCGGCACCCGCCCCGGCCCCGCCCCCCGCACCGCGCCCGCGCAAGCCGCGGATCGGCCTGGCGACCCTGGGCGTGATGATGCTGGTGGTCGCCGGCTCCGCCATCGCGGCCCCGGTCGTGCCGTGGTTCACCGCGCCGCACGTCATCGGCCTGGCGATCACCGTGCTGGCGGCGGGCCTGCTGGTCGGTGCCTTCACCGGCGGCGGTCGCGGCCTGGTGTGGCTGCTGGTCCCGCTGGCGGTGGTCGGCTTCGGCGTGACCGCCGTCGACTTCGACGGCCCCACCACGGTCAGCAGCATCTCCCCCACGCCCAAGACGCTCGACGAGGTGCAGGCGAAGTACTCGATCGGCGTCGGCAGCGTGCTCTTGGACCTGCGCGAACTGCCGGACTCCGGTTCGGTGCAGACCGCCGTGAACGCCGACCTGGGCGAGGTCGTCGTGCACGTGCCGAAGACCGCCGACGTCACGTTCACCTGCGACGCCACGTCCATCGGCGAGCTCGACTGCCTCGACCGCAAGGCGGAGGGCGGCGCCGTGCAGGTCGAGGGCAAGGACCTCGGCGACGACGGCGAAGGCGGCTTGAAGATCGACCTGGACGTTCGCACGAGCGTCGGAGAGGTGAGGGTGCTCCGTGGCTGAGCAGACTTCCGGACAGGCCGTGCGCCGCCGGATCGACGTGGTGGGCCTGGTGTTCGGCATCGGCGGGCTGCTGACAGCGGCCTACGTGCTGAGCGACGGGCGGTTCTGGTTCGACTTCCGGTGGGCGCTGGGAGGGACGGCGATCCTGGTGGGTGTGGTCCTGCTGACCAACTCACTGCGCCGACGGCAGCGCTGACCGAACGCGAGAGGCCCCCGGCGTCCTGCCGGGGGCCTCGTCACGCTTCCGGGTGACGAAGATCGATTCCTCCCTGCGTCGGACCGGCCGCTCCCTGTGGTGCTGCCAGTTCGCCGCCACGAGGAGGGAGCCCATGGCCGACGGAAGCGGCAGCGCGGAAGCACCACTTGACGGAGGCTTGCCGTTCACAGCTCGTCAGGAGCAGTTCGGTCTCGCTTTCGTGAAGATGATCGCTGCTGCGGCCGGCTGTTCGATCAAGTGGCACGCAACCGACTACGACGGCGTCGACATCACCATCTCGTCGTCGACCGAGTACGTGAAGTACTACTGCCCGGAGTTCGAGCTCCAGCTCAAGTGCACCACGCAGCACGACCGGCTTCGCGACACATACTCCACATGGACGACCTGGTGAGCAGCCCGTCACTCGACGACTACCGCGAACTCGCCGAAAGCCTCCACCCGCTGGCGGTGCAGCAGTACCTCGCTGCCAACGACTGGCAACTCGAAGCACAGGTTCCCGACGTCCGGCAGATCTGGCGCCTCCACGACCGAGCACGGGTGATGCTTCCCCTGGCAACGGACTTCGTCGACTTCGCCCAGCGCTTCCGCGACACCCTCCGGTCGTTGGCCACCGTGTACGACTGGGATCCGCAGCGGCTGGCCGAGCGGATCACGGCGACCCGTGCCGACCTGTTCTTCGTCCGGTTCGACCAGATCATGATCGACGGAACGCTGCCGTTCAAACAGGCGGAGAGAACCCTTGACGGCCTGTTCAAGATGATGAAGGCCGCTGCCACCTCGGCCGACGATCCGACGCATTCTCACCGAGGCCGCCGCTCCAGCACGGTGAACGACTTCCTGGACGACGACATCCGGCTCGGGCACACCAAGCGCGGTAGTTTCGTCTTCACGGTCGTCACCCGGCTCGGAGATCCGCTGCCCGATCACGAGGACGGCCCGGAGGGCCCCTTCCAGCGCCGCGTGATGGAAACGCTCGCCACGGGTCTGCACGCGGCCAGGGACCTCTCGCTGAGCTGGAACCCCGGTGCGGTCGAACGTGCCGCGGAACAGGGACTCAGCGCCAACCTCGTGGAGTCGCTCCAAGATCTGACGGAGTCGGACACCCTGCGCGAACTGGACCTCTCGTTCGACTGGGCGGCGAGCGCGCCGCCGCCGGAGGTCCCCTCCTCCCGCATCGTGATCAACCGCGATGCGATCGCGGGGCTGCCGCGTGTTCGGGAACGTCTGGTGCGCCGTGAGGAACCGCCGAGCACCGAGACACTCGTCGGCCAGGTCCGCTCGCTGACGAGGGAGGAGTCGAGCGGCGACGACCAGGAGGAAACGACGATCGTGCTGAGCGCCGAGGTCCGGGGGCGCACACGAAAGATCCACATCCCGTTGAGCGGGGACGACTACGGCTGGGCGATCTTCGCCCACACCAACAGACTGCCGTTCACGGTGACCGGCAACCTCGCTTTCGAGCGGGGCGCGTGGCGGTTGACCGGACCGGTCGCGGTCGACTCCAGTTTTCTCCGGCACCGGCAGCGCTGATCGAACGGACGAGGCCCCCGGCGTCCTGCCGGGGGCCTCGTCACGTGGTCACTCCCACTCGATGGTGCCCGGCGGCTTCGACGTCACGTCGAGCACCACACGGTTGACCTCCGCCACCTCGTTGGTGATCCGGGTGGAGATCCGCTCCAGCACCTCGTAGGGCAGGCGGGTCCAGTCGGCGGTCATGGCGTCCTCGGACGACACCGGGCGCAGCACGACCGGGTGGCCGTAGGTGCGGCCGTCGCCCTGGACGCCGACGCTGCGGACGTCCGCGAGCAGCACGACCGGGCACTGCCAGATCTGCCGGTCGAGGCCTGCCGCGGTGAGTTCCTCGCGGGCGATGGCGTCGGCCTGGCGCAGGGTGTCGAGGCGGTCCTGGGTGACCTCGCCGATGATGCGGATGCCGAGGCCGGGGCCGGGGAACGGCTGGCGCTGCACGATGGTCTCGGGCAGGCCGAGCTCGGTGCCGACGCGGCGGACCTCGTCCTTGAACAGCGCGCGCAGCGGTTCGACCAGCTCGAACTGCAGGTCGTCCGGCAGGCCGCCGACGTTGTGGTGCGACTTGATGTTCGCGGTGCCCGCGCCGCCGCCGGACTCGACGACGTCGGGGTAGAGGGTGCCCTGGACGAGGAAGCGGTAGTCGCCCTCGGCCTTGAGGTCGCGCTCGGCCTGTTCGAACACGCGGATGAACTCGCGGCCGATGATCTTGCGCTTCTCCTCCGGGTCCGTGACGCCGGCCAGGGCGGTCAGGAACCGCTCGCGGGCGTCGACGGTCACCAGGTTGATGCCCGTCGCGGCCACGTAGTCGCGCTCGACCTGGGCGCGCTCGCCGGAGCGCAGCAGGCCGTGGTCGACGAAGACGCAGGTGAGGCGGTCGCCGATGGCGCGCTGGACCAGGGCGGCGGCCACGGCGGAGTCGACGCCGCCGGACAGGCCGCAGATGGCCTTGCCGTCACCGATCTGCTCGCGGATGCGGGCGACCTGCTCGTCCACGATGGACGAGGTGGTCCACTGCGGGCGCAGGCCGGCGATGTCGTGCAGGAACCGGCGCAGCACCTCCTGGCCGTGCGGTGAGTGGTGCACCTCCGGGTGGTACTGCACACCGGCGAACCGGCGTTCGGTGTCCTCGAACGCGGCGACCGGGGCGCCCTCGCTGGTCGCGGTGACCGTGAAGCCCTCGGGGGCCTTGGTGACGGCGTCGCCGTGGCTCATCCACACCGGGTGGCTCGCGGGCAGCTCCGTGTGCAGCGCGCCCGCCTCCGCGGTGATGCCGAGGTCGGTGCGGCCGTACTCGCGGGTGCCGGTGTGCGCGACCTCGCCGCCGAGGGCGCGGGCCATCGCCTGGAAGCCGTAGCAGATGCCGAAGACCGGGACACCGGTCTCGAACAGCTTGGCGTCGACCTGCGGCGCGCCCTCTTCGTAGACGCTCGACGGGCCACCGGACAGCACGATGGCCAACGGGTTCTTGTCGAGGATCTCGCTCACCGTCGCGGTGTGCGGGACCACCTCGGAGTAGACCTGGGCCTCGCGGACGCGGCGGGCGATCAGCTGCGCGTACTGGGCGCCGAAGTCGACGACGAGAACAGGGCGGTTGCTGGTGTCGGACACGGCCTAAGGATGTCATGCGCCGCAGGTCGGGCGCCTACCGGTGGCCGGGTTGACCAGGTGTTCGAGACCGGACCACCAGACGTGGGAACGGGTTGCGGTCCCCGGTGAGGTTGGCCACGCGGGCGGACCCCGAAGGCAGTCGCGCGCTCAGCGGGTGCCAACCGGCGGTCAGGGCCTACCGTGAGCCCATGGACGCGTTCACGCCACAACCGAGGCCGTGCTGGATCGCCGGCCGTCCCGAACAGGGCGAGCAGGCGCTGGGTGTGTTCCACCCGTTCGACGGCACCGAGGTGGCCTCGGTCGCCGTGCCGAGCCCTGACCAGGTGGAACGTGCCGTCGCCGCTGCCCACGCCGTGGCCCGCGAGTTCCGCAGAACACCGGCGCACGTGCGCGCGACCGCGTTGCAGCAGGTCGCGCAGGCCCTGACCGACCGCGCGGAGGAGATCGCCGAGACGATCACCGCTGAGAACGGCAAACCGCTCAAGTGGGCCGAGGTCGAGGTCCAGCGCGCGGTGAACACGTTCCGGTTCGCCGCCGAGGAGGCCCGCCGGTTCAGCGGCGAGGTGCAGCGGCTGGACACCGACGCGGGCGGCGAGGGCCGGATGGCGATCGTGCGCCACGTGCCGCGCGGTCCCGTGCTGGCGGTGGCACCGTTCAACTTCCCGCTCAACCTGGTGGCGCACAAGGTCGCGCCGGCGCTCGCGGTGGGTGCGCCGGTGGTTGTGAAACCCGCCTCGGCCACGCCGCTGAGCGCGTTGCTGCTGGGCGAGGTCCTCGCCCAGACCGACCTGCCGGAGGGCGCGTTCTCCGTGCTCCCGGTGCGGGGCAAGGACATGGAGAAGCTCGTCACCGACGAACGGCTGCCCGTCATCTCCTTCACCGGGTCGACGAAGGTCGGCTGGTCGCTGATGGACTCCGCGCCGCGCAAGCACGTCGTGATGGAGCTGGGCAGCAACGCCGCCGCCGTCGTCTGTCCTGATTGGACGGACCTGGACTTCGCGGCGCAGCGGATCGCGACGTTCGGCAACTACCAGGCCGGGCAGTCGTGCATCGCGGTGCAGCGGGTGGTCGTGGACCGGTCGGTGGCCGGGGAGTTCGTGCCGAAGCTCGTCGAGAAGGTCGCCGCGCTGCGGACCGGCGACCCGCACGACCCCGAGGTCGAGGTCGGGCCGCTGATCGACGAGGACAACGCGCGCCGCGTCGAGGAGTGGGTGCTGATGGCCGCCGACGCGGGCGCCAAGGTGCTCACCGGCGGCAAGCGCACCGGCGCGACGGTCGAGCCGACCGTGCTGACCGACGTGCCTCCGGACGCGAAGGTGTGGCGCGAGGAGGTCTTCGGGCCGGTGCTGGTGGTGTCCGTGGTCGACGGCGTCGAGGAGGCGTTCGCGCAGGTCAACGACTCGAAGTACGGGCTGCAGGCCGGGGTGTTCACCCGTGACGTGCAGGTCGCGTTCGAGGCGGCGGCCGAGCTGGAGGTCGGCGGCGTGATCATCGGTGACGTGCCGTCCTACCGCGCCGACCAGATGCCCTACGGCGGCGTGAAGGGCTCGGGCACCGGGCGCGAGGGCGTCCGGTCGGCGATGGAGGACTTCACCGAGGAACGGGTGACCGTCCTGACCGGAGTTCAGATCTAGGCACGGGATCGCGCTACAGCCCCTGGGCGAACGCGAGCACCCGGTCGGGGTCGTAGCGGCGGCGCACCTCCCGCAACCGCGGGAGGTTGCGGCCGTAGTAGGCCCTCGCCCAGTCCGGCATCTCCGGGTCCACGTAGTTGACGTACCCGGTGGTGCCGGTGCCGAGCCCGTCGCGCAACGACGCCAGGATCCGCCGGCCCTCCGCCTCGGTGCGGCCGTCCACGACGTTGACGTAGCACTGGGCACTGGCCTTGGCCCGCCGGTGCGGGAACGCGGTCGCGTCCGGTGCGACCCGGCCGAGCGCGCCGCCGAACGAGTCGAACTGGATGCGGTACCGGCTGCCGCCCCGCAGCAGCTCGTCGACGCGGGAGCCGGGCACGTGCTCGTAGGCCATCCGCGACGACGCCACGAACGCGGCACCGGTCTCGTCGCCGCCCGCGTAGAACCGCATGGCCTCCAGGTAGGTCAGCTCCTCGACGACCCGCTGCGTGCCCTTCGGCATCCGGTCGAGCAACGGGTGCAGGTCCTTCGCCGGACCGAGGTAGGTGCCGCCGACCGCGGTGCTGGTGGGCGTACCGGAGAGCGTCTCGCAGATCGCCCACAGCTCGTCCGGGGCGTCGGCGAACCACTCCTGCCACGCGTCGACCACGTCGGCGGTCGCGCCGTCCGGGTACAGCAGCAGGAAGCGGGTGATGTCCGGCGCGGGCACGCTGCGGAACGTGAACGACGTGACGATGCCGAAGTTGCCGCCGCCACCGCCGCGCAGCGCCCAGAACAGGCCGGGCTCGGAGTCCGCGGACGCCGTGCGCACGCAGCCGTCCGGCGTGACGATCCGCGCGCTGAGCAGGTTGTCGCAGGTCAGACCGTACTTGCGGCCGATCACGCCGATGCCGCCGCCGAGCGTGAGACCGCTGATGCCGACGGACTTGCAGGTGCCACCCGGCACCGCGCGGCCACGTGCGCCGATGGTCTCGTAGAAGTCGCCGAGCCGGGTGCCGCTGCCGACCCGCACGTCGGTGCCGCGGAAGCGCACGTCGTTCAACGCGCTCACGTCGACGACGAGGCCGTTCTCCGGCACCGAGTAGCCCGCGTAGCTGTGCCTGCCGCTGCGGGCGGCGACCGGGATGCCCTGGTGCGAGGCGAAGTCCAGGCACGCCTGCACGTCCTCGGTCCGCACGCACCGGGCGATCGCGGCCGGCCTGCGGTGGGCGTAGACCGTGTTGAACGGCAGCCGCAGCGCGTCGTAGCCGGTGTCCTGCGGCAGGACGAGCCGGTCGCCCAGCCTGCGCCGCAGTCTCCCCCAGTCCGTGTCCGCCGCGGCGGGGCCACCGATCCCCATGCCCGCGACCGCTAATCCGGTTCCCCGTAAGAAAGTCCTTCTGCTCATCCCCATGTGGTCCAGTTCACCAGCCCAGCGCGCGACGCGTCACCTCATCGCTCGCCGCGGTGCCGGCGACGTGACCGTCCGGCCTGATCAGGCGGCCGTCCCGCACCAGGAACCCCGGTCCGGCCACGCGAGATCCCGCGATCAGCTCGCCGCCATCCGTGGTCAGCGGGGAGTCGGTGTAGGCGAACGGGGTGAACAGCTTGCCCGAGTCGATGCCCTCGCCGGACTCCAGCGCACGCTGCCGCTGCGCGCGTTCGTCGTCGTTGCCCGGCACCAGGAAGCGCATGGTGGCGCCGGTGATGCGCAGGTTCTCGTCGGCGGCGGCACCGCGTTCGACGTCGTAGGACCGCAACAGACCCGGCCCGGCCTCGCCGTTGCGGTCGGCGGCGATCTTCCACGCCGCGTTGTCCGCGTCGCAGATCCCCGAGTTCAGGCCGCGCGCGCCGAACGGGCTCATGACGTGCGCCGCGTCGCCCGCGAGCAGGACCCGGCCGACGCGGAACGTCGCCGCTCGCCGCTGGTGGAAGCGGTACGTGGACTGCCAGACGACCTCGTACGGCTTGTCGCCGACGATCGCGCGGAGGTGGTCGTCGGTGAGCTCGACGTCCTCGGCGACCTGCCAGTCGATCCGCCACACGCCGTCCGGTTGCGGGTGCAGCAGCACCTGGCGGCCTGGGTTCCACGGCGGGTCGAAGTAGAAGCGGCGTTCCGGTGCCGGGAAGTCCAGGTCGACGCGCACGTCGGCGATGATGAACCGGTCGTCGAACGAGAAGCCCTCGAACGGCACGCCGAGCAGCCGCCGCACGGTCGAGTGCGCGCCGTCCGCGGCGATGCAGTGGGTGCCGGTGATTCCGTCCGATGTGGACACACCGGCGGCGTCCCAGGTCAGGCCGGTGACCTCGTGGCCGTAGCGCAGCTCGACCAACGGCTCGGCGCGGACCCGCTCCTCCAGGATGCGCTCGACGACGGTCTGCGGGGTGTTCACGAACGGCGGGAAGCCCGCTGCCGCCGGGAAGGTCAGGGTCGCCACCTCGCGGTCGCGGTGGTAGGTCCGGCCGGTGTACCAGGTGACGCCGGCGTCGGCCACGGCCTGCCCGGCGCCGACCCGTTCGAGGACCTCCAGCACGTCGCGCTGCACGCAGATCGACCGGCTGCCCACGCGGGACCGCTCGGTGGCCTTCTCCAGCACCACGCTGGGCACGCCGGCGCGGGCCAGCAGCAGCGCCGCCGTGAGCCCGACCGGGCCCGCACCGACGACCAGCACGGTCATTGCAGGGCGTCCCAGACGGCGCGGTCGCGGCGCGCGGTCCAGATCTCCGGCCAGTCCTTGCCGTCGCACTCGTCCCAGTAGCGCTGCACGTCGAACGGCAGGCAGTGCTCGAAGATCGGCCAGCGGCCGTACCGGGGCGCCAGGGTCTCGCGGGCCAGCTCGAAGGCCTGCTTGAGCGTGCCGCCCTCGGCGTGCACCCCGCCGACCGTGCGGCGCAGCTCGTCCAGGAAGTGCCGGCTCTGCGCGATCGCGGCCTCGACCTCGATCCGGTCGCGGGCCACCTTGCCGCGGCCGCCCACCAGGACCTCGGCGCCGAGGTCCTCCACGTTGTCCAAAGTGGACGTCGCCCACTCGTCGTGGAACGCGTCACCGGTGTAGAGCGCGGCCTGCGACTCGACCAGGTCGCCCGCGAAGAGGATGCGCTGCTGCGGCAGCCACGCCACGATGTCGCCCGCAGTGTGGCCGCGGCCCAGGTGCTGCAGCACGAGGTCGCCGCGTTCGCCGCCGAGCGGGATGGTCATGCGGTCGGAGAACGTGAGCGTCGGCCAGGTCAGGCCGGGGATCTCGGCCGGCTGCTCGAACAGCCGCGGCATGCGGCCGTACTCGCTCTCCCAGTCCTGCCGGCCGCGTTCGGCGATCAGGACCCGCGTCATCTCGTGCGCCACGACCTCCTGCGCGTCGAACGCGCTGGCACCCAGTGTGCGGACGGCGTGGTAGTGGCTCAGCACGAGGTAGCGGACCGGCTTCCTCGTGTGCTCGCGCAGGGTCGCGAGCCAGCGGCGCGCGGCCGCGGGGGTGGCGCGCGCCTCGAAGCAGATCAGGAAGTCGTCGGCCTCGATCGCACCGACGTTGGGGTCGCCTTCGGCGGTCAGGGTGTAGACGCCCTCGGCGAGCTCGACGAAGACCTCGTCCTTGTCGGCGAGGTCCGCGCTGGAAGCGAACGGCTTCTTGGCCATGCCTCCACGGTAGCCAAAGTGATCGAGGTCAGGACACCTCCACGATCGGCAACCGCAGCGCGGCCGGGGCCTGCTCGGGAACCGCAGGGGTGCGCGGCTTCGCCGGGTTGATCCGCCGGTACGGCTCGCCCTGCGCCGGCCGCTGGTCCCGCTCGCCCTTGTTCGGCCAGAGCGAGAACGCCCGCTCCGCCTGCGCGGTGATGGTGAGCGACGGGTTCACGCCGAGGTTGGCGCTGATCGCCGCACCGTCCACAACGGACAGACCGGGGTAGCCGTGGACCCGGTGGTACGGGTCGATCACGCCCTCGGCCGGGGTGCTGGAGATGGCGCAGCCGCCGATGAAGTGCGCGGTCAGCGGGATGTTGAACAGCTCGCCCCAGGTGCCGCCGGCGATGCCGTCGATGTGCTCGGCCGCGAGCAGGTTGGCCCGGTGGCCGGCCGGGATGAACGCCGGGTTGGGCTCGCCGTGGCCCTGCTCGCTGGTGAGCTTGCCGCGCTTGAGGAACGTGGTGATGGAGTTGTCGAGGCTCTGCATCACCAGCAGGATCACCGTGCGCTCGCTCCACCGGTGCACGCTGAGCAGCCGCAGCAGCTTGAGCGGGTGCTTGACCGCTTCGCGCAGGAACTGCAGCCACCTCGGCACGCTCGCCGAGCCGTCGGTGGCGAGCGTCTGCAGCAGGCCCATGGCGTTGCTGCCCTTGCCGTACCGGACGGGCTCGATGTGCGTGATCTCGTCGGGGTGGATCGAGCTCGTGATCGCGACACCCCTGGTGAAGTCGTTCTGCGGGTCCACGGTGTACCGCCCGGCCCCGATGATCGCCTCGGAGTTGGTGCGGGTGAGCTCGCCGAGCTTGGCCGAGATCTTCGGCAGCGTGGTGGCCCTGGCCCGGTGGAGCAGCTGCTGCGTGCCCCAGGTGCCGGCCGCGACCACGACCTGGTCGGCGGTGAACGTGGCCCTGGCGCGGCCACCGGTCTGCTTGGCCTGGACCGTCCACCGGCCACCGGACTCGCTCAGCCCGGTCACCGTGGTCAGCGGGAAGACCTTCGCCCCGAGCTGTTCCGCGAGGTAGAGGTAGTTCTTGACCAGCGTGTTCTTGGCGCCGACCCGGCAGCCGGACATGCAGCTGCCGCACTCGGTGCAGCCGGTCCTGGCCGGTCCCGCACCACCGAAGTAGGGGTCCTCGGCCGGCTTGCCGGGTTCGCCGAAGAAGACGCCGACGGGCGTGGGGTGGTAGCTGTCCTCGACGCCCATGTCCTCAGCGACCTTCCGCATGACGACGTCGCTCGGTGTCGTGGTCGGGTTCGTGACCACGCCCAGCATCCGGCTCGCCTGGTCGTAGAACGGGTCGAGCTCGGCCTGCCAGTCGGTGATGTGCGCCCACTGCCGGTCCTCGTAGAACGGCTTGAGCGGCCGGTACAGCGTGTTCGCGTACACCAGGCTGCCGCCGCCGACGCCCGCCCCGGCCAGCACCATCACGTTGCGCAGCAGGTGGATGCGCTGGATTCCGAAGCACCTGAGCTGCGGCGCCCACAGGTACCTCTTCAGGTCCCAGCTGGTCTTGGCGAACTCGTCGTCGGCGAAGCGACGGCCGGCTTCGAGCACGGCGACGCGATAGCCCTTCTCGGTCAGCCGGAGCGCGGCCACGCTCCCGCCGAACCCGGAGCCGACGATGACGACGTCGAAGTTACCGGCGAGTTCACCCATGTACCGGAGAGTAGGCGTTACTTCGGGTAACGCCTAGTCCCCCATCGATTCAGAGTCAGAGGACCAGGCCCTCGATGACCCAGACCGAGAACGCCACGACCAACGCCATGATCACCAGTCCACCGCAGATGAACAGCGCGAGGGCCTTCCAGCCGATGCTGTTCTCGTCAGCGGTCTCCTCCTGCACCTCGTCGACCTCGGGCTCCTCGACCGTGTCGACGCTGCTGTTGTCCTTGCCGAACAGGGCATCCAGTTCCACGCACTACAGGACGCACGGGACACCGGTTCGGTTGCAAGATCAGCTCTGCGCCCAGGCCGCGACCGGGAGGCTGAGGTAGACGCCCACGTCGAGCAGGCCGGTGGCGTTCACGACGGCCGTGCACAGACCGTCGACCCGGTCCTGCCGGTTGGCCGCGCGGCTCTCGAACCACTTCGACCTGACCTCGACGACGATGTCCATGCCGGTCGAGTCGAACGGTCCGCGCGGCCGGAAGCGCAGCTCGACGTCACCGGGCTGGAGATTGCCGTCGTAGGGCTCCTCCGGGCATTCGACCGCCACCGAGACGGCGTGCGGGAGCGTCGCGGCGAGGTCCTTGAGCAGGGCGTGGGGGATGTGGGGGGCGTACGTGATCTCGACGAGCGGCACGGGACCCAGCAAAGCAGAAGGGCGCGTCCCAACCGGAACGCGCCCTTCCGCAGCAGACGACTAGCCCCGGATGGTCAAGCCGACCTTCTGGAACTCCTTGAGGTCCGAGTAACCGGTCTTCGCCATGGCCCTCTTGAGCGCGCCGAACAGGTTCGTCACGCCGCGCGGGTCCGACGACGGCCCGAACAGCAAGGTGCGCAGGTCGAGCTCCTGGTCCACGGCCTCGGCGACGAGGCTGCGCGGCACCGACGGGTGCGCCGACGACGCGGTCCAGTACAGGCCCTGACCGGGTGCCTCGGTCGCGGCGGCGAGCGGCTCGCCGAGCATCACGGCGTCCGCACCGCAGGCGATGGCCTTCGCGACCTCGCCGGAGGTCTGCATGCCGCCGTCGGCGATGACGTGCACGTACCGGCCACCGGTCTCGTCGAGGTAGTCGCGGCGGGCAGCCGCCGCGTCCGAGATGGCCGTGGCCATCGGCACGCCGATGCCCAGCACCGAGTCCGTGGTCGTGACGCCGGGCGAGTAGCCGTAGCCGACGATCACGCCCGCCGCGCCGGTGCGCATGAGGTGCATGGCCGTGCGGTAGTCGCCGACACCGCCGGCGATCACCGGGACGTCGAGGTCCGCGATGAACGACTTCAGGTTCAGCGGCTCACCGTCGCGCGACACGTGCTCGGCCGAGATGATCGTGCCCTGCACGACCAGGATCTCGACGCCCGCGGCCAGCAGGTCCGGGGTGAGCTCGGCGGCGCGCTGCGGGCTGACCCGCGCCGCCACCGTGACGCCCGACTCGCGGATCTGCTTGATCGCCTCGGCGATGAGGTCCATCCGCAGCGGGGCGGCGTGCAGCTCCTGCAGCACCTTGACCGCCGCTGCCGGGTCGTCGCTGTCCTCGGTGGCCTGCACGAGGCGGAACAACGCCTCGTCCACGTCACCGTGGCGGGCCCAGAGGCCCTCGGCGTTGAGCACGCCGAGTCCGCCCAGCTCGCCGATCGCGACCGCCGTGCCCGGCGACACGATCGCGTCCGTCGGGTGGGTGATCAGCGGGATGTCGAAGCGGTAGGCATCGATCTGCCACGTCGTGGAGACGTCCTTCGACGACCTCGTCCGACGCGACGGGATGATCTCGATGTCGTCCAGCTCGTAGGCCCGCCTCGCGGTCCGGCCCATGCCGATCTCGACCAGATCGCGCACCTGTTGTTCTCCTTCGTCCGGGGGTCTGGGGGCCGCCCCCAGAGAAAACACGGCGGGCGAGCGTGGTCCGCGCTTTCCGCGGACGCACCTCACCCCTGAGCGAACAGCCGACAGACCTTAACGGGTCGTGTAGTTCGGGGCCTCGACGGTCATGGTGATGTCGTGCGGGTGCGACTCCTTGAGCCCCGCCGCGGTGATGCGCACGAGCTGCGCGTCCTGCAGCTCCGCGATCGTGCGGGAGCCCGTGTAGCCCATCGCCGCGCGCAGACCGCCGTTGAGCTGGTGCACGACCTGCGACAGCGGGCCGCGGAACGGCGTGCGGCCCTCGATGCCCTCCGGGACCAGCTTGTCCTCGTTGAGCACGTCGTCCTGGAAGTAGCGGTCCTTCGAGAACGACTTGTTCTCGCCGCGCGACTGCATCGCCGCCAGCGAGCCCATGCCGCGGTAGGTCTTGAACTGCTTGCCGTTGACCAGGATCAGGTCGCCGGGCGCCTCCTGGGTGCCCGCGAGCAGCGAGCCGAGCATCACGGCGGACGCGCCGGCCGCGATGGCCTTCGCGATGTCGCCGGAGTACTGGATGCCGCCGTCGCCGATCACCGGCACACCCGCCGGACGGCACGCGAGGGACGCCTCGTAGATCGCGGAGATCTGCGGCACGCCGACACCCGCGACGACGCGCGTGGTGCAGATCGAGCCCGGCCCGACACCGACCTTGACGCCGTCCGCGCCCGCGTCGATCAGCGCTTGGGCGCCGGCCCGCGTCGCGATGTTGCCGCCGACGACGTCCGTCGAGTCGCCGAGCTCCTTCTTGATGCGCGCGACCATCTCCAGCACGCCGCGCGAGTGGCCGTGCGCCGTGTCGACCATCAGCACGTCCACGCCGGCGTCCGCGAGCGTCATCGCGCGCACGAACGAGTCCTCTCCCACGCCCACGGCGGCGGCGCACAGCAGGCGGCCGTCCGGGTCCTTGGTGGCGTTCGGGTACTGCTCGGTCTTCACGAAGTCCTTGACCGTGATCAGGCCCTTGAGCTTGCCGTCACCGTCGACGATCGGCAGCTTCTCGACCTTGTGCCGGCGCAGCAGCCCCAGCGCGGCCTCGGCCGACACGCCGACCTGCGCCGTGACCAGCGGGCCGTTGGTCATGACCTCGCTGACCTTCTTGGAGTGGTCGAGCTCGAACCGCATGTCGCGGTTCGTGATGATGCCCACCAGCTTGTTGTTCGAGTCGGTCACCGGCACGCCGGAGATCCGGTAACGCGCGCACAGCGCGTCGACCTCGGCGAGCGTGGCGTCCGGCGAGCACGTGACCGGGTCGGTGACCATGCCGGCCTCGGACCGCTTCACGGTCTCCGCCTGCCGGGCCTGGTCCTCGACGCTGAGGTTGCGGTGCAGCACGCCGATGCCGCCCTGCCGCGCCATCGAGATCGCCATCCGGCCCTCGGTGACGGTGTCCATGGCGGCACTGGCCAGCGGAACCTTGAGGCTGATGTTGCGCGAGATCCTGGTGCTCGTGTCGACGCCGCTCGGGACGACGTCCGACTCGGCAGGCAGCAGGAGCACGTCGTCGAAGGTCAATCCCAGCATCGCGAACTTGCTCGGGACTCCGTCAGCGTTGAGCTCGCTGGTCATGGCGGGTGGCTTGCCTTCCGTCGTGCGGCACCTCCCGTCCCTGCGTCCGGTTTCCGCAGGCGGAGGCGGTGCTGCCCATGGTATCTGGACGTATCCCGGGGTACGGCGGGTACCGTGCGGGGTCGTGCCGCACGACGCGTTGCCACCAGACCCCTTCGCGGGCGACCCCGAGGACCCCGCGCGCGCTCTCGGTGAGCCCGACCACCACGACCACGACCCGATGGACGACGAGGAACGCGCCGAGCTGGTCAGCGACCTCAGCGACCTGGCCGTCTACCAGGCCCTCCTCGAACACAGGGGCGTTCGCGGCATCGTCGTGGACTGCGGCGAGTGCCAGGAACCGCACTTCCACGACTGGGCGTTGCTGCGCGCCTCGCTCGAACAGCTCCTCGCCGACGGCCGGATGCGGCCGCACGAGCCGGCGTTCGACCCGGATCCGGGCGCGTACGTGAGCTGGGAGTACTGCCGCGGGTACGCGGACGGGGTGACGGCGACGGAGTCGGCCCGCTGACCTCTGCCCGGAATGTCCGGTTTTTCACCCGGACGAGGTGACCGAGGTCGCGGGGTGACGTTGGTCGCGCCCGGTCCGTCCGCCTCCGGCGGTTCCCGGTGACCGGCTGCCGCCGAACGGCCCATCCGGGTCACCCGAAATCCATTCCACCTGACGTGTGAACGCCCCTGACCTCGGCGAAGTCAGGGGCGTTCACAGCACGTCTCAGTTGGTTCCGGTTCCCTCGTTCACGCTGGTGACCCCGTTGGAACCCTGGGTCTCCCCCGGTGCGGGCGGAGGCGGCGGGGGTTCCTCGCCGTTCGACGTCGGGTCCGGCGGCGGAGGGGTCTCCGACGACGGGGACGTGGGCGGCGTGGTGGTCGAGGGCGCTGTCGTCGGCGTCGAGGACGGCGTCGTCGGCTTGGCGCTGGTCTCGGTCGGCTTGGTCACAACGGGCGGTGGCGTCGTGGGTGACGTCACCGACGTGTTCGTGCCCAGCTGCTTCTCGAGCTCCTTGTGCTTCTCCTCCAGCTGGGCCTTGCCGTCGTCGGTGTTGACGGAGCCCAGACTGGCCTCGATCTTGTTGAGCTTCTCGCGGGCCTCGGTCACCTTGCCCTCGCGCAGCGCGAGGCGGGCCGACTCCAGGTCGGTGTTGATGATGGCCGCGGCCTCGATCGACTTCGCGTGCTCGGAGTAGAGCACGCGGGTGAGACCCCAGAGCGCGTCGCCCGGCTGGGCGTCGCGGGCCACGAGGCTCACGCCGGTGAACGCGATGGCCAGCACGGCCGCGGCGCTCGCCAGCGGGATCAGGAAGCGGTGCCTGCTCACCGGCTGCGGACGGGCAGCCTGGATCGTGGCGATGGCGGTCTCGGTGTCGACGAGCTCCCCGAAGGGCTCGGTCTCCACCTCGTGCCGCCACGCGAGCAGCAACGCGTTCAGCTCGTCGTCGACCAGCGCGCCGGCCGCACCCGGAGTCGCGGACCCCAGCGCGTCCAGCAGCCGGTCATCGGCCTGTACAGCCGAAAGATCGTCTGCGACGGGCTCGTGCGGGGCTCTGTCGTCCTGTCCGCGCACTTCCTCGTCGTCCTTCCCGTGTTCGTCGGCCACTCAGACCACCTCCTCCGCTGCCAGCGACTTGCGGAGCCGAGCCAGCGCACGGTGTTGCGCCACCCGGACCGCACCCGGCGTCGAACCGACCGCCTCGGCAGTTTCCTCGGCGGAGAGTCCGACCACCACCCTCAACAGCAGGATCTCCCGCTGCTTCTCCGGCAGGACGCGCAACAGGACCGCCATCCGGCCGGAGAGCTCGCCCTGAAGGGCCCGTTGCTCAGGACCAGCTCCGGTCTCCGGCGCGTCGGGAACTTCGGGAACGGGCTCCGAGCGGTTCCTGGCGGCAGACCGATGTGCGTCGGCGACCTTGTGCGCCGCGATCCCGTAGACGAACGCGAGGAAGGGCCGACCCTGGTCGCGGTAGCTGGGCAATGCCGTGAGCACCGCGAGACACACCTCCTGGGCCACATCGTCCGCCGAAGCGAAGCTCCGCTCCTGCCTGCCAACTCTGGCGCGGCAGTACCGCACCACCAGAGGACGAATGGAGGCCAGCAGGCGTTCGATCGCCCGGCGGTCACCGTCGACGGCCGCGCCCACTTCGGCGTCCAGTCCGTCCCCCAAGTTGGTCATCGCAGACAACAGCCCTGGTGTTACTCGTTGGCGTACCGGCAGGGAACAACACGAGTCACTCACGGCGACTCGAAGCAGCAACCCTCACCGTACCGGTCAGCGGGCCGTCCGTTCATCAACGGGGCATGGACACACCGAGTGAACAACCGGCACGCCGAACGGCCGCAGCCCGGCGACATCGTCACCGGGCTGGGGGATTGCGGCTGATCGTGCGAACTCAGCCCAACGCTGTGGCCTGGACTACTGCACCAGACCGCGCCGGAAGCCGTGCGCCACCGCCTGCGCGCGGTCGCGGACGCCCAGCTTGCGGAACAAGCGGCGGGCGTGCGTCTTGACCGTGTCCTCCGACAGGTAGAGCTCGCGGCCGATCTGACCGTTGCTCTTGCCCTGGCTCATGCCGCGCAGCACCTGGAGCTCGCGCTCCGTGAGCTGCACGCCGGGGTCGGAGGGCTGGCGCGGTGCCGGTACGGAGGTGCTGGCGAGCGTGTGCGCGAGGGCTGCCACAAGCTCGGGGCGCGACGCGTCCCACCTCAGGTAGCCGCGGGCGCCACCGGCGATCGCGGCGGCGATGCTGCCCGCGTCGTCGGGGGCTCCGAACACGATGACGTTTGCCTGCGGGTTCGCGGAGACGAGCCGACGGGTTGCTTCCACCCCGGTCGGGACGGCGCGCTGGGTTCCCACCAGTACGACGTCGACCGGCTGCCTGGAAAAGCGAGCCAACAACTCGTCACCGTGCGCTACGCAGTCGATGCGGCTGACCCCGGGGACAGCCGACATCACGCGGGTGAGACCCTCACGCACACTGCGCCGGTCGTCGCAAATAAGGACCGTGGTCACGGGGACTCCTTTCCTGCAGCCGAGTGACGTTCCATATCCCCTATCGGACGCTGATGGCCCGACCTTGACACGATCCGGTGCTTAATCCGTCAAGAAGTTCGTCTGAGGGTCTGCATTCGGGGGTTCCCCGGAACGGAGCAGCCCGGTCGGCACCCAGGGGGACTCGAGGGCGACCCGACGGCTGACTGGATCAGCTCTGCGTAACACGCAGCTCAGAGCCTCCGTCGCCCGGTCGATGGCGGTTGCGCCCACCGTGGGGGCATGGTCTGCCAGCACCAGAGCGCTCGGCCAGATCAACGGTTGGAGCCCGTCCATGACGCTGTGATTTAGGTCACACTCGACCAGTTCAACCCCTCTGGCCGTGCCCTCGGGCGTCCCCGACACGATCAACGAGGTGCCCAGCACGAGGGCCGACTTCACGGTGTGGCGGACGGCTCCTGCCCTCGTCGCCACGCCGTGCGCCTCCTCGGCCGGCGCCACCGCGGCCCCGGCGTTCCCGGAGGCCAGCTCGACCTCCGCCCTCACCCAGCCGAACCGCACCGCGCTCCGCCAGGACGGGGTCCGCCCGACGCGGGCGAGCAGCCGGCGCGACTCGTGCGTCCGCCCGGCACCGATCGCGTCGGCGGCAAGCCCCAGCAGTGCGTCGGTGCGGGCCCCGGCGGCGTCCACCCCGTCCGGGTCGCTGGCGCCGTCACCCCGCACGCGGGCGAGCGCCTGGCCGTCCAGCCCGCGGGCGAGGTGGTGCGCGCCGAGCTGGCGGTGGTGCGAGGCGCGGGTCGACAGGGCGAGCGAGGCGACGACCGGGTCGGGGTCGTGCCGCAGCACGTCGAGGGCGGTCGCCGCGGCGGCGTAGTGCCCCTGCCCGCCGAGCACGACGGCGGCGAGCCAGCGCACCCGAGCGCTCGGCGCACCCAGCGCGGCCCAGACGTCGTCGCCCGGCGCGGCACCGAAAGCGGCCCGGCGCAGCGCGTCTTCTCCGGAGTTCACGAACAGGCAGTGTGCCGTCAGGTGACGGCGGCCTCGACCGCAGCCGCCGCGTCACCCAGGTCGTCGACCCGCTCGGCCGGCGTCGGCACCATCCCCCGCCGCCAGCCCGGCCCGCCGACGAACACCCGCACCTGCTGCCGGGTCCGCGGGACCGCCGCCAGCACTCCCGGATCGGCGTACCTGGGCAGCTGCGCCCACAGCACCACCGCCGACGGCGCGGTCCGCCGCACCGCCGCGGCCAGCGCGTCCGCCGGCAACGCCGCCCCGAGCAGCCGGACGACGATCCCGCGCTGCGCCAGCTCGGCCGCCAACGGGTAGAGCGGCAGGTTGTGCCGTTCCTCCGGCATGCACGCGAGCAGCACGGGCCGGTGGTTGCGCCCGAGGGTGACGAGCGGTGTCGCGCGGACGAACGAGGCGAGCACGCACTCGTTCAGCAGGTGCTCGACCTCCACGCCGGCACCCGACAGCTCCCACCGCGCGGAGACGGCGGCCAGCACCGGCCGCACGACCTCGTTCCACGTCGCGACCACGCCCTCGGAGGCGAGCGAGTCGGCCAGCACCTCCTGCACGGCGATCGAGTCCATGGCGAGCGCCGCACGACCGAGCCCGCGGGCGAGCCGGGAGGCACCCGGCAACTTCAGACCGCGGCCACCGGTGGGTGCGGCGGGCACCTCACCGTGCGTCATCGACGCCTTCGAGTCGAGCGCGAACCGGGCGGCTTCGGCCGACGAGGCGCCACGCAGGAGCGCGCGCTGCATCAGCTCAAGGCGGGCCACGTCGCGCGGTCCGTACTTGCGGTGCCGTCCGACCGTGTGGCCGCTCGGCCCGAGTCCGTAGCGCCGGTCCCAGGTGCGCAGCGTCGCGGGTGCCACCCCGAGCCGCCTGGCCACCGCGGCCACGGACAGGAGGGGTTCGCCCGTGTGACCACCGGCAGATCTGTGCTCCGGCTGGATCATCACGGCAAACATGTTCCGTTCACCTCTTCCGGGTGGCAACTCCGGGCGGTGAGTGATCGAACACGCGTGCTGTCACCCATCAGTTGATAAGGGTCTTCTGCCTCTTGAACAAGTTTTGACGCGGTTCTACGGTGGATCTTCGTTAAGCCGAATGGAGCAGTCGTCACGGAGGCGGTCTCGATGGCGGACACCCGAAGGCTCCCCGGTCCCAACGCAGACCTGTGGGACTGGCAGATGCGCGGTTCGTGCCGGGGCATGGACAGCGCGTTCTTCTTCCACCCCGACGGTGAACGGGGTCCGGCGAGATCTCGCCGGGAGGCCCGGGCCAAGGCCGTCTGCCTCGCCTGCCCGGTGCTGGAGATGTGCCGCAGGCACGCGCTCGCGGTCCAGGAACCCTACGGAATCTGGGGCGGGCTCTCGGAGTCGGAACGCGATCACATCATCAAGGCGAGAAAACGCCAGCTGGCGATCGTCTGACCGGGTCGCCCTCTCCCCGTCGCTCTGCTGGCATCAAGGGGACGCGGGGTGGTGGACGAGAAGAACCGGGGCGGCACCACGTGAGTGGTGCCGCCCCGGTTCTCGTTCCAGCTCAGAGATCGCGGTCCCGACGGAAGCGGGAGCGGCGACTCAGTGCCCGTGCCCGTGGCCGTGGCCGTGACCGGCAGCGGCCGGCTCCTCCGCCTTCTTCTCCACGATGGCGCTCTCGGTCGTGAGCACCATGCGGGCGATGGAGGCGGCGTTCGCCACGGCGGAGCGGGTGACCTTGACCGGGTCGATGATGCCCTGCTCCAGCAGGTCGCCGTACTCCAGCGAGGCGGCGTTGATGCCGAAGCCCCACTCGCCCTCGCGGACCTTGTTCACCACGACGGCACCTTCGAGGCCGGCGTTCGAGGCGATCCAGAACAGCGGCGCGGACAGGGCCTTCGCGACGAGCGCGACACCCGTGGCCTCGTCACCGGTCAGGCCGAGACCGCCGTCGAGCACCTTGGCGCCGTGCACGAGAGCGGAGCCACCGCCGGGGACGATGCCCTCCTCGACCGCGGCCTTGGTAGCGGCGACCGCGTCCTCGATGCGGTGCTTGCGCTCCTTCAGCTCGGTCTCGGTGGCGGCGCCGACCTTGATCACGGCGATGCCGCCGGAGAGCTTCGCGAGGCGCTCCTGGAGCTTCTCGCGGTCCCAGTCGGAGTCCGTGGCCTCGATCTCGCGGCGCAGCTGCTCCGCGCGGCCGGCGATGTCGGCCTTGGTGCCGCCGCCGTCCACGATCGTGGTGTCGTCCTTGGTCACGACGACGCGGCGGGCGGAACCCAGCTGGTCGAGCGTGGTCTCGGACAGCTTCAGGCCGATCTCCGAGGAGATCACCTCGCCGCCGGTGACGACCGCGAGGTCGTCCAGGAACGCCTTGCGGCGGTCACCGAAGAACGGCGCCTTCACGGCGACGACCTTCAGGGTCTTGCGGACGGCGTTGACCACCAGGGTGGACAGGGCCTCGCCCTCGACGTCCTCGGCGATGATCAGCAGCGGCTTGCCGGACTCCGCGACCTTCTCGAGGATCGGGAGGACGTCGGCCAGCGCCGAGATCTTCTCGCGGTGCAGCAGGATGCGGACGTCCTCGTAGACGGCCTCCTGCGCTTCGAGGTCGGTCGAGAAGTGCGTCGACACGTAACCCTTGTCGAACTGCACGCCCTCGGTGATCGCGAGCTCGGTCGCCAGCGTCGAGGACTCCTCGACGGTGATGACGCCGTCCTCGCCGACCCGCTCGATGGCCTCGCCGAGCAGCGCGCCGATCGAGGTGTCCCGCGAGGAGACGGTGCCGACCTGGGCGATGTTGTCGCGGCCCTTGACCGGGGTGGCCTTGCCCTTGAGCGCGTCCACGACGGCGTCGGCGGCGGCCTGGATGCCACGGCCGAGCGCGGTCGGGTTCGCACCCGCGGCGATGTTGCGCAGGCCTTCCTTGACCAGCGCCTGCGCCAGCACGGTGGCGGTGGTGGTGCCGTCACCCGCGACGTCGTTGGTCTTGGTGGCGACCGACTTGGCGAGCTGCGCGCCGAGGTTCTCGAACGCGTCGTCCAGCTCGATCTCACGGGCGATGGTCACACCGTCGTTGGTGACCGTCGGGCCACCGAACTTCTTGTCGAGCACGACGTGGCGCCCGCGCGGGCCAAGGGTGACCTTGACGGTGTCCGCGAGCTTGTTGACGCCGCGCTCGAGTGCCCGACGAGCGTCCTCGTCGAAGCTGATCTGCTTGGGCATTGCCTAAAGCCTCTCTGGTAGCGAAACGCCCCGGAAGCCCCGGAGTGGGGCGCCGGGGCGTCAGGCATGACAGCCGAGCGTCTTAGTTGACGACGGCCAGCACGTCGCGGGCGGAGAGGATCAGGTACTCCTCGCCGTTGTACTTGACCTCGGTGCCGCCGTACTTCGAGTAGATGACGACGTCGCCGACAGCGACGTCCAGCGGGACGCGGTTGCCCTTGTCGTCGATGCGGCCGGGGCCCACCGCGAGGACCTTGCCCTCCTGGGGCTTCTCCTTCGCGGTGTCCGGGATCACGAGGCCGGAGGCAGTGGTCGTCTCGGCCTCGGAGGCCTGAACGACGATCTTGTCCTCGAGCGGCTTGATGTTCACGCTCACCGGGATGACCTCCACGGGTCGTTGGCAGGTTCGAATAAACGGCTCCTGCCACCCCGCCGTCGCGGGGGTCGGGGCGGTGCTGGTGCCGTGCAGTTGGCACTCTACCCATGAGAGTGCCAACGCTTCAACGAGGGTCCCGAACCGCTCACCCGGTGGGAGCCGTGTTCAGGCCATGGTCACGTTCTCGCGCCGCACGCTGCTGCTCTCCGGAGTGGCCGGCGTCACAGCGTTCTCGGTCGCGGGGTCCGCCCGCCGCTCCGACCCTTTCACACTGGGCGTGGCCTCGGGGGACCCGACACCCGACGGGGTGGTGCTGTGGACCCGGTTGGCCGTCGAACCGCTCGCGGAGGACGGCCTGGGAGGCATGCCGGCGCGTCCGGTGGAGGTCCGGTGGCAGGTCGCCGAGGACGAGCGGTTCACCCGAACCGTGCGGCACGGCTCCACCACGGCTCGACCGGAGCGGGCGCACAGCGTCCACGTGGAGCTCGCCGGGCTGGAGCCCGGCCGCGAGTACTTCTACCGCTTCAAGGCCCTCAACCACCTCTCCCGGACCGGCCGCACCCGCACGGCGCCCGCGCCCGGTTCGCTGCGGGTGCCGCTGACGATGGCGTTCGCCTCGTGCGCTCAGTACGAGCACGGCTACTTCACGGCGTACCGGCGGCTGGCCGAGGACGAACCCGACCTGGTCCTGCACCTCGGCGACTACACCTACGAGTACGAGGCGGGCGTCCACGTCGCCCCGAGCGGCAACGTCCGGCACGTCGAGGGCCCGACGACCACCACGCTCGCGGACTACCGGCGGCGGCAGGCGCAGTACAAGGCCGACCCGGACCTCCAGGCAGCGCACGCCGCGGCGCCGTGGAGCGTCGTCTGGGACGACCACGAGATCGACAACAACTGGGCGGGCCTGGTGCCGGACCGGCCGCAGCCGGACTTCCCCGCGCGCAGGGCCGCGGCCTTCCAGGCCTACTACGAGAACATGCCCCTGCGCAGGTCGCCGCGGCTGTACCGGCGGGTCGGCTGGGGTGCGCTCGCCACGTTCCACCTGCTCGACACCCGCCAGTACCGGACCGACCAGGCCTGCGGGGACGGCCTGCAGCTCTGCCCGGAGCGGCTGGCGCCCGAGCGCACCATGCTCGGCGCCGAGCAGGAGGACTGGCTGTTCGCCGGGCTGCGGGGGTCGCGGGCGCGGTGGGACGTGCTCGGCCAGCAGGTGTTCTTCTCGCAGTACGACTACGTCCCCGGCGAGGTCGACGAGTTCCTGCTGGACGCCTGGGACGGCTACGTGGCCGACCGGGACCGGGTGGTGGCGCGGTTCGCGGACGTGCGGAACCCGGTCGTGCTGACCGGGGACGTGCACGCGGCGTGGGCCGCGGAGGTCAAACAGCGCTGGGACGACCCGTCGTCGCGGACCCTCGCGACCGAGCTGGTGACCACGTCGATCACGGCCGGCGGCGACGGGTCGGAGGAGTACGCCGAGACGCCGTCGTGGCTGCGCGAGAACCCGCACGTGAAGTACTTCAACAACCGCCGCGGCTACACGATCGCCAGGTTCACGCCCGAGGAGCTGCGCGCGGACTTCCGCGGCCTCGACCACGTGACGAGGCCCGGCTCCCCGGTCACCACCAGGGCGTCGTTCGCCGTGGAGGACCGCAGGCCGGGCCTGCACCGGCTGTGATCAGAGGATCTGGACCGAGTTGACCGGCAGGCCGGGGTTGGTCGAGAGGTCCATCGACGACGGCTTGGCGCCCGCCGCCACCAGGTGCGCGCCGAGAGCGGCGATCATCGCGCCGTTGTCGGTGCACAGCCGCGGCCTCGGCACGCGCAGCTCGATGCCCGCCTCCGCGCAGCGCTCGGCGGCCAGGCCGCTCAGCCGCGAGTTCGCCGCGACACCGCCGGAGATGACCAGCGTGTCGACGCCGAGGTCCTTGGCGGCGCGGATGGCCTTGGCGGTCAGCACGTCCGCGACGGCCTCCTGGAACGACGCGGCGACGTCGGCCAGCGGGATCTCCTCGCCGGCGTTCTCGGCGCGTTCGACCCAGCGGGCGACCGCGGTCTTCAGACCGGAGAACGAGAAGTCGTACTTCGCGTCGCGCGGACCGGTGAGACCGCGCGGGAACGCGATCGCGCAGCCGTTGCCCTGCTTGGCGAGTTTGTCGATGGGCGGGCCGCCGGGGTAGGGCAGGTCGAGCAGCCGCGCGACCTTGTCGTAGGCCTCGCCGGCGGCGTCGTCCACGGTGGAGCCGATCTCGGTGATCGAGCCGGCCAGGCCGCCCTCGACGAGCAGCAGCTGCGAGTGGCCGCCGGAGACCAGCAGCGCGAGGCAGCGCTGTGGCAACGGGCCGTGCTGCAGCGTGTCCGCGGCGACGTGGCCGGCGAGGTGGTTCACCCCGTAGAGCGGCTTGCCGAGCGCGGCGGCGTAGGCCTTCGCGGCGGACACGCCGACCAGCAGCGCCCCGGCGAGACCGGGACCCGCGGTGACGGCGATCGAGTGGAGCTGGGAGAGCTCGACCTGCGCGGTGTCGAGCGCCCGGCGCAGGGTCGGCACCAGCGCTTCGAGGTGGGCGCGCGAGGCGACCTCCGGCACGACGCCGCCGAAGCGGGCGTGCTCCTCGACGCTGGAGGCGACCTCGTCGGCGAGCAGCTCGAGCGAGCCGTCCTGGCCGAGCCGGACGATGCCGAAGCCCGTCTCGTCGCAGGAGCTCTCGATGCCGAGAATGAGTCGGTCAGACACTTTTCGCGGGCCTTCCCATCGTGTACGCGTCGGCACCCGACGGCTGGTAGTAGCGGCGGCGCAAGCCGAGGTGCTCGAAGCCGTGCGCGAGGTAGAGGGCGATCGCGGGCTCGTTGTCCGTGCGGACCTCGAGGAACACCGGCACGTCGATCTCGTCGACGCGGGCGAGGAGGTCGCGCAGCAGCATCTTGCCGACGCCCCTGCCCTGCCAGGGCCGGGCGACGGCGATGGTGTGCACGCTCGCCTCGTACGCCGACGCGGCGAGCCCCGCGTACCCGATCAGCTCGCCGTCGCAGTACGCGCCCCGGTAGTAGTTGCCGCGGTCGAGCTCGCTGTGGAACGCGGTCTCGCTCCACGGGTCCTCGCCGGGGAACAGGTCGAGCTCGATCTCGTGGCACCGCGGCACGTCGGCGTGCTGCAACGGCCCGAGTGTGACGGTGCCGGTGGTCATGCCCTGGTCACCCGCTTGCGGCCGGTGGGCTCGACCGCGTCCGGGCGGCGCAGGTAGAGCGGGGTGAGCGCGGCGGGACGGGCCTTCGCGAGCACCTCGGCGGCCGCGGCGGCGACCAGCCCCTCCGGCGACGGGTGCTTCGCCTGGAGCAGCTCCAGGCCGAGGACGTCGGCGTAGAGCTCCGCACCCTCACCGGTCGCCTGGTGCACGCCCAGCGCGGGCAGCTTCTCCGCGAGGTCCTGCGGGCGCTCCACGTGCGGCCCGTCGGTGCGGCGACCGGCGGCGTCGTAGGCGGCCCAGTAGACCTCCCTGCGGCGCGCGTCCGTGGCGACCAGCAGCGGGTGCCCGCTCGCGGCGTCCTTGGCGATCGCGTCCGTGGTGGCCACCGGGTAGACCGGGCGGTTGAGCGCCTGCCCGAGCGCCGCGGCGGTGGCGAGGCCGACCCGCAGCCCGGTGAACGGGCCGGGACCCGCGCCGACGACGATCGCGTCCAGGTCGGAGTACGCCTTGCCGGCCTCGTCGAGCGCGGCGGAGATGTGGGGGGTGAGCAGCTCGCCGTGCGCCTTGGCGTTGAGCGTCACCCGCTTCGCGAGCAGGCGTGGCGGGGAGTCGGGCGCGAGCTCGACCACACCGGCGGTGACTGCGGGGGTGGCCGTGTCGACGGCGAGCACTAGCACGATTGTCCAGGGTAGTACGAGGTCGTGTCGGTCATCCGGTTGCCTCTTCCGGTCAACCGCCGGAGGCGATTCGGCCGGAAGCGGCGGCCGGGTGGCCGACTTCTCGACGACCTCGTCGCCGTCTGCGGAGCAGCGGCAATCGAACACGTGTGGCCGCCCACAGTTCCCATGCGTCCTCAAGGTGCCGGCAGCGCCCTCTAGTACGCCGAGCAACAAGACGGCGAGCTGTCCTGAGGGGACGGACGGCGGGATGGCCGGCGGGCTCGGTCCGGCCATCCCGCCGAGCTGGTGGCGCTCAGCCGGTGAAGCAGGCCGACGAGTGGTCGATCGTGAAGATCTCCAGCGGGCCGTTCCACCGCCACGGCGCGGCGCAGGCGTCGTCCAGGACGCTGACGGCGTCGTCACCGGCGGTGCGGACGTCGATGCACGTGGCGTAGCCGGGTGCGTGGCCCTCGTGCAGCAGCGCGGCCGGGCCGTTCCACAGCCACGGGGCTGCGCAGAAGTTGTCCGCGACGCGGATGCCGCCGGCGCGGCTGTGCTCACCGGCGGAGGCGGGCGCTCCCGCGGCGAGGAGGGCACCGCCGACGACGGCGGTCGCGAGGAGCGACTTGTTGATCATGGTAGGTCCATCGGCGCCGGCCGTTCCGCCCTTGACGGGTGTCACCCCATCCGCTGGACGGCGTCACACCGGGAGGGGACGACCCGTCCACCCGCCGTGCGGGACGAGCTGCGCCGTGCGAACGTCGTCGGTTCCGCGTTCGAGGCGGATCAGCAGGTGGTCCTCGCTCAGCCGTTCCGCGAGGCCCTCGCCCCACTCGACGGCGACCACGGCGTCGACCAGGTCGGTGTCCAGGTCGAGGTCGTCCAGCTCGTCCAGGTGGCCACCGAGCCGGTACGCGTCGACGTGCACCAGCCGCACGCCCCTGCCGCCCTCGGCGGGCTCGTGGACGCGGGCCACGACGAACGTCGGCGACGACACCCGGCCCTGCACGCCGAGGCCGCGGGCCAGACCGCGCACGAGCGCCGTCTTCCCCGCTCCCAGCGGGCCGGCCAGCAGCAGCAGGTCGCCCGCGCGAACGAGCTCGCCCAGCCTGCGGCCGAACTCCTCGGTGTCGGTCACCAGGGGCAGTTCGACGGTCTTCACGCTCGACGCCACCACTTCTCCTGATTTCCTCCGCGGTCGGCCGCGCACCGCTCGATCAGCGCGACCAGGTGGTCGTTGACCAGGTCAGCCTGCTCCATCATCACCATGTGCCCGGCACCGGGGGCACGGACGAGCGTGGCGTGCGGCATCTCCTCGGCCATCCGCTCTGCGTGCGAGAACGGCGTGAGCTTGTCCGCGTCCCCGCTCAGGATCAGCACCTCGCAGTGCCGCAGACCGGCCAGCGCCTTGTAGCGGTCGTGCGTGCCGAGGGTCTCCAGGAACTCGGTGAGCACCTTCACCGTGGTCCCGCCGATCATCTGGTCCATCAGGTCCACGAGCGACGGCGCCACCTTGCGGTCGCCGAACGCCAGCGTGCGGATGCCGCTCCAGGTCAGGCTCTTCGCGCTCTTGCGCACCCACTCGACGAGGCCCGGCTGCACGCCGGCGAGCCGGCCGACGCCGAGCGTCACCGGGTTGTAGCGCGACAGCACGGACTTCGGCAGGCCCGCGCCGCCGACGGCACCGGCGGCCGTGCCGATCAACGCGACGCCGCGGACCCGTTCCTCGAAGAGCTCAGGGTGCTTCTCGGCCAGCGCCATGATCGTCATGCCGCCCATGGAGTGGCCGACGAGCACCAGCGGCCCGTCCGGCACGACCGCGCGGACCACCGCGTCGAGGTCGAGCGCGAGCTGGTCGATCGTGCTGCCCTCCGCCGACGACCGGCCGGACCGGCCGTGGCTGCGCTGGTCGTAGAGCACCTGGTGCACGCGCGGGTCCAGCAGTTCGGCGAGGTCGCGGCGCTGGAAGTGGAAGCAGCGGCGGTCGAGCGCGAAACCGTGCACGAGCACGACGGCGATGTCCGGTTCGCCCCCGTCTGCGGGGTCGACCTCCTCGACGGAGAGCGGCACGCCGTCGTCGGCGGCGACCGTCGACTCGCGGTCGGGCCGCAGCAGGCCCAGCTGTTCGTCGGCGAGGCCGTCGGACGCGGTCTTGCGCTCGTGCGACACCTTCGCGGTCTGCGCGACGGCGGCACCGGCGACGGCGGCACCGAGCGCGCCACCGACCCAGCCGACGACCTTCCACACCGGTCTCACGTGTAGATCCTCCGCACCCGCGGCCGGTACATCCCGCAGACGATCTCGTAGTCGATCGTCCCGGTCAGCTCCGCCCACTCCCTCGCCGTCGGCTCGCCCCGGCTCCCGTCGCCGAACAGGACGACCTCGGCGCCCTCGCGCACCTCGTCGTCCCCGCAGCTCACCACGACCTGGTCCATGCAGACCCGGCCGACCACCGGGCGGCGCTTCCCGTCCAGGAGCACCTCCATCCGGCCGGAGAGCGCCCTCGGGACACCGTCCGCGTACCCCGCGGGCACCAGTGCCAGCGTCGTGTCCTCCCGCGCCGTCCACGTCATCCCGTAGGAGACCGACTCACCGGCGGGGATGCGTTTCGTGAGCGCCACGTGCGAGCGGTAGCTCATGACCGGCCGCAGGTCGTGGTCGGTCGGCACCGGGTTCAGGCCGTAGATCGCGATGCCGGGCCGGACCAGGTCGAAGTGCAGGTCGGGCCGGGTCAGCAGGGCCGCGGAGTTCGCGATGTGCCGCAGCGGGTCGAGGCCGTGCGCCCGCGCCACCTCGTAGGCGTCGTCGAACCGCTTGGCCTGCAGGTCGATGGACGGGTCGCCGATCTCGTCGGCGGAGGCGAGGTGCGACCAGACGGCGACCACGTCGTGGTGGCGGGCGGCCTGGACCAGCTCCGGCCAGTCGCGCGGCTGGCAGCCGTTGCGGCTCAGGCCGGTGTCGATCTTGAGGTGGAGCCGCGGCCGGGCGTCGGCCTCCTCGGCGGCCTGCTCGACCCGGCGCAGGTCGGACAGGGAGGCGACGGACAGGTCGACGTCGGCGGCGATACCGGCGGCCAGGTCCTCGTCCGGTGCGTCCAGCCAGGCGAGGATCGGCGCCTGGATGCCGGCGCTGCGCAGCGCGAGGGCTTCCTGCGTGGAGCACGAACCGAGCCAGGTCGCACCGGCTTCGAGCGCGGCCCTGGCGACCTCCACCGCGCCGTGCCCGTACCCGTCGGCCTTCACGACGGCCATGGTCTGGGCGGCAGGGGCGAGGCCGGCGAGCAGCGCGACGTTGTGCCGCAGCGCGCCGAGGTCGACGACTACTTCTGAACGGGCCATAACCCGGTCATCGTTCCACAAGAGCGCAGCTCATCAGGTGTGAGCGAGCGCTCAGAGGCTCCTGATCGCCGCCGTGATCCCGGTCATCAGCCCGGACGCGGGCACCGGGGCGCCGTCCGCGGCCAGCTCCGCTGCCAGAACGTGCACGTGGGCGGCGTACCCCGCGGCCAGGAACGGGTCGAGACCGGCGGCCAGCAACGCCCCGATGATCCCGGACAGCACGTCACCCGATCCGGCGGTCGCCGGCCACGACGAGGTGGCCGAGTTGACCAGCGCCCGGCCGTCCGGGGCGGCCACGACGGTCCGGTGGCCCTTCAGCAGCACCACGGCGTTGAACCGCTGGGCGGCCTTGCGCGCGGCCGCCACCCGGTCGCCGCCGACCGGGCCGGCCAGGCGTTCGAACTCGCGGTCGTGCGGGGTCAGCACCAGTGCCGAGTCGGGGTCGCGGGCGTCCCACAGCTGCGGCTGCTGCGCGAGCAACGTGATGGCGTCGGCGTCGGCGACCACCGGGACGTTCGCGTCCAGCACGAACCTCAGCACCTCGGCGGACGAGCTGCCCGTGCCCATGCCGGGGCCGACGACCCAGGCCTGCACGCGGCCCGCGTCGGTGATCGAGCCGGTGCAGATGGTCTCCGGCCAGCGGGCGCGGATCGCGTCGGCGGCGGGACCGGCGTAGCGGACCATGCCCGACGTCGCGAGCACGGCGGCACCGGTGGCGAGCACCGCGGCACCGGGGTAGGTCGAGCTGCCGGCGGCGACGCCCGTGACGCCCTGGGTGTACTTGTCGTCGGACGGGCCCGGCAGCGGCCAGGCGATGTCCGCGCGGTCCAGCAGCACGAAGTCCGGGTCCCGCGGGCGCAGGCCGATGTCGACCAGGTGCACCTCGCCGCAGTCGGCCAGCGCGTGGACCGGCTTGAGGCAGCCGAACGTGACCGTGGTGTGGGCCTTCACGTGCGGACCGGAGATCTCACCGGTGTCCGGGTCGATGCCGCTGGGCAGGTCCACGGCGAGGACCGGGGCCGTGACGCCCTCGACGAGCTCGGCCGCTTCCGGGCGCAACGGGCCGCGGGCGGACAGGCCGACGATGCCGTCGATCACCAGGTCGGGGGTGCCGACCTCGTCGACGACCCGGCCGCCTGCCCCGCGGAACGCGGCGAGGCCTTCCGCGTGCGCCTTGCCGGGGGTGAGCAGGACCGCGGACACCGCGACCCCCCGGCGGCGCAGGAAGTACCCGGCCCACAGGGCGTCGCCGCCGTTGTTGCCCGCGCCCACGAGCAGCGTGACGCGGCGGCGGCCACGCAGGAGCCGGAGGGCGTGGGTGGCCACACCGAACGCGGCCTTGCGCATCAGCGAGCCCGGCGGGACGACCGCCATGAGCTCCTCTTCAGCGGACTTGACGCGTTCGGTGTGCCAGACGCCTCTCACCTATTCGACGGTAACGGACTTCGCGAGGTTGCGAGGCTTGTCGACGTCGTAGCCGCGGGCGGTCGCGATCTCGGCCGCGAGCACCTGCAGCGGGATGGTCGAGATGAGCGGCTGCAGCAGCGTCGGGACGGCCGGGATCTCGATCAGGTGGTCCGCGAACGGGCGCACCGTCTCGTCATCCTCCTCGGCGATCACGATCGTGCGGGCACCGCGGGCCTGGATCTCGCTGATGTTGGACACCAGCTTCGAGTGCAGGACGGCACGGCCCTTCGGCGACGGCATGACCACGACGACCGGGAGGTCCTCCTCGATCAGCGCGATCGGGCCGTGCTTGAGCTCACCGGCCGCGAAGCCCTCGGCGTGCATGTAGGCGAGCTCTTTGAGCTTGAGCGCGCCCTCCAGCGCCACCGGGTAGCCGACGTGGCGGCCGAGGAACAGCACCGCCTTCGAGTCGGCGAGCTCCCGGCCCAGCGCCTTGACCTGGTCGATGGTGCCGAGCACCCGCTGCACGGCCTGGGGCATGGCCTCCAGCTCGTGGAACTCGCGGGCCACCTCGTCCGGGTACTTGGTGCCGCGGGCCTGCGCGAGGGCCAGGCCCACCAGGTAGTTCGCCGCGATCTGGGCGAGGAACGCCTTGGTCGACGCGACACCGATCTCGGGGCCGGCGTGCGTGTAGAGCACGGCGTCGGACTCGCGCGGGATCTGCGCGCCGTTGGTGTTGCAGACCGCGAGGACGCGGGCCTTCTGCGCGCGGGCGTGGCGGACGGCTTCGAGGGTGTCCGCGGTCTCACCGGACTGCGACACGGCGACGACGAGCGTGTCGCGGTCGAGCACCGGGTCGCGGTAGCGGAACTCGGAGGCCAGCTCGACCTCGACGGGCAGCCGGGTCCAGTGCTCGATCGCGTACTTCGCGACCAGACCGGAGTGGTAGGCGCTGCCACAGGCGACGACGAAGACCTTGTCGACGTCGCGCAGGTCCTGGTCGGACAGCCGCTGCTCGTCGAGCACGATCCGGCCGTTCGCGAAGTGGCCGCGCAGCGTGTTCGCCAGCGCCTCCGGCTGCTCCTCGATCTCCTTGAGCATGAAGTACTCGTGGCCGCCCTTCTCGGCGGCGCTGAGGTCCCAGTTGACCGTGAACGGCTTGGCCTCGGCCGGCGCGCCGTCGAAGTCGGTGACCTCGTAGCCGTCGCGGGTGAGCACGACCATCTGGTCCTGCCCCAGCTCGACGGCCTCCTTGGTGTGCGCGATGAACGCTGCGACGTCGCTCGCGACGAAGTACTCGTTCTCGCCGACGCCGACGACCAGCGGCGAGTTGCGGCGCGCGGCGACGACCGTGTCGGGTTCGTCGGCGTGCGTGAAGACGAGCGTGAACGCGCCCTCCAGGCGGCTCACGACCTTGCGCACGCTGGCGGGCAGGTCGCCCTTCGTGTCACCGTCGCCGTACGCGATGGCCACGAGGTGCGCGACCGTCTCGGTGTCGGTGTCGGACGCCATCTCGATGCCGAGCCCTTCGAGCTCGCCGCGCAGCGCGAGGAAGTTCTCGATGATGCCGTTGTGCACCACGGCGACCCGGTTCGCCGAGTCGCGGTGCGGGTGTGAGTTGCGGTCGATCGGCGCGCCGTGCGTCGCCCACCGCGTGTGTCCCATGCCGACGGTTCCCGCGAACCCGTCGCGACCCACCTCGTCGAGCCTCGCCTCCAGGTTCTGCAGCCGCCCGGCCTTGCGCTCGACGGCGAGCTCACCGTCCGCGACGACCGCGACACCGGCCGAGTCGTAACCCCGGTACTCGAGCCGCCTCAGCCCGTCCAGCACCACGTCGAGCGCCGACTGGTGACCCACGTATCCCACGATTCCGCACACGGAAGACAGGGTAGCTAGACCACGGCGTCAACCCTAAAGGGCGAGGGCGGTGAATCAGCGCAGGTCAGGGCCAGCTTTGGTGTAGACCAATCTTGGATGTGGCGCCGGCGACACCATCGACTACGGTTCAGCCATGGCTCGCCGCGTGATCACGCTGACCGCGAAACAGGCTCTCGAGCAGCTCAGCCGCCCCGGTCCCCACCCGGTGCTGCGCGGCGACCTGGCCCTCGTCGGCCTGCCCGGCGTCGTGTTCACCCCGGCCACCGGCCTCGGCCTGCCCGCGGTCGCCTTCGGGCACGGCTGGATGCAGCCGGTTCGCCGCTACCACGGCCTTTTGCGCCACCTCGCCTCGTGGGGCGTGGTCGCCGCGGCACCGGCCGTGGAACGCGGCCCGCTGCTCTCCGCACGCGTGCTGTCGGCGAACCTGCTGACCACTTTGGACATCTGCACCGGCGTCCGCCTGGGCACCGGCGACATCAGCGTCGACCCCACCCGCCTGGCCCTCGCCGGCCACTCGATGGGCGGCGGCGCGGCCGTGCTGGCGGCCTCCTCGTCCCCGAAGGTGCGGGCCGTTGTGACTTTGGCCGCAACGGAGACCCGCCCCTCGGCACTGGACGCGGCCCGCTCGGTGTCGGCCCCCGGCCTGCACCTCGCCGCGGGCGAGGACCGCATCGCCCCGCCCGTCGGTCACTCCGAGGCCATCGCGACCGCCTGGGGCGGCCCGGTGCAGCTGCGGCTGCTGCCCAAGGCCTCGCACCTCGGGTTCACAGAGGGGCGGCACTGGAGCGAGCTCATGCTCGACGGGCGCGGTGAGCGCGGCGCCCAGAAGATCGGGCGGGCGTTCGTGGCGGCGTTCCTGCTGCGGGTGCTGCTGGGTGAGCGGGCGTACGACTCGTTGCTGGACGAGGACTCGAAGGGCGCGGAGCTGGTGTTGCAGCGAGAAGGGCTGCGCAAGCCGGCCTGACGCGCAGGGGCCGTCAACGCGAACACCCCGGCCCGCTCCGCATCGCGGAACGAACCGGGGTGCACCGGTGAGTCAGCTGAGCCAGGTCTGACCGCTCAAATCGTCGTCGTCATCCGCCACCGGAGCCGGCCGACGGCTGCGCGCCGGCGGAACCGGCGGCGGAGGCGGTGGCGGTGGCGGCGTGAACTGGGGTTGTTGCGGGGGTGGGGCGTAGCTGCCGTCGTCGTCCTCGGGGCCGAAGGCCAGTTCGCCCGCGGAGCGGTCGCGCTGTTCCCACTGGGGTTTGCGCTGGGGTTTGTCGCCCTGCTTGGCGATGTTCTCCGCAGCCTCGTTGGCCGCGGCGAGGTCGCGCTGGTGCTTGTCCTCGCGGGCCTTCGCCTCGGCGGCCAGGCGGGCCTGGTCGGCTTTGAGGTCCGCCGTGATCTCGGTGTTGGCGCGGCGGGAGCGGGCGATGTTCTCGTCGAACAGCGCCTGGATCTTGGGGTCCACTTGCCCGGTCGACATGGGTCAGCGGCCTCCTCGGTCGTCACCCAGGACGGTGTGCACGGCGCTCAGCGGGTTGTTGTTGTCGCGGTCGTCGTCGAACAGGGTGCCGGTGGTGCGCCACTGGCTGGCGCCCCGTTCGGTGTCGCCGCCCTGCTGGCCGCCCGCGCCTCCGCCTGCCATGCCGCCGCCCATCATCCCGCCGCCCATCATCCCGCCGGCCGCGGCGCCCGAGGGGGCCTGGGCACCGTCCTGCATGGACGGGAGGTTCGCGGAACCGGGCTGGCCGGCCTCGGAGGTGTTCGTGGTGAAGCCGGTGCCGTTGTCGCCGGTGGACGGGGTGTTCCAGGCGCTGTCCATGGAGGAGCCGCCGAGAACGGACTCGCTGCCGCTGGAGCCGCCGCCGGTGAACGAGACGCCCGAGGTCGAGGTGCTGTCGGAGGCCTGCGCGGTGGCGAACTGCGGGCCGTCCGCCGGCATCCTCGGCTCGCCCAGGCCCGGCATGAAACCGTTGTCCTGGACGTAGTTGCGGCCCACCGCCTCCTGGAAGCCCGGGGCGTCCTGACCGGGCGGGCTCCACACCTGCTCGGCCGCGGGGGCGGGCATCGGCTGGAAGTCCGCCTGGGCCGGCATCGTCTGGAACTCGCCCTCGACCGGACGCGGGAAGTCCTGCTCAGGGATCTGCACCGGCTCGTCGAGGCGCAGGTCGTCCACCGCACCGCCACCGGAGCCACCGGCCGCTGCCGGGTTCTCGTCCTCGCCGAACGCCACGCCGATCTGGTCGGGCGTGCCGTCGCCGTTGTCCGCGGTCAGGTTGATCTCGCCGGTGTCCGGGTTCACCTCGGCGGTGAAGCTCACGCCGTCCTGCTCGATGTGGATCTTGCCGTCGGCGCCCACCTCGACCGGGATCGGGTTCGACTCCGAACCGAGGGGACCCGTGCCGGGCGCGCCACCGCCGCCGGGTGCGGGCGTCGCACCGGTCGTGGGCGTGCCGGTGGCCTGGCCGCCGGTGACCTGGCCGCCGGTGACCTGGTTCGCCAGCGCCGTCACGGCCTGGGCGCCGTTCTGGCCCATGAGCGCCTTGGCGGCCTCCGGGTTCTTGCTGAAGTCCAGGTCGTAGGTCTTCGGCTCGCCCTTCGGCGTGTCGATCGTCATCTTCACGTGCCCGTTCGAGTCGGGCTCCGTGATCTTGATCGTGTTGTCGCCCGCCTTGACCGTGACGCTCTCGAGCTCTTCCTCGGGCTTCGGCTGGTCGTCCGGCTTGCCGTCGCCGTCGAGGTCGTCGGGCTTGCCGTCGCCGTCGGTGTCGCCGGGGACGTCGGGCTTGCCGTCGCCGTCCTTGTCGAGCGGGTTCTCCGGCTTGGGGATCTCGGGCGTACCGCCGCCACCACCGCCGGGCGTGCCACCGCCGCCGCCACCGGTCGAACCACCGGGCGTGCCGCCGCCACCACCGCCGTCGGTGCCGGGCACCTGCTTGCGGCCGCCGCCGTCCTCGCTGAACGCGGGCGGGTCACCGATCTTCGCGAACGGGCTCTCCGCGGGGATCGCCGCGTTGAGCGCGGTGAACATCGTGTCGTAGTCGCTCTGCACACCGGCCTGCACCGTCTGGCAGTAGCCGTCGAACGCCTTCTTCTTGGCGTCGAACTCCTGGCAGAGCGCCCGCAGCTTGTCCTTGGCCGCGTTGATGATGCCCTCGCGGGTGTTGCTGATCCAGCTGCCCCAGCCCAGACCGGCGAGCATGCCGAGCGGGCCGCCGCAGATCGCGCCGGTGACGGCGCCGAAGAGCGGGCCGGGCACGCCGTGCAGCCAGTCGAGGACACCGCCGTCGTTCTCGAAGAGGTCGCCGTTCGCGTGCCGGATCGCGGTCTCGGCCTCCTCGACCGTCAGACCGCCGCACTTCTCCGAGTACTGGTCGTGGATCTGCTGCGCGAACTCCTTGACGTGCTTCTGCATGTTCGTCACGCCGGCGGTGATCGCACCGGGGGCCTGACCGGTCTGCTGGACGAGCGTCTTGGAGGAGCCGGCGAACTTGTCGTGGTAGCCGCGCGCCGCCTCGGCGGCCTGGCCCTCCCACGAGCCCAGCCCGTTCCACGCGCTGCCGAGCGCGTTGTCGTGGGTCTGGAGCTTCCCGACGGCTTCCTGGAGCTTCACCGAGTCCTCGCGGAACTTGGCGAACTCGATGTCGCGAACCTCGTCGTACCTGCGGTAGATGTCACCTTCGAGGTTCGGCGCTGCGCCCTGGTGACCGCACGCGGGAGCGGCCTTCTGGTAGACCGGGATGAACTTCTCGAAGAACCGCAGACCGGGTGCGCCGGCGTCGAGCAGCGTGTTGCTGCTCGGGACGTCACCCTGCTCGTTCAGGACCTTCTGGGTGGCGCCGAGCTCGCGCTCCTCCTTGGCCTTGGCGACGAGCTTGTCGGCCTCGCCGCCCTTCTTCTCCCACTGGGAGCGGTTGATCTCCTTGGCACCGACGAAGACGGTGCTGAGACCGGCCGTGGGCGCGGCGAGTGCGGCACCGAGGATGTGGCTGCCGAGGCCGGGGTCGCTGGGGACGTCGACGCCGTTCGCCTTGGCGTACCGCTCGACCTCCTCCTCCGGCGCGCCGGCACCGGCGAGCGCGGGGACGAGTGCCTTCTTGGTCTCCGGCGTGACGTTGGGGTCGTCGAGGAGCTTCTTGATCTCGTTCTGGTCGGCCACGACGCACTACCCCTTGAACTGCTGCGAAGTCTGGGACTCGTTCGACTCGTACGACTTCGCCACGTCCTTCAGCCGGGTGGCGATGTTGTTGGCCTCCTTGCCGAAGGTGTCGCAGCTGACACCCAGCCGGTCGAAGAAGCCCTTGTAGGTGGCGTGGACGGCCTGGAACTTGCGCCCGACCTGGCCGGCCCCCACGACCGGGACGATCGTCGGCTTCATCGAGATCAGTTGTGACCCCTCGGCCTCGTAGGTCCCCGCGGTCTTCGTGAGATCGCCGGACTGTACGCCGAAACCAGCCATTCCTCGCCTCCCCTAGTCCCCGATCTGACGCAGTTCGGCCTCGTCGGGTTCCGCCATACAGTGCCAGCTCCGCTCACACGCCGACCGGAGCTCCGCGATGTCGGTTGCCTTAGTAAACAGCCATTCGGCGCATTTCGCCGACGATCACCACTGGGTGGGCGGCTGCTGGCCGGGTGGCGGTCCCTGCTGCGGGTACTGGCCCTGCTGCGGGTAAGGGTGCTGGCCGGGCTGGGGGTGCTGGCCGGGCTGGGGGTGCTGGTGGCCAGGCTGCGGATACCCCTGAGGCGGGTACTGCCCGTGGTGCTGCTGCGGGAAGCCCTGAGGCGGGTACGGGGGCGGTGTCTTCTTCTTCGACGCCGAGACCACGGCGACCACCACCGCGGCCACGCCTCCCAGCAGCACCAGGAGGATCAACAGCATCATCACGCTCATGACCGGCCAGCCCCCGTCGCACGTCCTCAGTGCACCGAGGAAACCACATCCGCGAGGCGCTGCGCCGCCGACTCGGCCTGGTCGTGGCTCGTGGCCTCGACCATCACCCGCACGAGCTGCTCGGTGCCCGACGGCCGCAGGAGCACGCGGCCGGTGTCGCCCAGCTCGGCCTCCACGGCCGCGACGGCCTCGCTGACGGAGGTGGCCTTCGCCACGGCGGCCTTGTCGCCGACCTTGACGTTGATCAGGACCTGCGGCAGGCGGCGCATCACGCCGGCGAGGTCGGCGAGCGACTTGCCGGTCTCGGCCATCCGGGCCATCAGGCGCAGGGCGGTGAGCAGGCCGTCGCCGGTGGTGGCGTGCGCGGGCAGCACCACGTGGCCGGACTGCTCGCCGCCGAGCGAGTAGCCGCCGGCCTTGAGGTCCTGCAGCACGTAGCGATCGCCGACGGCGGTGGTGCGCAGCCGGATGCCGGCCTCGCGCATGGCGATGTGCAGGCCCAGGTTGCTCATCACGGTGGCGACGAGGGTGTCCTCGTACAGCTCGCCCGCGTCGCGCATCGCGACCGCGAGGACCGCCATGATCTGGTCGCCGTCGACCTCGTTGCCCTCGGCGTCCACGGCCAGGCAGCGGTCGGCGTCACCGTCGTGGGCGATGCCGAGGTCGGCGCCGTGCTCGCGGACTGCGGCGGAGATCACATCGAGGTGCGTGGAGCCGCAGCCGTCGTTGATGTTGAGGCCGTCCGGGTCCGCGTTGATCGCGACCACCTCGGCGCCCGCCCGGCGGTAGGCGTCCGGCGCGGCCACCGACGCGGCGCCGTTCGCGCAGTCCACCACGACCTTGAGGCCGTCGAGGCGGTGCGGCGTGACCTTGAGCAGGTGCTCGACGTACTGGGTCTCGGCGTCGGCGATGTCGCGGACGCGGCCGATCGCGGCACCGGTTGGGCGCTCGAAACCGGAGCCCATGCGCTGCTCGATCTCGTCCTCGACCGAGTCGGGCAGCTTGTGGCCGCCCGCGGCGAAGAGCTTGATCCCGTTGTCCGGCATGGCGTTGTGCGAGGCGGAGATCATCACGCCGATGTCGGCGCCCAGCGAGGAGACCAGGTGCGCGACGGCGGGGGTGGGCAGTGCGCCCACGCGCAGCACGTCGGCACCGGCCGAGGTGAGGCCCGCGGTGACGGCGGCGTCCAGCATCTCGCTGCTCGCCCTGGGGTCGCGGCCGACGACGGCGACCGGGCGGTGGGAACGGTCGTGTTCGGCGAGCACGCGCGCCGCCGCGGCGGCGACGGACATCGCGAGTTCGGGGGTGAGGTCGGCGTTGGCGAGACCGCGCACACCGTCGGTGCCGAACAGGCGGGCCATGAATCCTCCGAAATGGACACTGCGAGGCGACGGGAAGGACCCGGAAAACACTGCGGGAGCAGCAGTTCGAGGTGAACTGCTGCTCCCGCAGGTACAGCTGTGGAACTCGCTCAGCGCTTGGAGTACTGAGGCGCCTTGCGGGCCTTCTTCAGACCGTACTTCTTGCGCTCCTTGACCCGCGGGTCACGGGTGAGGAAGCCGGCCTTCTTCAGGACCGGGCGGTCCTCGGAGTCGACGGCGATCAGCGCACGCGCGATGGCGAGGCGCAGCGCACCGGCCTGGCCGGTGATGCCGCCGCCACGCAGGTTGGCGATGACGTCGAAGGTCTCGGGCTTCTCCGTGGTGACGAGCGGCTCCTTGATGAGCTGCTGGTGCACCTTGTTCGGGAAGTAGTCCTCGAGGGCCTTGCCGTTCAGCGTGAACTTGCCGGTGCCGGGCACGAGGCGGACGCGGACGACGGCCTCCTTGCGGCGGCCGACGGTCTGGGCCAGGTGCGGCGCACCGTTCAGCGAGGGAGCGACGACCACCGGCGCGGAGGCTTCGTCCTCGGCGACCTCGACCTCAGCCTCAGCGGCCTCGGCGTCGGCCTCGGGAGCAGCCTCGACGACCTCGGCCTCGACAACCTCCGCCTCGACGGCTTCGGGGGTCTCGTTCTCAGGGGTGGTCACAGGAACTTCCTCGGTGTACTCGTCGCTCACTGGGCGATCTTCTTGATCTCGAAGGCCTGCGGCTGCTGCGCCGCGTGCGGGTGGTTCGGTCCGCTGTAGACCTTCAGCTTGTTCGCGATCTGACGGCCAAGGCGGTTCTTGGGCAGCATGCCCTTGATCGCCTTCTCCACCAGGCGGTCCGGGCGCGTGTCCAGGACCTCGCCGAAGGACTGCTTGCGCAGACCACCGGGGAAGCCGGAGTGGCGGTACTGGAACGCCTGGTCGCGCTTCGAGCCGGTCAGAGCGACCTTGTCAGCGTTGACGATGACCACGAAGTCACCGGTGTCAACGTGAGGCGCGTAGGTCGGCTTGTGCTTGCCGCGCAGCAGCGTCGCGGCCTGGGTGGCGAGCCGGCCGAGCACCACGTCCTGGGCGTCGATCACGTGCCAGGTGCGGGTCACCTCACCGGGCTTCGGGCTGTACGTGCGCACGGAATTACCTCGTCGTCACTTGCGTCTGGGGTCACTGCGGCGGTTGCCCCAGACCGATCTTGGACGAACCAAGCGGTGGTTCCGAGACAGGCGCGGCACACACAGGCGCCAGCTACCGCACAACAACGTAAGAAGATACCGGATGGGTGGCGCGGGGACCAAAACGGCCCCTCCTACCGACCCCGCTCCGGACGTACGTGAGCCCCGGACCACGTGGTTCCGGGGCTCACGAGGGGTCTTGCCACCACGCGCGGTCTTACCAGCGCGAGACGTTCTGCTTCTCAGCCTGCTGGTACGCCTCGCCGGCCTGCTGCACGGCGGTACCGATGGCGGCGAGGACCGAGTTCAGGTCGGCCGCGGCGTTGTCCCACTTCTCCTGGGACTGCTTGTAGGTGTCCGAGCCCTCACCCTCCCAGGTGCCGAGCACGCGCACGACCTCGGCGCGGATCTCGTCCAGGACGCCGTCGATCTCCTTGGACTGCGTGGTGATGGTCGAGGCCGCCTGCGCGATCTGACCGAACTCAACCTTGATTTCACCCATTGTGGATCTCCCCTAGAAAAGTCTGTGAAGTACTGGACTGCGGAACGAGGACCTGCGGGGCAGGAGGATCAGCCGAGGCGCGCGGTGACGTTGCTCATCTCGGCCTCCTGGGCCGCTTCGTTCTGCGCGTAGACCTTCGAGGTGTCGGAGATCTGCTCGGCGATCGCGCGGAGCGCCTCCTGGACCTTCGCGGCGTCCGCGTCGAAGCGGGAGATCAGGCTCTGGAACGCGGTGTGGGCCGAGCCCTTCCACGCGGCGGAGACGGTCTCGGCGGCGTCGCGGACCTGACGGATCTTCGCCTGCGCGGTCTCGTCGGCCTCGATGATGCGCTTCGCCAGAGTGTCGAGCTCTTCGGTCGTGGTACCGAAACCAGCCATTGGGAGATGCCCCCTTCAGAGAACTTCAGGTCGTACTTCTTGGTTCGTACGCCTCTTCCGACGAGGACCCTGCCATGTCGGTTCCGCCCTGTCGCGACTTCTTTCGAAGTAGTTGCGCTAGTAAACGACGCCAGGTGAACGCACGGTGTCAGTAGAGGATTCGCGACTGCGAAAAGTCCTCGTCATCGTCACCCGCGCGGGGAAGCTGGCCACTCGGACCGGCGACCGCGGTCGAACCGGGGGTGGCGGGAACCTCAGGCCCCGGAACCGGTTGAGACGCCGCAGCGGCGAGCTCGGCGGCCTCCGGAGTCCGTTCGACGGGCAGTCCGCGCTCGGTGCGGAACCCCGTGGCGGCCTCGCGGACGTCGCCCGGCGTGGCACCGGCCGCCGGTTCCGCCCGGCGGTCACGGGCCTGCCGGGCCAGCTCGCGGGTGCGTTCCCGCAGCTCGGCGTTGCGCGCGCCGGCCTCACCGGCGGCGCGGCGTGCGCGGGTGACCGCGTGGCCGACCTCGGCGCGGAACCGGGCGAGGACCTCGTTGGCGGACATCAGGCGACTCCCCTGGTGCTGTTCACGGCTTGATGGTCAGCGAGCGGACGATCTGCTCGCAGGCGGTGCGGACGCGGTCACGGCCGGCCTCGGTCGCCTGGCAGCCCACGCTCACCTGAGCCGTACCGACGAACTGGATGTACCAGTCGACCCCGGCCCCGCCGATCTCTTCGCGATAGTGAACAACGGACTTGCCCGCGAATGTGTGGCGGTCGCTGAACGCGGCGACCTTGTCGCCCCTCTCCTCGCGCTCGCCATATTGCTTCTGCAATTCCGCGAATGCCCGCCCGCGGTCCTGGTCGCTGTTGTACTCCAGCTTTTGCTCTTGCACAGCGATGCGGTCCGCCGGGGAATCACCGGTGTTCTTTTCCCGGTCGACCGGTTGCAGGAGCACCTGCCTGGCCGCGGGTGCGCCGCCGGTCTGCTCCCAGCCGTCGGGCCGGGTGAAGCTGTAGTCGTACTGCGCGATCTGGTCCGCGGGCGGCGGGGTGGCGGTTCCCGTCCCCTCCCGGTGCTGCCACCAGAGGAACCCGCCGACGCCGGCCGCCACGAGCACGACGACCACGCCGAGCGCGATGAACAACGGCGCCTTGCTCTTCTTCTCCGGCGGCGTCATCGGCGGCGTCATCGGCGGCGTCATCGACGGGAACGACGCGGGGAACTGCGCGACCGGCGGCGGCGTGATGCGGCGGGTGATCTTGCGGGTGGTGTCGCCGGACACGCGCAGGTTGTGGGTCACCTCCCCCGAGGGGCCCCTGGACGGTGGGTGCGCCCGGTTCTGAGGTGGCTTGGCCGGCGCACCCTGCTGCGCCATGCCGCCGGTGCGCTCCGGGTCGAGGCTCACCGCGCGCAGCGCACCGCGGGCCACGACGGTCTCCGGCTGGTCGATGCTCGTCGGCACCACGCCGGTGTGCTCGTGCACGAGCCGCGCGACGAGCGGAATCCGGGACGAGCCGCCCACCAGGAACACCGCGGCCAGCTGCTGCGGCGCCAGACCGGCCTCCCGCACGGCCGAGCCCACCAGCGCCGCCGCGCCGCCCAGCGGGACCGCCACCAGCTGCTCCAGGTCGGACCGGGTGACGTGCGCGTCGGGGAACGGCGGCGGCATCGGCACGTCGGTGTAGGCGTGCCGCGACAGCGTCTCCTTGGCGCCGCGGACGTCCTGCCGCAGCACCCGCCGCTTGCGCCGGTCGGTCATCTCACGGCCCTCGACGAGCTGCCGCCACGCGTCCGGGTCCTCCGCCGACACGAGCGCGCCGACGTGCTCCAGCAACGCCTGGTCGACGTCCGCGCCGCCGAAGCCGGGGTCGCCCTTCGTCGCGAGCACCCGGAAGCTCCTGCCGGTGCGCGCGACCACGCTCGCGTCGACGGTGCCGCCGCCGAGGTCGAGCACGGCCAGCGCCGCACCGTCGGGAACGGAGTGGCTCGCGGAGTGGAAGACGGCGGCCGCCACGGGTTCCGGCACGAGCGCCAGCTCCCGCCCCAGCCCGCGCGCGGCCTGGACCAGCACGCGGGTGCGGACCGTGCCCCAGTCGGCGGGGTGGGTGAGCACGAGCAGGTCGACGGGCGCACCGCCGCCCACGCGCCGCGCCTCCCCGACCGCACGGGTCAGCACCGCGCGCACGACGTCCACGACGGGCAGCACGGTGCTGCCCAGCAGCAGCTCCCCCTCGTCCACGCGGCGCTTCGGGTGCGGCTCGTAGCGGGCCGGGTCGACCGCGGCCTGCCGCTCGGCCTCCTGCCCGACGAACAACGTCCCGTCCGCGGCCGCGAACACGGCGGACGGCACCAGCGGCTGGCCGTCGAAAACGACGACCTGCGGCTCCCTGCCGTGCACCGAGATCGCGACGCAGGTGCTCGACGTGCCGAAGTCCACCGCGACCTGGAGGCTCATGCACCATCCCCTCTTCCGCGCACATGCTTACCGGATGCGGCACAGCCGGACGACACGGATGGTCCAGGTGGCCACCGGGAGTTCACCGCGGATCACGGATTGCGACACACCGGTCACGCTGTGGGGCTTCGGGACGGGCGTGGGTCGCACCGGGACGGAGGGGCGGCCCTAAGCTCGTGCGCGTGCTGGGGGCCGAGTACCGCGTGCTGGGACCGCTGGACGTCCTCTTCGCCGGCGAAAGGGTCGTGGTGCCGGCGGGCAAGGGCCGCGTGCTGCTCGCGACGCTGCTCCTGCGGCCCAACCGGTTCGTGTCGGTCGACGAGCTGGTCGAGCGCCTCTGGGACGGTTCACCGCCCTCGATCGACCGCGCGGTCAAGACGTTGCACATGACCGTCGCGCGGCTGCGGCGGGCACTCGGGCCGGCCAACTGCGTGGTCACCACCACGAACGGCTACCTCGCCGAGGTCGAAGACCTGGACCTGCTGCGGTTCCGTGCGTTGGCGCGCACCGACCCGCACGCCGCGCTGGCGCTGTGGCGCGGTCCGCTGCTCGCCAACGTGACGTCCGACGCCCTGCACCGCGAGGACGTGCCTCGGCTCGTCGAGGAACGGCTGCTGGTGCTGGAGAAGCGCATCGAGGCCGACCTCGACGACGGCAGGGCCGGCGAGCTGGTGCCCGAGCTGCGGGCGCTGACCGCGGAGCACCCGTTGCGGGAGCGGTTCTGGGCCCAGCTGATGACCGCCCTGTACCGCTCGGACCGCCAGGCGGAGGCGCTGGAGGCGTTCAGCCGGGTCAGCCGGATGCTCGCCGACGAGCTCGGCATCGACCCCGGCACGGTGCTGCGGGAGCTGCACGGGTCGATCCTGCGCTCGGAGCCCGGCCCCGGACCCCGGCGGGCCGCCACCGGTCCCCGCCAGCTGCCACCGGACCTGCCGCGGTTCACCGGGCGGACCGAGGACCTCGCCCGGCTCGACCGGTCGCTGTCGGGAGGGCACCCGGTGGTGATCTCGGCGATCGCGGGCAGCGCCGGTGTCGGCAAGACCGCGCTCGCCGTGCACTGGGCGCACCGCGTGCAGGACCGGTTCCCGGACGGCCAGCTCGCCGTCAACCTGCGCGGGTACGACCGCGAGGAACCGCTGAGCCCGCACGACGCGCTCGACCAGCTGCTGCGCGGGCTCGGCCTGTCGTCGAAGGACATCCCGCTCGACACCGGTCAGCGCATCGGGACGTACCGCTCGCTGGTCGCCGACCGCCGCGTGCTGGTGCTGCTGGACAACGCGCGCACGGCCGAGCAGGTGCGGCCGTTGCTGCCCACCGGCGGCCGGTCCGTCGCGGTGATCACCAGCCGCTCCGACCTGCGCGGCCTGGTGGCGTTGAACGACGCCACGCTGCTGCAGCTCGGCGTGCTGCCGCTCGACGACGCGCTGGCGTTGCTGGAGAAGATGATCGGCGCCGCGCGCGTGCGCGCCGAGCAGGAGGCCACCGCGGAGCTGGCGCGGTTGTGCGTGTGCCTGCCGCTCGCGTTGCGGATCGCCGCGTCGATGCTCGCCGTCGAACCGGAGCGGTCCGTGCGCAGCCTCGTCGACCAGCTGCGGTCGGGGAACCGCCTGGCGGCGCTGGAGATCGGCGACGACCGTGAGGCGGCCGTGCGGGCCGCGTTCGACCTCTCCTGCACCGCGCTCGCGCCCGACGAACACCGCATGTTCCGGGTGCTCGGCCTGGCCCCGCGCGCCGACTTCACCCCGCGCTCCGCGGCGGCCCTGCTCGGCGTGAGCAGCGAGCGGGCGCTGGCGCTGCTGCGCACGCTGACCCGCTTCCACCTCGCGGAGGAGCACGCGCCGCAGCGGTTCTCGTTGCACGACCTGCTCTTCCTGCACGCCCGCGAGCGCGCCGACGCCGAGGAGACCGCCGAGCAGCGCAGGGCCGCCGTGGTGCGGTTCCTCGACCACCACCTGCACTCGGTCGACAACGCCGAACGCGCCCTCCGCGTCGACCGCCGCGACAAACCGCTCACCGAACGCGACCCGGTCGTCGAGGCGGCCGCGTTCACCGACCGCGAGGGCGCGCTCGCGTGGTGCCGGAACGAACACGGCCTGCTCGTCGAGCTCTGCGAGTTCGCACTGGCGGAGGGACACCTCGACCACGCGTGGATGCTGCCCGGCTGCCTGTGGAGCTACCTGCAGGTGAACGGGTCTGCCGACGACTTCTTCCGGCTCTACGCGATCGCGCTCGAAGCCGCCGAGCGGTCGGGGAACCGGTACGGCCAGTCGGTCGCGCTGCACAGCCTGGGCGTGGCGCACCGCAGGTCCGGCGACTTCGCGGAGGCGCTGCGGTCGCTCACCCTCGCCCTGGCCCTGCGGCGGGAGCACGGCGACCCGTGGACGCTCGCCACCACCGAGACCGAGCTCGCCAACGTCCACTTCGAACAGGGCGATCACCGGGAGTCGCTGCGGCACGACCGCGCGGCCGGCGAGCACTGGCGGGCGGCGGGCAACCCGCGCGGCTGGGCCAGGTCGCTGAACGCCGTCGCCATGACCCTCGTGGAGCTGGGCGAGTTCGCGGAGGCCGTCGAGACCGCCGACCGGGCCGCGGAGGTGTACGCCTCGCTGGGCGTCGTGGACGGCGCGCTGGAGGACACCAGGGCGCAGGCCAAGTTCCGGATGGGCGACCTCGACGGCGCGGTGCGGATCTACCGCGACCTGTTCGCCGGCCCGCTGCTCGACCAGGAGAGCAGCTTCACGCGCACCATGACCCTCCTCAGCGGCGCCGAGGTGTTCCGCGCGGCCGGTGACGTGACCGCCGCGCTGTCCTGCGCGCGCCAGGCCCTGGTCATCTCCGAACGCAGCGCACTGCGCAGGACGGGCGAGATCCGCGAGCTCGTCCGCGAGCTGGAGGCGTGAGCGTCAGCGGCGTTCCGGTACCAGCCCGGCGAGGCGCGCCCGCAGCCGGGTGACCGCGCGCGCGTTGCCCTGCGCCTCCCGCATGAGCAGCGCTTCCTCCAGTGCCGCAACGGCTTCCGCGGTGCGACCGCGGCGCAGGTGTGCGTCGGCGATGTTCTCGTGCGTGACGGCGCGGACGGCGTTGGGCACCTCGTCGTCGGGCAGCGCCAGCACCTGGTGGAACGTGTCCATCGCCGCGTCGACCCGGCCGAGGCGGAGCTGGAGCAGGCCGCGTGTGTCCAGTGTGGACGGGAGCAGGTGGTCGATGCCGCCGCCGGTGATCGTGGCGTACGCCTCGTCGCTCGCGGCCAGCGCGGCCTCCAGGTCCTCCAGCGCCACGAGGGTCATGGCCTGGTTGTTCAACGCCATGGCGAGCCCGGCCGGGTCGCCCTGCTCGCGGCGGCGGCGCACGGCCCGTTCGTGCAGGGAGCGCGCGGACTCCAGACGGCCCTGCCTGGCCTGGTTGACCGCCCACTGGTCGAGCGTGACGGCGATGCCGTGCAGGTGGCCGATGCCCTCCCGCACCTCCAGCGCCTCGGCGTAGGCGGTGTCGGCCTCCTCGAACGCCCCGAGCGCGCCGAGCGCGTTGCCCAGCGAGTGCAGGGTGTTGCCGACGGCGAACTGGTCCTCGGCGGCCCGTGCCGCCGCGAGCGCGACCTTGCACAGCTCGATGCGCTCGGAGGGGAGCTGGCGGAAGTTGAGGTAGCCGAACATCGTGGTGGGCAGCTGCCACGCGTGCTGGTGGTACCCGTGCTCACCGGCCAGGCGCGCGGCGGCCATCAGGTTGCGGTGCTCGGTCTCGCACCACGCGAGCGCGGCGGCCCGGTCGGCGAGCAGCGCCGGGTGCACGCCCTCGGCGAGCGGCGGCAGCGTCAGCGCGACGCGGGTGCGGCGCAGCAGCCGGTCGGCGCTCTCCGCCGTGTGCAGGTAGAAGTCCAGCAGCCGGCGCACCGCCTCGTGCCGCCCGGTGTCGGTGTCCTCGGCCACCGACCGCGTCTGCGAGTACGCCCGCAGCAGGTCGTGGCACGTGTAGCGGCCCGGTGCGCGTTCGACGGCCAGGTTCATGCGGGTGAGGACGTGCAACGACCGGCGCACCGCGGAACGGGGCCTGCCGTCGAGCGCGGCCGCCGCGTCCAGCGAGACGTCCGGGCCGGTGGCGAGCCCGAGCAGCCGGAAGAGGCGGGCCGAGTCGGGGTCGAGGCAGCGGTAGGAGGTGGCGAAGACCGTCTCCACGCCGGTGAGCAGCCCGCCGCTCGCGTCGGACAGCTCGTCGGCGAGCGCGCGCAGGGACAGCTCGGGCGCCCCGGCCGCCCGGGACGCGAGGACGGCGAGGGCGAGCGGGAGGCCGCCGCAGAACGCCACGAGGTCCGCGACCGCGTCCGGTTCGGCCCGCACCCGGTCGGCGCCGAGCCGCGCGGTGAGCAGCGCGACGGCGTCGGGCTCGGCGAGCACGTCCAGCGTCACCGGGAACGCGCCCTCCCGCACGACCAGCCCGGTGAACCGGTTGCGGCTGGTGAGCACGACCAGGCACCCGCGCCCGGCCGGCAGCAGCGGCCGGACCTGCTCGACGTCGCGGGCGTTGTCGAGCAGCACGAGCACGCGGCGGTCGGCGCTGACGCTGCGGAAGAGCGCGGCCCGTTCCGGCAGGTCCGCCGGCACCTTGCCGCCGGGCACGCCGAACGCGGCCAGGAACGAGGCCAGCACGGCGGACGGGTCGAGCGGCTGCGCGGACGGGTCGAAGCCGCGCAGGTCGACGTGGAGCTGGCCGTCGGGGAAGCGGTCGGCCACCGAGTGCGCCCAGCGGACGGCGAGCGCGGTCTTGCCGACGCCGGCCGTGCCGTCGATCGTGGCGATCACCACCGCTGTTCCCGCGTCCAGGAGCGCGGTGAGCTTCGCGAGCTCCGCGTCCCGCCCGGTGAAGTGCGCCGACGGTGCGGGCAGCTGCCGCGGCACGTCGCTGCGGGCCTCCGGGTCCTGCAACCGTTCGTGCAGCTCCCGCAGCTGCTGGCCGGGTTCGACGCCGAGCTCGTCGGCCAGGTGCGCGCGGATCTGCTCGTAGGCCGCGAGCGCGTCCCGCGGCCGGCCCGCCTGGTGCAGCGCCTGCACCAGCTGTGCCCAGAACCCCTCGCGCAACGGGTGCTCGCCGGTCAGCTCGCGCAGCTCGTCCACCAGCTCGGCACCCCGGCTCCGCGCGAGGTCGGCGTCGATCCTGCGGCCCAGCACCACCAGCCGTTCCTCGATCAGCGGCGGCACGTCCTCGCGGTGCAGGAGCACCGAGTCGACGTCCGCCGCCACCGGTCCCCGCCAGTGCGCCAGCGCCGCCGTGAACTCCCCGTCGGCCGCGAGCCGCCGGAACCGGGTCAGGTCCAGCCGCTCGGGGTCGACCTCGGCCAGGTACCCGCCGGTCGCCGTGCGCACGCAGTCCGCGTCCCCCAACGCCACCCGCAGCCGCCGCACCACCATCTGCAACGTCTTGTGCGCCCGGTCGACCGTCGGCGGCTCCCCGTCCCACAACCGGTCCACCAGCTCGTCCACCGGCACGAACCGGTTGGGCCGCAACAACAGCGTGGCGAGCAGCACCCGTCCGCGCCCGGCCGGCAACGGCACCGGCACGCCGTCACGCAGCACCTCGACCCGTCCGAGGACGCGGTACTCGACGTTCATGACTCCCTGCTCCCGTCCTCTTCGGACCCGGTGTGACCGATGTGTGAGCGCCGTGCGGCAACGTGGTGCTCGGCCGGGAACGGCAGCGACGGGAAAGCACCTGGGGGCTCGTCGCTGCCGCCCGGTGCTCGCCGCGGAGACGGCGCCCTCCCAGTCCGGCGAGCAGTGCCTGCGACCGTCCTGTCGCGACGGTGACGGGTTCACCCGGTACTCGGCTCGCACACCCCTCCACCGGCTCGAAAACCCAGTCTAGGGGCCCTGTGGTCCAGGTGTGAGCGAAGTGTGAGCGGCCCCTGGCAGAGTTCTCCTCAGCGGTGCTGGTGGCACAGTTCCTGGGGGGTCACCAGCACCGCTCACCAGTTCTCAGCGGAGCTCGGCGAGCTTGGCGCGCACCTGCTCGGCGTCGGCGTGGTCGTTGTACTCGTAGGCCTCCAGTGCCTTCGTCCACCAGCTCCGCGCCGCGTCGGGCTCGCCCAGGCCGAGGTGCGCGTCGCCGAGGGTGTTGTGCACGTCGGCGATGTGGTGCCAGGAACCCTCGGTCTCGAAGTGCCCCAGCGCGAGGTGGGCGTTCTCGACCGCGACCGCGTGGTCGCCCAGCCCCACCTGGACGCTGGCCTTCATCGCGGCGAGGAGCCCCTTCCACTCCGCGGTCATGTCGACCGCGAACTCGGCCTCCCACTCCGCGCAGCACACGAGCGCCTCCGCGTACTCGCCCAGCTTGAGGTGGTCCGCCGCGACCTGGTGCAGCGCCATCCCGGTCTGCAACGGGTACGGCGTCGGCGACGCGCGCAACGTCGTGAGCGCCTCCTTGGACACCTCCAGCGCCTCCCGCAGCCGGCCCGCCTCACCCAGCGACCACGCGAGCCCGCTCAACGCGCGCGCCTGACCGGTCACGCGACCGACCTCGCGGTACACGTCGGCGCTGCGCGCGAAGAGGTCGCTGCCGTCGTCGAAGCGGCCGGCCCGGCAGTGGGCCACGGCGAGGGTGAACTGCATCCGGGCGTCCCAGAGGCGTTCACCGGTGTGCGTGACCGCTGCCACGGCGCCCTCCATCGACCAGACCCACTCCTGCCACGGGCCGACCCGGTCGACCAGGTCGAAGGTGAACCACGGCAGCTGCCAGGCGTAGCGGTGCAGGTCCCGTTCCGCGGCCTGGACCATGATCGCGCGCAGCACGGCGCGTTCGGCGCGGAACCAGTCGTCGGCCTCCTCGCGCCCGGCCGGCAGCTCCGGCCGCGTGCCCGGTGCCGGCCGCAGCTCGATCACCGCCTGCGCCTGCCTGCGCCCGGCGAAGCAGGAGGCGTCGATCGCGACCAGCGTGTGCAGGTAGTGGTCGTACATCCGCTCGACGGCTGCCGCCCTGGACTCGGCGGGCTCCTCGGCCTCCGCCCGGTCCGCCGCGTACACGCGCAGCAGGTCGTGGCTCGTGAACCGGCCGGGCACGGGCTCGGCGAGCAGGTTCGCCTCGACCAGCTCCCGCACGTGCCGCAGCGCCTCGTCCTCGGTGAGGCCGGCGAGGCTCGCGGTGGCCGCGACGGTGATGTCCGGCCCCGGGTGCACGCCGAGCAGCCGGAACACCCGCGCGGTCGCCGGGCCGAGCTGCCGGTAGGACCACTGGAAGACGGTGCGCACGGTGGTCGCCGCGTCACCGGTGTCCAGCGTGTCGGTCCGCCGCGCCCCGCGCCCAGTGCACGGCCAGTGTCGTCTTGCCGACGCCCGCGGTTCCGGTGATCGCCGCGACCACCAGCCCGTCGCCGGCTGCCAGTCCGGTCAGGTCGCGCAGCTCGGCGGACCGCCCGACGAACCGGGGTGTCGTCGTCGGCAGCTGGCGCGGGACCGGCCGGAGCACAGCCGCCGTCCTGCGCGCCGGAACGGGACCGGCGAGCACGCGCTGGTGCACCGCCCGCAGCTCGTCACCGGGGTCGACGCCGAGCTCGTCGGCCAGCAGCGCCCGGACCTCCCGGTAGGCGGCCAGCGCGCGTTCCTGCTGCCCCGACATCGCGAGCGCCAGCACCAGCTGAGCCCAGAACGCCTCGCGGAACGGGTGCTGGGCGGTGAGGCCGCGCAGCTCGGGCACCACCTCGGCGGCCCGGCCGGCGTCGAGGTCGGCGCTGATCCGCCGTTCCAGCGCGTGCAGCCACTCCTCGGTCACCAGCGGGACGTCGTGCTGGTGCAGGGCACCGGACCGCACGTCGACGAGCATCGGCCCGCGCCACAACCGGACGGCGGCGGCCAGCTCCCCCGCCGCGACCAACCGGCGGAACCGGGTCAGGTCGAGCGCGTCCACGGCCACCTCGGCGAGGTAGCCACCGGTCGAGGTGCGCACGCAGTCCGCCTCGCCCAGCGCCCGGCGCAGCCGCATGACCACCGTGTGCAGCGTCTTGTGCGCCCGGTCCGGTGTCGGCGGCTCACCGTCCCAGAGCCGGTCGACCAGCGCGTCGATCGAGACGACCTGGTTGGGGCGCAACAACAACGTGGCGAGCAGCACTCGGCTCCGGCCGGCCGGCAGCGGCACGACGACCCCGTCGAGCAGCACCTCCAGCGGACCGAGCACCCGGTACTCGGCTAGGGCCTGTGTCGAGGTCCCGTTCGATGAGAGTCGCGCCTGAGGTGGTTCCTGGCGGTGCGGGCGACCAGCCCGCATACCGGTGTTGTATGTGGGCTGGTCGCCCGTGCCCCCAGGGGCCGCCTCAGGCCCGGCTATCGCGAACATGGACCTCGACACAGGCCCTACCACGTTCCCCCCTGTGTGACCGGATTGTGAGCGTCCGCGGAGACCATGTGCGTGGCCGGTTCGACCGCGGTTACCTCCCTCTTCACCGTGGCCGGACCGGCCTCTCCAGCAGCCCCGGCGACGCGTGCTCGCGGTGTGACCGGAGTGTGAGCGCCGTCGGGCAGAGTTCTCCTCAGCCGGACGACGAGAGCGGCAACGCAAGCCCTGGGGGGTGTCGCGACCGTCGTGGTCCTGCCGGATCGGCCCTCCCCAGTGGGTCGGACCGGAAGGGCGTCGGTTCTTGGGGGGAACCGGACAGTCCCCTGCTGTTCGGTGGGCCCGCAGCTTCGGCTGCGGGCCCTTTTCACGTGCACCGGTCCACGAGGGCCTTTCTCCGTGCCGGAAACCGGAGCGGCCCCCGCCGCGGAACGACGGGGGCCACCGGGCGGAACGGCTAGTCCGGAGCGATCCAGGCGAACTGGATGCGCTGCTGACCGTGCTTGCGGGTCACCAGGGTGCCGCGGCCGGGAGGCTGGGGCGACGGCTTCAGCGTGCCGATGATCGCGCCCTCCTCCTTCGAGCCGGAGCCGACGAAGATCGGGGCCGCGATCTCCTTCAGCTTGCCCATCACCGGGTCGTACATGGCGCGGGAGGCACCACCCATGCGGCGGACGACGACCACGTGCAGACCGACGTCCTTGGCCTGCGGGATGAACTCGGCGATCGGCTGCAGCGGGTTCGCGGCGCCCTGCGGGGCGACGAGGTCGTAGTCGTCCACGACGACGAAGACCTCGGGGCCGGTCCACCAGGAGCGGTTCTTGAGCTGTTCCTGGGTGACGTCCGGGCCGGGCATGCGGCGGCCGAGCGAACCGCGCACCTCCTTGATCGTGTCGGCGAACTGGGTCGACGACACGGCGTAGGTCAGGAGGTGGTCGGTGTCGATGAAGCCGAGCATCGTGCGGCGGTAGTCCGCGAGGACGATCAGCGCCTCCGAGGAGGTGTAGCTCTGCATGATGCCGCGGACGATCGTGCGCAGGATGTTCGTCTTGCCCGACTCGCCGTCGGCCAGCGCCATGAAGTGCGGGTCCGCGTCGAAGTCGAAGTAGACCGGCGCGAGCTCGTCCTCGTTGACGCCGACCGGGACCAGGTGGCCGCGGTTGGGGTTGACCTGCTGGACCTGCGCCATGAGCTGCGCGTGCTCCAGCACGTCGGGCAGCATCCGCACCTGCGGCGCGCGCGGGCCCTGCCAGGCCTGGTTGAGCTTGGCGTCGAGGTCCTGGACACCCGCGGAGATCGTGGTCGGGTCCTGCGAGGTGTCGATGCGCGGCAGTGCCGTGAGGAAGTGCAGCTTGTCGCCGGTCAGACCGCGACCGGGACGGCCGGGGGGCACGTTGGCCGCGACCTTGCGGTCGATCTCGGACTCGCTCGGGTCACCGAGGCGCAGCTCGAAGCGGGTGCCGAGGAGGTCCTTCATCGCGGGCCGGATCTCCGCCCACCGGTTCGCGGCGACGATCACGTGCACGCCGTAGGACAGACCCTGGGCGGCGAGCGCCTGGATCTGCGGCTCGACCATCTCGAACTCCTGGCGGAAGTTCATCCAGCCGTCGACGACCAGGAACGCGTCGCCGAAGTGGTCGTCCTTGATCTCACCGCGGCGCTTGCGGTTGCGGAACTCGACCATCGAGTCGATCCGCTGCTCGCGCCACCGCAGCTCGCGCTCGGTGATCAGGGTCTGCAGCTCGGCCACCATGCGGCGGACCTTGTCGACGTCGAGACGGCCGGCGAAGCCACCGACGTGCGGCAGGTTCTCCATCGCGGCGAGCGTGCCACCACCGAGGTCGATGCAGTAGAACTGCGCCTCCTGCGGGGTGTGCGTGAGCGCCATCGAGGCGATGATCGACCGCAGCAGCGTCGACTTGCCCGACTGCGGGCCGCCGACGACCGCACCGTGGCCCGCGGCACCGGAGAAGTCGGCCCACAGCAGGTCGCGGCGCTGCTCGAACGGCTTGTCGACCACGCCGACCGAGATCTGCAGCATGCCGTTGGCCGGGTACTGCGGCGGCGTGAGGCCCCGGTCCGGCGTCACGTCGAGCGGCGGCAGCATCGTGTCCATCGTCGGCGGCTCGTTGAGCGGCGGCAGCCACACCTCGTGCGCGGGCGGGCCCTGGCCGACGAGGCGGTCGACGATCAGCTCGAGCTGCGTCGGCTCGTTCGCGTCCTCCTTGACCGGTGCGGCCGCGACCGCGACCGGCTCGACGGGGCGCTCCGGCTCCTTCGGCATCTCGATGAAGTCCGGCACGAAGAACCGCGGGCGCTTGTCGCTGCGCACGGCCACCGACTCACCGGCGGACTGCATGCCGGACGGCCGGTAGGTGCCCGAGACGTAGAGCGCCTTGAACCTGGTCAGCGGCATGCCCTGCACGCTGAGGTAGCCGGAGCCCGGGATCGGCGGCAGCTCGTAGGCGTCGGGCACGCCGATCGCCGCACGCGACTCGGCCGCGTTGAACGTCTTCAGACCGATCCGGTACGAGAGGAACGTGTCCAGGCCGCGCAGCTTGCCCTCCTCCAGCCGCTGCGACGCGAGGAGCATGTGCATCTGCAGCGACCGGCCGACACGACCGATCTGGAGGAAGATGTCGATGAAGTCCGGCTTCGCCGTCAGCATCTCGGAGAACTCGTCGATGCAGATGAAGAGCGCGGGCAGCGGGTCGAGCTGGGCGCCGTTCTCGCGGGCCTTCTCGTAGTCCCAGACGTTCTTGTAGTTGCCCTTCGCGAGGACCTCCTGCCGGCGCGAGACCTCACCGGCGATGGCGTCCTTCATGCGGTCGACGAGGCTGAGGTCGCCGGCCAGGTTGGTGATCGTCGCGGCGACGTGCGGTGCCTTGTCCAGACCGAGGAACGTCGCACCACCCTTGAAGTCGACGAGGATCATGTTGAGCGCGGTCGACGAGTGCGACGCCAGCAGGCCGAGCACCAGCGTGCGGAGGAACTCCGACTTGCCGGAACCGGTCGCGCCGATGCACAGGCCGTGCGGGCCCATGCCGTCCTCCGCGGCCTCCTTGATGTCGAGCTCGACCTGCTGGCCGTGCTCGCCGATGCCGAACGGGATGCGGTAGCGGTCGCGCTTGGGCCGGGGCCGCCACGCCTGCTGCACGTCGAACGTGATCGGGTCGCCGGGGATGCCCATGAACTCGAGCAGCGGCGGGTTGTTGTTCATCGCCAACGGGTCCTCGCCACCGTCGCCGCCGACGTCGCCCGCCGCACCCATGCGGTACGGGGCGAGCCTGCGGGCCAGTGCCTCGGCCTCGACGACGGACAGGCCGTCCGGTGCGCCGAACCACTCGACGCCGCTCGCGGAACGGGCGCCCAGCTGGTTGTTCTCGATGACCAGGCGCAGACCGCGGCGGGCGGTCAGGTTGCCCAGGCACTCGGAGAGGTCGAGCAGCGTGACGCCGACCAGCCCCTCCTCCAGGATGATCATCTCTTCGCGGCTGATGTCGCCGTCGTCGATCACGATCACGATGTGCGGCTGGTCGGGCGGCGGCGGGGCGTTGCGGGTGAACCGCTGCCGGTCGCGCAGGTACTCGTCGAGCATCGCCTCGACCTCGGCGAGCGAGTTCGCCATCATGCGGCGCTGGCCGATGCCGTCGATGTCGGTGGGGTGCTGCACGTGCGGCAGCCACTTCGCCCACTCCCACTGCTGCTTGGTGCGGCCCGCGCTGACGACCGCGATCAGCAGGTCGTCAGGGGCGTGGAAGGTGACGAGCTGGGCGAGCAGGGCGCGGGCGAGGTTGCGGCGGTCCTCGATGTCGCCGAGCAGGCCGACGGCGGCGAACCCGCGCAGAGCGATGGAGATCGGCAGGTCGGGGACGAGCGAGTGGGCGCGCACGAACCGGCGCAGCGCCAGCGTCGCGATCGGCTCCAGCTCCTCGACGGGACCGGTCTGCGGCGGCACCAGGCGGGTGGCGAGGCGCTGCGAGCCCCGTCCCGCGCGCAGGTGGCAGAAGTCGGGGTCGTTCTGGCGGCGTTCCCACATGCGCCGGGTGGTGGCGAGCGACCACAGCTGCTGCGGGTCCGGGTGCACCCACTCGCGCTCGGCGCGCTGCTCGTCGGCGGCTTCGCGGGCGCGGTCGCGCATCTGGCCGAGGTACCGCAGGTAGTCCTTGCGGTCCTCGTTCATCTCGGCTTTCTTCTGGCCCTTGCCGGAGCCCATGCCGCTGGCCATCATGCCGACGGTCGAGATGAGCATCATGCCCGGCATGAGCATCGCCATGGGCTGCCTGTTCGAGTACACGAACATCATGCCCATCATGCCCACGGAGGCGACGATCATGACGACGGGCATCGCCTTCATCATGATGTTGCCGGGGATGATCCTGGGGACCTCGGGTGGCGGCTCGAGGTGCACCTCGCCGCCAGGAGGCCGGGGAGCAGCAAGGCGTGCCGTTCGCTTGAACTGCAGCGTGCTCAACTGACAGGCACCTCTTCGACTCGTTACGCCACCAGTAGCAACCGACACTATTGCGCATCCGCGCGCGCGACGAAGCTGGGTCGGGAAAAAACCCAGTCTGACGGGTTCCGGCGAACCACACGTGCAACAGGCGTCGGTCCGGCCATACTAGGGCCGCCCGACGAGCGGCCAGCTGGACGAATAGGGTCGGGCCGTTGATTCGTAAGTGCTGATCTGACTTAGGGGGCCCTGGTGGCGACCGGTACGACGGTGTTCAGCCGTGTCACGGTGGTGGCACCTCGAACGCGTATCGACGTCGCGCTGCCTGCCGACGTGGCGGTGGCCGATCTCCTGCCGATGCTGCTCGACATGGCGAGGGAGGCCACTCCGGACGGTGGTGTCCGGCACGGCGGCTGGTGCCTCGCGAAGCTCGGCGACAGCCCGCTCGACCCGGCGCGCACGCTCGCGTCGCTCGGCGTGGTCGACGGCGAACTGCTGCAGTTGCGGCGCCGCAACGAGAACCCGCCGCCGCCGCTGTACGACGACGTGGTCGACGCGATCGCCGAGTCCGACCCCGACTCGTTCCGGCCGTGGACGAAGGAGACCGCGCAGAAGTTCGGTCACCTCGCGGGCGCGCTCGCGCTGATCGCCTCCGCGGTGGCGCTGTTCCTGTCCGGCCCGGTCGTGACCCCCGGCAAGGGGAGCGCCCTCGCGGCCGCCATCGCCGCCGGTGTGGCCGCCGTCGCCGCGCTCGCCACGGGCGCGACCATCGCGCGCGCCTACAAGGCGGTGTCGACCGGTGTGCTGATCGCCGCGTGCGGTTCGCTGCCGATGGCGTTCGTCGCGGGCTTCCACGCGGTGCCGGGCGTCAACTTCGAGCCGAAGATGCTGCTCGCGTCCGCGCTCATGATGATCTTCGCGTGGGGCGGCATCCTGCTGATCGGCCAGGGCGTCACGGTGTTCATCGCCGCGGCCACGGCCGGCACGATCGCCGCGCTCGCGTTCCTCGTCGCCACGTTCGTCGAGCACCCGCTGGCCGGTGTGGCCGCGGCGGCGGGAGCGGTGGCGCTGGGCGCGATGTCGATGCTGCCCCGGCTCACGCTGCAGCTCGCCAAGATCCCGCCGCCCGTCGTGCCGACGAACGCGGAGGACCTCAAGGAGGACAGCGGCTTCCCGGAGTTCGCGGTCATCGAGCGCCGCACGGCCGTCGCCCACGAATACCTCACCGGCATGATCATCGGCACCGGCGTGATCGCCGCGCTGGCCGCGATCGTCGCGTCCGGCGACGGCACGGTCTGGGGCCCGATCTACGGCGTCGTCGTCTCGATCGTGCTGATGATGCGCGGTCGTGCGTACGCGAACGGTGCGCAGGCCGTGGCGCTGCTCTCGACCGGCATGTTCGCCGCGGCGGGCATCCTGGTCGCCTGGATCGCCAAGGCCTCCGAGTTCAACCTGATCGTCTTCGTCTTCGGCACGCTGCTCGTGCTGGGCGCGGCCGCGCTGGTGCTCGGCGTGATCTTCCCCGGCCAGAAGTTCTCGCCGCCGCTGCGCCGCACGGTGGACATCCTGGAGGCGATCCTCATCGCCGCCGTGGTGCCGCTGGCGCTCGCGGTCATGGACATGTACTCCGTCTTCCGGAGCCTGATCACGCCATGAGGACCGGTATCAGGCGCACCACGGCGGCTGCGACCGCCGGACTGCTGCTGCTGACGGGAGCGGTGCCCGCCGCCGCCTCCGCCGCACAACCGTCGTCAGCGCAACCGCCGTCCTCGACGTCCGCAGCGGCGCCGACGTCGGCGACGGGTTCGGCGCCCAAGGTGAACTCGGAGCCGCCACCGCTGCCGCCCGGTACCGCGCCGCCGAAGGACACCGGTCAGCCGGATGTGGAGTACAAGCGCACCAACAAGGAGTGCGTGGCGTCCGACACCAAGAACGAGCTCATCGAAGAGATGCCGTGGGGCCAGCTGAGCCTCAACCTCGAAGAGGCGCACCGGTTCGCGACCGGCAAGAACGTCGTGATCGCGATCATCGACACCGGTGTCGACCCCCGCAACCCGCGGCTCGCCGGCCGCGTCGACCCCGGCGGCGACTACGTCGACAAGACCAAGAACGGCACTGACGACTGCGACGGCCACGGCACCGAGGTGGCCGGCGTCGCCGCCGCGAAGAAGACCGAGGGCGACTTCGTCGGCGCCGCACCGGACGCGCGAATCCTGGCCATCCGCCAGACCAGCGACCGCTACGAGTTCAAGGGCGACGCGACGAACGAGGCCCGCAAGGGCGCGGGCAAGGTCAAGACGCTGGCCGAGGCGATCGTGCGCGCGGCCGACAAGGGCGCGGGCGTCATCAACATCTCGCTGACGAACTGCGGCACCCCCAAGGGGTTCAGCCAGGACGACCGGAACCTGCAAGCCGCCATCCGGTACGCGGTGGACGTGCAGGACGTCGTGGTGGTCACGGCCGCGGGCAACAAGGACGATCAGGGCAACGGCTGCCCGGCCCAGAACGACAACATGGACCCGAACAACGTCAAGGTGATCTCGTCCCCGGCGTGGTTCGCCGACGACGTGCTCTCGGTGGCGTCGATCGCGCGGTCCGGCGAGGTCTCCGAGTTCAGCATCTGGGGCCCGTGGGTCAGCATCGCCGCCCCCGGCGAGGGCATCATCTCGGTCGACCCCAAGGGTGACGGCCTCACCAACGCGAACGTCACCGCGCAGGGCACCAGCGACATCAAGGGCACCAGCTTCGCCTCGCCCTACGTCGCGGGCATCGCCGCGCTGGTGCGCGAGCGGTTCCCGGAGCTGAAGGCGCGCCAGGTGATGGCGCGGCTGAAGGCGACGGCGCTGCAGCCGGGCAACGTGACCGGCAAGGACCACAAGTCCGGCCACGGCATGGTGAACCCGGTCGCGGCGCTCACCGCCGTGCTCCCGGCGGAGGCCGCGGGCTTCACAGCGCCGGAGCCGAAGGTGATGGTCACCGCGCCCACGCCGCCGAAGAGCCTGGACTGGCCGCCGATCATCGTGGCGCTGTCCGGGATCGGCATCGGTGCGGTGCTGCTGGCGCTGACGCTGTTCGTCCGCAACTCGAACCGCAAGCGCGGCGGCACGGCCTAGCCGCGGAACGACAACGGCCCCGCTCGGACGTCGAGCGGGGCCGTTGTCGTTCCGCCGGGGGTCAGTCCTCGCCGATGACCTTGGGAGCGGCCTTCTTCGGCTTGCCGAGCACGTCCTCGACGGAACCGGTGAGCCGGTGCTTCGACTTGTGCTCCTTGTCGCCGCCCTGCTGCCCGCCGCCGCCCATCGCGCCCATCATCGGCGCCATGCCGCCCATCATCGCGCCACCGCCGGGAGCGGCCCCGGAACGGCCACCGGCGGCCGCAGCCGTCGTCGCGCCCTGCTCGGCGGGCGGCAGACTCTCACTGACGCCCGTGGCCCCGCCGAACTGCATCTGCTGCGCCGCGGCCGGTGCGCCCGTGCCACCCACACCACCCGCGCCGACACCGCTGCCACCGACACCGCTCGCACCGACACCGCCTCCGGAGCCGGGAGCGCCGCCACCGGTCGCCACGGCCGCCGTCTTGGAGGCCCCTGCCGGTTCCGGTGCCGTCACGGCCGGCTTGGCGGGCGGGGCGTACGTCCAGTTCTGCTCGGGGTACCGGTGCTCCATCCGCACGGCGCCGAAGCCGCCCTCCACGCCGGCGACCCCGTCGCACAGCGCGAGGAACGCCTCCAGCACCTGCCGGCCGGACTCGAACAGCTCGCGCACCGGGTCCCTGAGGTCCTCGATGTGCACGCGCGCCCGGTTGTCGCCCTCCAGCGGCAGCGCCGCCACGCCGGACACCGAGTCCGCGGCGTCGGCCAGCACGTGGGCCATGTCCCGCACGATGTCGCGCACCGCGTCGGCGGTCTCCTCCAGCGCGTCGGCCATCGCGGTCATCGCGTCGGACATGTCGCCGCCGGCGAGCCCGACCTTGCGCATGTGCTCCAGGAACGCGTCGGCGTCCCTGCCCTGCCACGCCGCGTCGACACCGCCGAGCGGGCCAGCGACGTGCTTGGTGACCGCCTCGGTGACCCTGGCGGCCTTGCGCCAGCGCTCCGCTTCCTCGCGCAGGTCGTTCCAGTCGCCGACGAGCGGGTCGAAGAACTCGTGGACGAGGTCGACCACGCCCAGCCTGCGGCTCACCCGCGAGAGGAAGTCGAGCTCGGGACCCACCTCGGCCGCGATCTGCCTGCCGTCCTCGGCCACCTTCGAGCTCCCCACTACCTGCGATCGGCCTTCTTGAGACCGTGGACGGCCTCTTCCTCGCTGTACCCGTGGTGCTCCGCCACGGCGTGCAGCCCCTTGGCCGCCGCGTCCAGGGTGTCGCAGGCGCGGGCGAGCTGGGAGTTGAGCAGCTCGGCCGCCCGCGCGTAGCCCCGGGCACTGCCCAGCGCCCTGCCGACCTCGCCGAACGACTCCGGCCGCAGCGGTGACACCCTCATGGCGTCCCGCACGCGCCGCAGGTCGTCGGTCGTGCCGTCGATCCGGTCGGCGTAGGACTCGAGCCACTCGGGGTTGACGGCGATTCGACCGGCCACGGACTGTCCCTTCACGACGGTGCCACCTCGGGTGCACCCCTACGACTGCGGTGCACCCGGAACGGTTCCCGTCACTTCTGCTGCTGCGCCGGGTCCTTGATCTGGCCCTTGACCGCGGGGATCGCGTCGTAGCTGCGGTTCGCGTCGCCGCGGTTGAGCTGCGGGCCCTGCGGCAGCAGGTTCAGGATGTCGTTCGGTGCCGGTGGGAACGTCCCCTCCAGCCCGAGCGCCGCGGCGGTGCCCCCGTCCGGAACGCCGTACCGCACACCGCGACCGGTCACGATGTGGACCGGACCGGCGCCGAAGTCACCGGTGCCCTGGCTCGCCCGCACGACCGCCGCCTTGCCGGGCAGCATCAGGAACTGGTCGATGATCTCGCCGGCCGCACCGGGAGCGCCCAGCTGCACCGGGCTCATGTCCTTCGGGCCCGGCAGCGCGGAACCGATGGTGACCGAGGTGTCGATGGCGTGCTGGGTCCGGTTCTGCGACTCGTAGTCCTTGCCCTTCCAGCCCAGGCACAGCACCGCGTTGTTCGCGTTCGGCTCGATCGTGGTCGGCGTCTTCTCCGGGTACTGCGTGAGGTCGAGCTTGTTCTTCGGTTCGAGGTTGTTCGTGACCGCGCTCGGGGAGAGCTCGGTCGCCTTCTTGTTGTTCGCGTACGCCCAGCGCAGCAGGTCGCCGACCGTCTGGCCGACCTCCTGGAAGCCGTCCTCCAGCGCCACCATGAACCGCTGGGTGCCGGTCAGGCTGACCGAGATGACGTCGCCGATGTTGACCCTGGTCTCGGTGACGTAGGCGGCCTGCTCGCCCTGCCTCGGGATGACCGGCGCCTTCAGCGGCTTGGCCTCGGAGATCGAGTTGAGCAGCGCCGTGCTGACCGCGCGCGGCTGCTTGCCCCGCAGGTTCAGCGCGTTCATCACCTTGTCGTCCTTGAGGTCCACCTCGGCGCGGACGGTGGACGACGAGATGTCGAAGCCCTCGGGCTTCTTGTAGATCAGGTAGGCCTTCTTGGCGCCCGTCCGCTGCTGCACGAGCACGGCGTTGTCGCCGAGCTTCGGGTTGCCCTCGCTGACGCCCGCGATGACGGAGGTCTTGATCTGGTTGGCCGCCGCCTGGTTGCTGCGGAACGCGTCGAGGTCGAGGGTGTCGCAGACCGACCACTGCGCGTCGATGCGGGTCTCGGGCTTGGGCAGCACGTCCGGTGCGTCCGGCAGGCCGGTGAGGCGCCCGCGCGGGTACTTGGACAGCGCGGCCTCGCTGACGAGCTTGGGCTCCCCGCCCGCGGCACCACCGGAGGCGCCGCCGACCGAGCCGCCAGGGGCGTCACCGCCACCGCTCTGCGCCTGGTCCGGGTTCGACCGCGAGTACCAGAGCAGGCGTGCCGAGGCGAGGTTCGTCATCGGCACCAGCACGGGGGTCGACGTCGCGTTGTCGACGACGTAGACCTGCCCGGTCTCCTTGCTGATGGCGATCTGCGTTTCCTTGTCCAGGCGCGGTGCCGGCTTGAAGAACCCGTACACCAGGAAGCCGAGCAGACCGACGATGCCGAGGATCACACCGACCGATGTCGCGCGGGAGTGGTTGCGCATGGGGTCATGCAGCATCACGGCGTCTCTGCGGACGAGCGCGGACTGCATCCGCCGCAGGACGAATTGGTAGGCCTGGACCTGTGACTTGGTGGTGGGTGTTGATGCCATTCTCGGCTCGCTGCTCTCCCAGTCGCGGTACGGTTCGGCAGGATAGCCGGACGCAGGTTGCTCCGTGGGCCGGTTCGCCAAGCCCACCGACCATCGAGGGGAAAGAGACCACAACGGATGTCCGTGACCACTCCACATCCGCCCCGGCCGAACCCCGGGATGGCACGGCCGCAGGGTCCGGGGACTCCTGGCCAGCAGGCACCGGCGCCTCCCCGTCCCGTCGGGCGCGTCCGGCGCAGGGCGGCCGGCGTCAGCCTGGGCTCCTTGCCCGTGTCGAACGTAGTCACGATCGAGGTCGGTCTCGCCATCGCACTCCTCGTGCTGACCCTCGTCGGCGTGAAGGACGCTGCGGGCAACCTGAACGTCGTCTCGCTGTCGATCGCGGGCGGCGTGCTGCTGATCGCGCTGGTAGTGGCCTTCACCCGGTCGCGGGGGCGCTGGCTGACCCAGTGGATCGGCGTCCGGCTGCGCTACAGCTTCCGCTCGCACAGCCGCACCGCGAACCGCGAGGCGCAGCAGGAGTCCAAGCCCGGTGACGACGAGATGCAGGTCCTCGGCGCCGAGGACCCGCGCGTCGCGCTGCTGCGCCTGGCGATCCCGGACCTGGTGATCGCCAAGGGCGTCGACCACGAACGCCGCCCGCTCGCGCTGTCGTGGCACGACGGCGTGTGGACGGCGGTGCTGCTCGTCGACCCGACGCCGCCGCTGATCTCCGCCGTCGGCTCCGCCCCGTCGCTGCCCCTCGGCGCGCTGGTGCCGTGCCTGGAGGACCGCGGCGTGGTGCTGGACGCGATCACCGTGCTCTGGCACTGCTACCCCGGCAGCGCGGCGCTCCCGCCGTCGTCGCCCGCGCTCAGCTCGTACATGGAGGTGCTCGGCCCGCTGCCCGCGGCGGCCAGGCGCACCACGTGGATCACGGTCCGGCTCGACCCGCGCCGCTGCGGCGAGGCCATCCGCGAACGCGGCGGCGGCGTCGTCGGCGCGCACCGCGCGTTGATCGGCGCCCTGTCGCGCGTCCGCAACGCGCTGGAGTCCGCCGGTGTGGCGATCCGCCCGCTCGACTCCGACGAGCTGCTGCGCGCGGCGATCTCCTCGGCCGAGCTGACCGCCGCGGTCGGCGGCACCACCCCCGTGTCGTTGCGGGAGAAGTGGTCCGGCGTCACGGCCGGCGGCGTCGGCCACGCGAGCTACGCGATCACCGGCTGGCCGGCGAAGGGCCTCAAGGGCAACCTGAACGCGCTGACCGGTGTGCGCGCTCTCTCGTCGACGCTGGCGATGTCCATCTCGCCGTCGCGCGAGGACGGTCAGGTGTCGCTGCGCGGCCTGGTGCGGGTGAGCGCCAGGACGCCGAGCGAGCTCGACCGCGCCGACGACCAGCTGACGAAGCTGAGCGACAAGCTGGACATCACGCTGACCCCGTTGCGGGGCATGCAGCTCGCGGGTCTCGCCGCGACGCTGCCGCTGGGAGGTGTGGCATGAGCACGTCGACCCGTCTGCTGGACGCCCGCGGCCGCGGCGCGGTGGCACCGGAGTTCCTGGTGTCGCCGTCCATGCTCGACCTGGTCAGCCCGAGCGGTGACCGCGGCGGCATGATGCTCGGCCAGGGCACCAAGGGCGAGCCGCTCACGGTGTCCGTGCTGCGCCCGACCCCGACCCGCATGGTGGTCGTCGGCGGCCTGTACCTGGCCCGCCAGATCGCGCTGCGGGCCATGGCGACCGGTGCGTGGATCATCATCGCGACCGGCCGCCCGCAGGCCTGGCAGCCGGTGGTGCGCGCGGCGGGCCAGGGCCCGGACGGCCGCCCGTCCCAGCTGGTGCAGCTGCGCCGGTTGTCGCCGGCCGACCTGCCCCGCCCGACCGAGGACATGCCGCTGCTCGTCATCCACGACGGCGGCCACGTCCCGCAGGAGCTGTTCCCGCCGCGGGCGGCGTGGCAGACCACGATGTACGTGCTGCCGTACCTGCACCCGCAGGCCTCGTCGACGGCGAACAACGCGGACCTGGTGCTGCTGCAGCGCCTCCCGATGGGCCAGGCGCAGCTCGCCGGGCAGATGTGGCGCCTGCGCCCGCAGATGTTCCAGCAGCTGACCCAGCTGAAGGACGACCAGGTCATCGCGATGGGCCAGGACATGTGGGCGCACCTGCGCCTGTACACCACGCCCACCGAGCAGCAGATCCTCGGAGCGGTCCGCCGCGGCGACTGAGGACCCGACGAACCGCGCCCCCGAACGGTGATCCGTTCAGGGGCGCGGTCGTGCCGGGCCTGATCAGCACTCGAAGCGGCTCTCACCCGAGATCGAGCTCTGCGGGACACCGGCGCCGTCGCGCCACTGGACGAGCGTGCGGTAGGTGTAGTGGCCGGACCCCGAGCAGTTCCAGGACGCGATCGCGCTGCCGGGACCCTGGTAGTGGGCGCTGGCCTCGATGACCCAGCCCCACGCGCGGAGCCGCTGGAGGAAGACGTCGACACCCTGGGCACAGCTGCCGGAACCCCTGCCGTGCACCCAGCCCGTCGTCTTGGTGGGGTTGTCGGCGTTGTGGCAGGCCAGGACCCCCGGTGCGGTCGGCACCGCAACCGGCGTGGCACCGGCGGTCGAGGTCGTGAGCGCCAGGGCCGCACCGGTGATCGCAGCCAGCTGAACGAAGCGACGAATCATTGCTGGTTTCTCCTCAGTGATTCAGGGTCACCAAATAGGAACAGCACATCGCGCGCTGTTCATCGTGCGTTGTTCGATTGCGCAATCAAGCCGGGGACGCGCTGACGAGACGACCTGTCACCGCCCGCGAACGCGGTTCACCAGGCAAAACAGGCCACTTCCCGGCCATTCGACATCGATCTTCTCGACGCGCGGAAGCACGATCTGAGCCCCCCAGCCCCATGTTCCGAAACTCCGGGAACAACCCCAGAAGAACTTGTGTTCCCACAACTGAACGTAGAGCACGGGTGAAACATGTTCAACCACACTTGAACGCCCCACGTGACCGCCCGCTCTCCCTGCGTGGCGGCCGTGAGCGTGCGCACCGGCCCGACCTGGACCGACTCCAGGACCGGCGAGGGCACCGCCGGCCGGGCCGCGCGAGCCGTCCGCTTCCCCAAAGCCGCATTGTTCTGTCCATAGACCCGCTGCACCAACTAATTCACACGGGCGCGAAATCTGTGGAATGGCCGAACGCGTCTTAATCCGTGAAACTTCTTGTGCGCAATCCGTCCACGCCACTAGGAAAAACTTCACCTGCAGGACCAGGCGACGAGGGAGAACGCTGCTATGGGTGAATCGTGGCTCAGACGAGCGGCTGGAATCGGACTGGTTGCGGGCACCGCGCTCGCGTTGACGTCCGTCTCCGCCACCGCTGCGCCCGAGGGGGAGATTCGCAACCTCGGTGCGTCCAACGCGGTCAAGGACAGCTACGTCGTGGTGCTGAAGGACTTCAGCACCACCAGTGTCGAGAGCCTCAGCGCCAAGTACGACGCTCAGGTGAAACACACCTACAAGTCCGCTTTGCGGGGTTTCTCCGCGACGATGTCCGAAACCCAGGCCAAGCGCCTCGCGGCTGACCCGAGCGTCGCGTACGTCGAGCAGGACGCCGAGGTCCGCATCTCCGACACGCAGACGCCGACCCCGTCGTGGGGCATCGACCGCATCGACCAGCGCGCGCTCCCGCTGGACAACAGTTACACGTACCCGAACGCGGGCTCCGGCGTCACCGCCTACATCATCGACACCGGCATCCGCACCACCCACAGCGACTTCGGCGGCCGCGCCTCCCACGGCCGCGACACCGTCGACAACGACAACGACGCCACCGACTGCAACGGCCACGGCACCCACGTCGCCGGCACGGTCGGCGGCACCCGCTTCGGCGTGGCCAAGGACGTGAAGCTCGTCGCCGTCCGCGTCCTCAACTGCGCGGGCTCCGGCACGTTCGCGGGCGTCATCGCCGGCATCGACTGGGTCACCGCCGACGTGCAGGGCAACCCGGCCCGCAAGCCCGCGGTCGCCAACATGTCCCTCGGCGGCGGCGCGAACCAGACCGTCGACGACGCCGTGAAGCGCTCCATCGCCGCCGGCGTCACCTACGGCCTGGCCGCGGGCAACGACAGCGGCTCCAACGCCTGCAACACCTCCCCGGCCCGCACGCCGGAGGCCATCACGGTCGGCTCCACCGAGCGCACCGACGTCCGTTCGAGCTTCTCGAACATCGGCACGTGCCTCGACATCTTCGCCCCCGGCACCGGCATCACCAGCGCCTGGCTGACCGACGACAACGCCACGAACACCATCTCCGGCACCTCGATGGCGACCCCGCACGTGGTGGGCGCGGCAGCGGTGTTCCTCGGTTCCTCCCCCGCCGCCACGCCGCAGCAGGTCCGCGACGCCCTGGTGGAGAACGCCACCTCCGACGTCGTCACCAACCCCGGCACCGGCTCCCCGAACAAGCTGCTGCACATCACCGGCACCACCCCCGGCAACCCGCCCGGCCAGTGCCCGGCGGTCACGAACGACACCGACACGGCCATCCCCGACGCGGGCTCGGTGACCTCCCCGATCACCATCGCCGGGTGCAACGGCAAGGCCACCGCCACCGCCTCGGTGAAGGTCGCCATCAAGCACACCTACCGCGGTGACCTGGAGCTCGCCCTGGTCACCCCCTCGGGCGCCGTGAAGCTGCTGAAGGTCGCCACCAGCGGTGACAGCGCCGACGACGTCAACGCCACCTACTCCGTCAACGTCTCCACCGAGAACGCCAACGGCACCTGGCACCTGCGGGTCCGCGACGCCTACAGCCAGGACACGGGCCACATCGACTCGTGGACCCTGAAGCTCTGACGCTCATCCCGCTCCCGGAGCCCCCGGTGCACCACCGGGGGCTCCTCCCCTTTGCGCGGGAGGAGGACACGGCCGGTGACAGCTCAGGACAGGGTGCGCACCCGGCGGGTCGCCTCGGCCCGCGCGGCCAGCTCCTCGTCGGCCGGGAAGTCCACCCGAACCAACGACAAGCCGTGCGCCGGCGCCACGGTGACCCCGCTGGCCCGCCCGTGCAGCGACAGCAGCCCGCCGGGCCACTCCACCGGCTTCCGCCCCTCCCCGACGGCCAGCAGCGCCCCGATGAGCGACCTGACCATCGAGTGGCAGAAGGCGTCGGCGGACACGAACGCGGTGATCACACCGTCGTTCCCGGCACGGACCAGTTCGAGCCGTTGCAGCTCGCGGATCGTCGTGGCGCCCTCGCGGCGTTTGCAGAACGCGCAGAAGTCGTGCTCCCCCAGCAACAACGTCGCGGCGGCGTTCATCGCGCCGACGTCCAGGGGGCGTGGCCAGGCCAGCGTGTCCAGGCGGCGCAACGGGTGCGCACCGAACGGCGCGTCGGTCACGCGGTACTCGTAGTGGCGGCGCAGGGCCGAGAACCGCGCGTCGAACGCGGCGGGCACGACCCTGGCGGAGAAGACCCGCACGTCCGAAGGCAGCGCACGCGCCAGGCGCTTCGGGAAAGCGGCGACGTCCAGGGACGCGGGCAGGTCGGCGTGGGCGACCTGCCCGGAGGCGTGCACACCGGCGTCGGTGCGGCCCGCGACGGTCAGGACGACGTCCTCGCGCAGCACCATCGACATGGTGTCTTCCAGGACACCGCACACGGTCCGGCGGGAGGGCTGGCGGGCCCAGCCGGAGAACTCGGTGCCGTCGTAACCGAGATCAAGGCGCACACGAACGAGCCCGCCGTCCCCGGAAGCGGGAACGGCGGGCTCGTCAGCGGTCAGACTCAGGACTTGTCCTTGGCGGACTCGTCCTTGGCCTCTTCCGCCTTGACGTCCTCGGCCGACGGCTCGCCGTCAACCTCGACGGCGCCCTCAGCGGGCTCCGCGGCGGCGTCCTTGGTGGCGGACTCGGGCGCGTCGGCGTCCTGGTCCTTCACCTCGTCGTCCGCCTCGACGACCGGGGCCTCGGCGGCGGCCGGCTTCTCGTCCTTGGCGAACTTGGTCTTGCGCGCAGCCTCGGCCTCGGTGGAGACGAGCTTCTGCTGCACCAGCTCGATGATGGCCATGGGGGCGTTGTCGCCCTTGCGCGCCAGCGTCTTGGTGATGCGGGTGTAGCCACCGGAACGGTCGCTGAAGAACGGACCGATCTCGGCGATCAGCTTGTGCACGACGTCCTTGTCGCGGATCAACTTCATGATCTCGCGGCGGTTGTGCAGGTCGCCGACCTTCGCCTTGCTGATCAGCTTCTCGGCGTACGGACGCAGCCGCTTCGCCTTCGCCTCAGTGGTCTTGATCCGGCCGTGCTCGAACAGCGCAGTCGCCAGGTTGGCGAGCAGCAGCCGCTCGTGTGCCGGGGACCCACCGAGCCGGGGGCCCTTGGTAGGGGTGGGCATCGCTTACTCCTGTACCTGAAAGAGATCCTCTAGCTCTGGTTCAGAGCCTCAGAGCTGCTCGGTCTCCGCGTAGTCCTGGCCGTCGTCGTGGGGGTCCAGGCCTGCGCCGGCACCCCAGCCCGTGTCGGACGGGTGGTAGTCCGACGCGGCGGCGGACGGGTCGAACCCAGGAGGCGAGTCCTTCAGCGCGAGGCCGAGGCCGACGAGCTTCATCTTGACCTCGTCGATCGACTTCGCACCGAAGTTGCGGATGTCCAGCAGGTCCGCTTCGCTGCGCGAAACCAGCTCGCCGACGGTGTGGATGCCTTCCCGCTTGAGGCAGTTGTAGGACCGGACGGTGAGGTCCAGGTCCTCGATCGGCATCGCGAACGCGGCGATGGTGTCGGCCTCGGCCGGCGACGGGCCGATCTCGATGCCCTCGGCGTCGATGTTCAGCTCGCGAGCGAGGCCGAACAGCTCCACCAGGGTCTTGCCCGCGGAGGCAACCGCGTCCCTCGGGGTGATCGAGGGCTTGGTCTCCACGTCGAGGATCAGCTTGTCGAAGTCCGTCCGCTGCTCAACACGCGTCGCCTCGACCTTGTACGTCACCTTGAGAACCGGCGAGTAGATCGAGTCGACGGGGATGCGGCCGATCTCGGCGCCCGCCTGCTTGTTCTGGACAGCCGGGACGTAGCCGCGACCGCGCTCGACGACGAGCTCGATCTCCAGCTTCCCCTTGCCGTTCAGGGTCGCGATGTGCAGGTCGGGGTTGTGCACGGTGACACCGGCCGGAGGCACGATGTCGCCCGCGGTCACCACACCGGGGCCCTGCTTGCGCAGGTACATGGTCACCGGCTCGTCCTCCTCGGACGAGACGACGAGCTCCTTCAGGTTCAGGATGACGTCGGTGACGTCCTCCTTCACCCCGGGAACCGTGGTGAACTCGTGCAGCACGCCGTCGATGCGGATGCTCGTGACAGCAGCACCGGGGATCGACGAGAGCAGCGTGCGGCGGATCGAGTTGCCGAGCGTGTAGCCGAAGCCCGGCTCCAGCGGTTCGATGACGAACCGGGAACGGGTCTCGGAGACCGCTTCCTCGCCGAGCGAGGGGCGCTGGGAAATCAGCACTGGGTTCAACCTTTCTACAACGACGCCCGCTATTTGACGCCGTCACGACGCCGGTGCGGAGACCGGCAAACGCACTCGGCACACCCTTCGCGCCGATGCGGGACCCGACCCGAGCGACCGTCCACGAGGGACAGCCGCCCGGAGAGGATCACTTCGAGTAGAGCTCGACGATGAGCTGCTCGGTGACAGGCGTGTCGATCTGCGCGCGCTCGGGCAGCTGGTGCACGAGGATGCGCAGGTTCGAGGGGACGACCTGCAGCCAAGCCGGGATCGGGCGGTCACCGAAGGACGCGCGAGCAGCCTCGAAGGGCAGCGTCGGCATGGACTTCGGCTTCACGTCGATGATGTCGAACTTCGACACCTGGTAGCTCGGGATGTTCACCTTGTGGCCGTTGACCAGGAAGTGACCGTGAGCGACCAGCTGACGGGCCTGGCGACGCGTGCGGGCGAGGCCCGCGCGGTACACCACGTTGTCGAGGCGGGCCTCGAGGATCTGGAGCAGGTTCTCGCCGGTCTTGCCGGGGCGGCGAACCGCTTCCTTGTAGTAGCGGACGAACTGCCGCTCAAGAACGCCGTAGGTGTAGCGAGCCTTCTGCTTCTCCTGGAGCTGCAGCAGGTACTCGGACTCCTTGACCCGGCCGCGGCCGTGCTGGCCGGGCGGGTACGGACGGCGCTCGAAGGCCTGGTCCCCACCAACGAGGTCGACCTTCAGGCGACGCGAGATGCGCGTCGCGGGTCCCGTGTAACGAGCCATTAGTTCTTACTCCTCCCCGTGCCTCAGACCCGGCGCCGCTTGGGCGGGCGGCAGCCGTTGTGGGGCTGCGGGGTCACGTCCTGGATGGTGCCGACCTCGAGACCGGCGGCCTGCAGCGAACGGATCGCGGTCTCACGGCCGGAGCCGGGACCCTTGACGAACACGTCCACCTTGCGCATGCCGTGCTCTGCGGCCTTGCGGGCGGCGTTCTCGGCAGCCATCTGCGCCGCGAACGGCGTGGACTTGCGAGAACCCTTGAAGCCGACGTGGCCGGCGGACGCCCACGAGATCACGTTGCCCATCGGGTCCGTGATGGACACGATGGTGTTGTTGAACGTGCTCTTGATGTGCGCCTGGCCGTGCGAGACGTTCTTCTTTTCCTTGCGCCGGATCTTCTTGACCCCGGCGCCCGTGCGGGACTTCGGTGGCAAAACAAACTCCTAAGTTGAGGGCAGCAGACCCGAGGTCTTACTTCTTGCCGGCCTTCTTCTTGCCGGCCACGGTCTTCTTCGGACCCTTGCGGGTACGAGCGTTCGTCTTGGTGCGCTGCCCGCGAACGGGCAGGCCGCGACGGTGCCGAAGACCCGCGTAGCAACCGATCTCCATCTTGCGACGGATGTCGGCCGCGACCTCGCGACGGAGGTCACCCTCGACCTTGAAGTTGTTCTCGATGTAGTCCCGCAGGGTGGCGACGTCGTCGTCCGTCAGATCCTTCACCCGGAGGTCGGGCGAGATCGACGTGGCGGCCAGCACCTCCTTGGAACGGGTGCGGCCGATGCCGAAGATGTAGGTGAGCGCGATCTCCATCCGCTTTTCGCGGGGGAGGTCGACGCCAGCGAGTCGTGCCATGTGGCGGTTAACTCCTGTCGATTACTTCCAGGTCTGCTCCTCGCCCAGTTCCGGCGACTGACTCGCTGTGTCGTTCCGGCTGCTCTCACAGCCGGTGTCCCGGCCCCGGCCTGGAATCCGGGGGTGTCCGCACGCTTGAAGCCCTGCGTGCGGCAGGTGCGAGGAGTTTCTCGTTACTGCGTCATCGAAGGTCTCGACGAGCGCGTGGTGGAGCTGCTCAGCCCTGGCGCTGCTTGTGGCGCAGGTTCTCGCAGATCACCATGACCCGGCCGTGACGGCGGATCACCTTGCACTTGTCGCAGATCTTCTTGACGCTCGGCTGGACCTTCACGCCTGAAGTCTCCTGCTATTGGAGGTCACTTGTAGCGGTAGACGATGCGCCCGCGGGACAGGTCGTAGGGCGAGAGCTCCACGACAACCCGGTCCTCAGGGAGGATGCGGATGTAGTGCTGACGCATCTTGCCGCTGATGTGCGCGAGTACCTTGTGACCGTTCTCCAACTCGACGCGGAACATCGCGTTGGGGAGCGGCTCGACTACGCGGCCCTCGACCTCAATGGCCCCGTCCTTCTTGCCCATGTCCTCCGCGTTTCGTGACGGTGATAATAACCTTTGGACGCGTTTCGGCCCGGCTCGATCTCACCTTGAAGGGCACGACAGAACCGGCGCTACGGGTGCGCCACCTGACCAGTGTACGCAGTTCACCCCGGCAACCCAAATCGGGCCCCGTGCGCCCCGCTGAACAGTGCCGCGCCGCCTGCGCGTGGTGTCGCCGGAACACTGCTGAGCTGCGTCGACGAACGCGGGACCGGAGCTCAGGTCCGACGGCGGCCCGCTCGCCACTCGGGGCGCGACAACGGCACGGCCCCCGCCTCGCGTGGAGACGGGGGCCGTGCCGGAGACGTTCGTGGTGCTGCCGGGTCACTCCTCGGGCGCGGTGAGCACCCAGGGGCCGTCCTCGGTGATGGCGACCGAGTGCTCCCAGTGCGCGGCCCGCGTCCCGTCGAGCGTGACGACGGTCCAGCCGTCGTCCAGCTCCTGGGAGTCGTCGGAGCCGAGCGTGAGCATCGGTTCGATCGCGATGGCCATGCCGACCTTCAGGCGCGGGCCCTTGCCGGGCTTGCCGTAGTTCGGCAGGAACGGGTCCATGTGCATCTTGGTGCCGATGCCGTGGCCGCCGTAGTCCGCGACGATGCCGTACTCGATGCCGTCGCGCTCACCGGACTCGATCGCCGAGGACTCGATGGCGAACGAGATGTCGGTGAGCTTCCCGCCGGGCACCGCGGCCTCGATGCCCGCGAGCATCGACAGCCTGGTCGCCTCGGAGAGCCGGTGGTCGGCCGGCGAGAGCTCGCCGACGCCCACGGTGACCGCCGAGTCGCCGTGCCAGCCGTCGAGGATGGCACCGCAGTCGATGGAGATGAGGTCGCCCTCGGCGAGCACCTGCTTGCTGCTGGGGATGCCGTGGACGATCTGCTCGTTCACGGAGGCGCAGATGCTCGCGGGGAACCCGTGGTAGCCCTTGAACGACGGGACGGCGCCGGCGTCGCGGATCGTCTGCTCCGCGATCTCGTCGAGCTCCTGCGTGGAGACACCGACCTTGACCGCGTCGACGACGTTGCGCAGGGCCCTGGCCACGACCAGGCCGGAGGCGCGCATGGCCTCCAGCTGGCCGCGGGTCTTGATCTCGATCATGCGTTCACTGCCTGGGGAAACTAGAGACCGGAGTCGGTCGAGCAGTCCACCGGTCACTTCTCGCCGCGCAGCGCGTGCAGCGCAGCGAGGGCCCGCTCACTGATTTCGTCGATCTCACCGACGGCGTCGATGGTGATGACCTTGTCCGCGTAGTAGTCGAGCAGCGGCGCGGTCTCGTTGCGGTACACCTGCTGCCGGTGCCGGATGACCTCTTCCTTGTCGTCCGTGCGCCCGCGCGCCAGCAACCGCTCCACCACGACGTCCTCGTCGACCCGGAACTCCAGCACCGCGTCGAGCCCGTGTCCGTCGACCGAGAGGAACTCAGCGAGCTTGTCGGCCTGCGCCACGTTGCGCGGGAACCCGTCGAGCAGGAACCCGTCCGTGGCGTCGGACTCGGCCAAGCGCTTGCGCACCATCTCGTTCGTGATGCTGTCCGGTACGAGAGCGCCCTCGTCGAGGATGCTCTGCACCTCCAGCCCGAGCTCGGTCTGGTTGCTGATGTGTGACCGGAAGAGGTCGCCCGTCGAGATGTGCGGCACGCCGAGCTTGGTGCTCAGCACCTCGGCCTGAGTGCCCTTGCCCGCACCCGGCGGGCCAACGAGAACAAGTCGCACTAGCGGAGGAACCCTTCGTAATTGCGCTGCATGAGCTGGCTCTCGATCTGCTTCACGGTGTCGAGACCGACACCGACCATGATCAGAACCGCGGTACCGCCGAACGGGAAGTTCTGGTTCTGGCCCTCGCTGGTGATGTCGAGGAACAGGTTCGGCAGGATCGCCACGATGCCGAGGTAGAGCGAACCGGGCAGCGTGATGCGGCCCAGGACGAACTTGAGGTACTCGGCGGTCGGGCGACCGGGACGGATGCCGGGGATGAAGCCACCGAACTTCTTCATCTCGTCAGCGCGCTCGTCCGGGTTGAACGTGATGCCGACGTAGAAGTAGGTGAAGAAGACGATCAGCAGGAAGTACGCGCTGATGTGCACCCAGCTCGACTGCTTGACCAGGTAGGTCTGCACGAACGTGGTGAACCAGTTGGGCTCACCCGTGGAGTTCGTGAGGCGGACGATCAGGTCCGGCAGGTAGAGCAGCGACGAGGCGAAGATGACCGGGATGACGCCGGCCTGGTTCACCTTCAACGGAAGGTAGGTCGAGGTGCCGCCGTACATGCGGCGACCGATCATGCGCTTGGCGTACTGCACCGGGATGCGGCGCTGCGCCTGCTCGACGTAGATGACGCTCGCGATGATGATCAGAGCGGCGATGATGACGAGGACGAAGGTGATCCGCGACTGGTCCTTGTCCCAGATGTTCTTGCCCTCGGCCGGGATGCGGGCGGCGATGCCGGTGAAGATCAGCAACGACATGCCGTTGCCGATGCCCTTCTCGGTGATCAGCTCACCCAGCCACATGATGACCGAGGTACCGGCCGTCATCGTGATGACCAGCACGATCAGCGTGAAGATGCTGTCCTTGCCGGGGATGACGTCCTGGTCGCACTCGCCGAACAGCTGCCCGCGCACCGCCAGCGCCACCAGACCGGTGGACTGCAGGATCGCCAGCCCGATCGTGAGGTAGCGGGTGTACTGCGTGAGCTTGCCCTGCCCGGCCTGCCCTTCCTTCTTCAGCTGCTCGAACCGCGGGATGACCACGGTGAGCAGCTGGATGATGATGCTCGCGGTGATGTAGGGCATGATCCCCAGCGCGAACACCGACAGGTTGAGCAACGCACCACCGCTGAACAGGTTGATCAGCGAGTAGATGTTCTGGCCTTCGAGCTGCTCGGCACACGCCCGCACGTTCTTGAAGGACACGCCCGGCGCGGGCATGGTCGCACCAAGCCGGTACACAATGATGATCCCGAGCGTGAAGAGGATCTTCTTGCGTAGATCCGGCGTCGCGAGAGCCGAGCGGAATGCGCCGAGCACGCGAACCTCCTGAGCGTTGCCGACCCCCAGGGACCGGCACATGCGGTAGATGGCAGGGCCGAGGTAGGTAGCCACGACCAAGCAACCCGGAGGACATCCGGGTTCAGCCCGCAACACTAACAGCCCCCCACCACCTGGTCGTACCCAGTGGCCAATCACAGGTTCAACTCGGTTGATCTCTGCCCGGTCCACTGGTCCTTTCGGGGTACCGAACCCGGACAATCCGTGCTACCAGCAGCCAGAACAGACCCGGCGGAACGTCCACACCACTCTTCGTGTTCCCTCCGATCGGGCGGAAAGTTCAGCTGTTCGCAGAACCCCGCACGCGCGCCGAATCGCGCCGCACCGCGTCGCGCTGGCGAGCCGCACCGCACCACGGTCGGGTTGCACCACGGTCGGGCCGCGGAGTCGCGCCGCAGCACGATCGGGCCGCACCGGCCCAGCCGACGCCGAAGGCGAGGCGTCAAGGCCCTCCGCGAGCGGTTCCGCGCCGACGTCGCCGTCACCGCTACCGCGCTCGCGGCCACGTCCCCCGGAAACGCCGAAGGGCCCCGGGGCAACGCCCCGAGGCCCTTCAGACAGTCCCGCGGATCAGGCGACCGTGGTCGTCCCACCCGCAGCAGCGATCTTCTCCACAGCGGTCTTGGAGAACTTGTTCGCGGTGATGTCGAGCTTGACGCTGACCTCACCGTCACCCAGCACCTTGACGAGCGAGCCCTTGCGGACCAGCCCGGCCAGCACCAGCGCGGCGACGTCGACCGAACCGCCCTCGGGGAACGAGGCAGCGATGTCGGAGACGTTCACGACCTGGTACTCGGTGCGGAACGGGTTCTTGAAGCCCTTCATCTTGGGCAGCCGCATCTGGAGCGGCATCTGGCCACCTTCGAAGCGCGGCGAGACGTTCTTGCGAGCGCCCGTGCCCTTCGTACCGCGGCCGGCGGTCTTGCCCTTGGAGCCCTCACCACGACCGACGCGGGTCTTGGCGGTCTTGGCCCCGGGGGCAGGACGCAGGTCGTGAATCTTGATGGTCACGACTGGACCTCCTCAACAACCACCAGGTGGCGCACGGCGTGGATCAGGCCGAGCACCTGGGGGGTGTCCTCACGCACGACCGACTGGCGGATCTTGCGCAGCCCGAGGGTGCGCATCGACTCGCGGTGGTTGTGCTTGGTACCGATGGTGCTGCGAACCTGCGTGATCTTCAGCTGAGCCATGATCACACCCCCTGGCCCGCGCGAGCGCGGATCATGCCGGCGGGGGCGACGTCCTCGAGGGGCAGGCCACGACGGGCCGCGACCTCTTCGGGACGCTGCAGGCCCTTGAGGGCCGCCACGGTCGCGTGCACGATGTTGATCGCGTTGTCGGAGCCGAGCGACTTCGACAGCACGTCGTGCACGCCGGCGCACTCGAGGACGGCGCGGACGGCGCCACCCGCGATGACACCGGTACCGGCCGAGGCCGGACGCAGCAGGACCACACCGGCGGCCTTCTCACCCTGCACCGGGTGCGGGATGGTGCCGGCGATGCGAGGCACGCGGAAGAAGTTCTTCTTCGCTTCCTCGACACCCTTGGCGATGGCCGCGGGAACTTCCTTGGCCTTGCCGTAGCCGACGCCGACCATGCCGTCGCCGTCGCCCACCACCACGAGGGCGGTGAAGCTGAAGCGACGACCACCCTTGACCACCTTGGACACGCGGTTGATCGCAACCACGCGCTCGAGGTGCGGGGTCTTCTCCTGGGCCGCGCCGCCGCGGCCGCCGTCACGACGGTCGCGGCGCTCTCCGCGCTCGCCCCCGCCGCCTTCGCGACGCGTACGTCCTGGCATCAGGCGTCCCTCTCAATTCCAGTGATGATCATTGTCAGAACTCCAGCCCCGCCTCGCGAGCGGCATCCGCCAGAGCAGCGATCCGGCCGTGGTACGCGTTGCCGCCGCGGTCGAACACGACCGCCGTGACACCGGCGTCCTTGGCACGGGCCGCGGCCAGCTGGCCGACCTTGGCCGCGCGGGCCTTCTTGTCGCCCTCCAGGGCACGGACGTCGGCCTCCATGGAGGAAGCGGACGCGACCGTGTGGCCCTTCAGGTCGTCGATGATCTGCACGGTGATGTGCTTCGACGAACGGTGCACGACCAGGCGCGGGCGCTCGGCCGTTCCGTTGACCTTCTTGCGGAGGCGGAAGTGGCGACGGGCCTTGGCAACACGACGCCTGGTGGAGATGTCCTTGCCCACCGGCTTGCGCTTCGTAACAGTCGACTCGCTCATGTCACTTACCCGTCTTTCCGACCTTGCGACGGATCTTCTCGCCCGAGTAGCGGACGCCCTTGCCCTTGTACGGGTCGGGCTTGCGCAGCTTGCGGATGTTGGCGGCGACCTCACCGACCAGCTGCTTGTCGATACCCGAGACGGAGAAGCGGGTCGGGGTCTCCACCGCGAAGGTGATGCCCGCGGGGGCCTCGACCTTGACGGGGTGGGAGTAACCGAGCGCGAACTCGAGCTCAGAGCCCTTGAGCGCGACGCGGTAACCGACGCCGTGGATTTCCATCTTCTTTTCGTAACCCTGGGTCACACCGACGACCATGTTGTGCACCAGCGTGCGCGACAAGCCGTGGAGCGCGCGGTTGCGGCGCTCGTCGTTCGGGCGCTTGACCTCGAGAGTGCCGTCCTCAGCCTTCTCCAGGCTGATCGGCTCAGCGATCGTCAGCGTCAGGGTGCCCTTGGGGCCCTTGATGCTCACGTCCTGACCGGCGATGTTCACGTCGACCCCGGAGGGGACAATGATCGGCTGCTTACCGATGCGCGACATGTCTACTCCCCCTTACCAAACGTAGGCGAGGACTTCTCCGCCCACGCCTGCCTTGTTGGCCTGGCGGTCGGTCATGAGACCACCAGAGGTCGAAATGATCGCCACACCGAGGCCACCGAGAACTCGGGGCAGACCGGTGGACTTCGCGTACACGCGCAGGCCGGGCTTCGACACGCGGCGGAGGCCGGCGATGCTGCGCTCCCGGTTCGGGCCGTACTTCAGCTCGACGACGAGGTTCTTCGCGACCTCGCCCTCCTCGTCGCGGTACGAGGCGATGTAGCCCTCGCGCTTGAGGATCTCGGCGATGTTGGCCTTCAGCTTCGAGTGCGGCATCACGACCTTGTCGTGGTAAGCCGAGTTCGCGTTGCGCAGACGAGTGAGCATGTCTGCGATCGGGTCGGTCATCGTCATGGTGACCTGGTCAACCTTTCTCGCTGCGGTTCACCGCTCGGGGTCCAGACCTGGCCCCCGTGAAGGGGCCAGGACGGTCGCGTGCGGGCCTACAGCGAAGTAATGGTGCTCTGAATTACCAGCTGGACTTGCTCACGCCAGGCAGCTCACCGCGGTGAGCCATCTCGCGCAGGCAGATCCGGCAGAGGCCGAACTTGCGGAACACCGCGTGGGGGCGGCCGCAACGCTGGCACCGGGTGTAGCCCCGGACCTTGAACTTCGGCTTCTTCGCGGCCTTGTTGATCAACGCCTTCTTGGCCATCGACTCAGTTCTCCTTGAACGGGAAGCCCAGGAGCTTCAGCAGCGCCCGGCCCTCCTCGTCGTTCGTGGCGGTGGTGACGACGGTGATGTCCATGCCGCGGGGACGGTCGATCGAGTCGGGGTCGATCTCGTGGAACATCGACTGCTCGTTCAGACCGAACGTGTAGTTGCCGTTGCCGTCGAACTGCTTGCCCGAGAGTCCGCGGAAGTCGCGGATGCGCGGGAGAGCGATCGTCAGCAGGCGGTCGAGGAACTCCCACATGCGGTCGCCGCGCAGCGTGACGCGCGCGCCGATCGGCATGCCCTCGCGCAGCTTGAACTGCGCGATGGACTTGCGGGCCCGACGGATCTCGGGACGCTGGCCGGTGATGATCGACAGGTCCTTGACGGCACCGTCGATCAGCTTGCCGTCACGGGCGGCGTCGCCGACACCCATGTTGACGACGACCTTGACGACGCCGGGGATCTGCATCACGTTGGCGAAGGAGAACTGCTTCTGCAGCTCGCCCTTGACCTCGTCGCGGTAGCGCGTCTTGAGCCGCGGGATGATCTTCTCTGCGGTAGTCATGATCAGATGTCCTTCCCGTTACGACGGGAAATGCGGACCCGCTTGCCCTCGTCGTTCGTACGGTAACCAACGCGGGTCGGCTTGCCGTCCGAGTCGACCACCATCACGTTGGAGACGTTGATCGGGGCTTCCTGGGTCACGATGCCACCCGACTGCGCGCCCCGCTGGGTCTGCGTGATCTTGGTGTGCTTCTTGATCCGGTTGACGCCCTCGACCAGGACCTTGCCGGTCTCCGGGTAGGCCTGGATGACCTTGCCCTTCGCGCCCTTGTCCTTGCCGGCGATTACGACGACCGTGTCGCCCTTCTTCACCTTCATGGTCAGAGCACCTCCGGAGCCAGCGAGATGATCTTCATGAACCTCTTGTCGCGCAGCTCGCGGCCGACCGGGCCGAAGATGCGGGTACCGCGCGGCTCGTTGTCGTTCTTGATGAGCACGGCGGCGTTCTCGTCGAAGCGGATGTACGAGCCATCCGCGCGACGGCGCTCCTTGACGGTGCGGACGATGACGGCCTTGACGACGTCACCCTTCTTCACGCCGGCACCGGGGATCGCGTCCTTGACGGTCGCGACGATGATGTCGCCGATGCCCGCGTAGCGGCGGCCCGAACCACCGAGAACACGGATGCAAAGGATCTCCTTCGCACCGGTGTTGTCGGCGACACGAAGCCGCGACTCCTGCTGAATCACTTACTTGCTCCTGACCATTCCTGGCCCGCCGGATTTCCGACCCGACGGGCTCGGTCTGTCTAGAAAGGACTTACTTGGCCTTCTCGAGGATCTCGACGAGCCGCCAGCGCTTGGTCGCCGACAGAGGCCGGGTCTCCATGAGCAGGACGCGGTCGCCGACGCCCGCCGCGTTCTCCTCGTCGTGCACCTTCACCTTGGTGGTGGAGCGCATGATCTTGGAGTAACGCGGGTGCTTCTTGCGGTCCTCGAGCGCCACGACGATCGTCTTGTCCATCTTGTCGGACACGACGAGGCCCTCGCGGACCTTGCGGTCGTTGCGCTTCTCGGTCTGGACTTCGTTGCTTTCGGTCATGCCGCACCCTCACCAGTGGAATCCGGCGTGACGGAGAGCCCGAGCTCCCGCTCCCGCATCACGGTGTAGATCCGGGCGATCTCGTGCCGGACCGTGCGCAGCCGCCGGTTGTTGTCGAGCTGGCCCGTGGCCATCTGGAAGCGAAGGTTGAAGAGCTCTTCCTTCGACTCCTTCAGACGCAGCACGAGCTCTTCCTCGGTGAGCTCACGCAGCTCAGAAGCGGTGGTACCCGCTGCCATCAGAACTCACCACCCTCACGCGTAACGATGCGGCACTTCATCGGGAGCTTGTGGATCGCGCGGCGAAGAGCCTCGCGGGCCACCTGCTCGTTCGGGAAGGCCATCTCGAAGAGGACGCGACCCGGCTTGACGTTGGCCACCCACCACTCCGGCGAACCCTTACCGGAACCCATGCGGGTCTCGGCCGGCTTCTTCGTCAGCGGACGGTCCGGGAAGATGTTGATCCAGACCTTGCCGCCACGACGGATGTGGCGCGTGATGGCGATACGAGCGGACTCGATCTGCCTGTTGGTGACGTAGGCCGGCTCGAGAGCCTGGATGCCGTACTCACCGAAGGTGACCTTCGTGCCGCCCTTGGCAGCACCCGACCGCTTGGGGTGGTGCTGCTTGCGGTGCTTGACCCTACGAGGGATGAGCATGACTCAGCTCTCCGTCTTCTCTGCAGCAGCCGGGGCCTCGGCCGACGCCGTGGCGTCAGCTGCGGCACGGCCGGCCTCGGTGCTCGTCGCGGTGGTGCCGCTGGCACCCGAGCGACGGGCCCGGTTCGGACGCTCGCCGCGGTCGCGGCGCGGGGCGCGGTCGGCTCCCTGAGCCGGGGCCGCGTCGAGCGCGCGCTTGGCCGAGATGCCACCGACGATGTCGCCCTTGTAGATCCACACCTTCACGCCGATGCGGCCGAACGTGGTGCGGGCCTCGAAGAAGCCGTAGTCGATGTTGGCGCGGAGCGTGTGCAGCGGCACGCGGCCGTCGCGGTAGTGCTCCGAGCGGGACATCTCGGCGCCGCCGAGGCGACCGCCGCACTGCACGCGGATGCCCTTGACCTGCGGCGAACGCATGGCCGACTGGATGGCCTTGCGCATCGCGCGCCGGAAGGCGACGCGGTTGGACAGCTGCTCGGCGACACCCTGTGCCACGAGCTGCGCGTCCGACTCGGGGCTCTTGACCTCGAGGATGTTCAGCTGGACCTGCTTCTTGGTGAGCTTCTCCAGCTCACCGCGGATGCGGTCCGCCTCGGCACCGCGGCGGCCGATGACGATGCCCGGCCGGGCGGTGTGGATGTCGACGCGCACCCGGTCACGGGTCCGCTCGATCTCCACCTTGGAGATGCCGGCACGCTCCATGCCCTTGCCGAGCAGGCGGCGGATCTTGACGTCCTCCGCCACGTACTCGGCGTACTGCTTGTCGGCGTACCAGCGGGACTTCCAGTCGGTGGTGATCCCCAGCCGGAAGCCGTGCGGGTTGATCTTCTGGCCCACTACCGGGTTCCCTTCGCGCTGGTCTTCTTCGGACGCGACTCCACCTCGATGGTGATGTGCGACGTCCGCTTGCGGATCCGGTACGCGCGGCCCTGGGCACGCGGGCGGAAACGCTTGAGGGTCGGACCCTCGTCCACGTAGGCCACCGACACCCAGAGGGTGGACGGGTCCAGGGACAGGTTGTTCTCGGCGTTGGCCATGGCGCTGGCGAGCACCTTCGCGACCGGCTCAGAGGCGGCCTGGGGCGCGAACTGGAGCACGGCCAGGGCCTCGCTGGCGTTACGACCCTTGATGAGCTCGATGACGCGACGCACCTTCATGGGGGTGTCGCGAACGTAACGAGCCCGAGCCACGGCGCGCGGAAACTCCTGCGCCTCAGCGTCCTTACGGGCGTTCATCGCTGCTTTTCCCTTGCTCTTCTCAGTTCGGCGCCTAGCGGCGACGAGACTTCCGGTCGTCCTTGATGTGGCCCTTGAAGGTCCGGGTCGGGGCGAACTCGCCCAGCTTGTGCCCGACCATGGCCTCGGTCACGAACACCGGGACGTGCTTGCGGCCGTCGTGCACCGCGATGGTGTGACCCAGCATGTCCGGGATGATCGTGGACCGGCGGGACCACGTCTTGATGACGGTCTTCTTGCCCGCTTCGTTCTGAACGTCCACCTTCTTGAGCAGGTGGTCGTCGACGAAGGGACCCTTCTTAAGGCTGCGAGGCATCCTTCACTCCCTCCCTGCTCAGCGCTTCTTACCGGTGCGACGACGCCGGACGATGAGCTTGTCGCTTGGCTTGCGGCGGCGGGTACGACCCTCGGGCTTACCAGCCGGGTTGACCGGGTGGCGACCACCGGAGGTCTTGCCCTCACCACCACCGTGCGGGTGGTCGACCGGGTTCATCGCGACACCGCGGACGGTGGGCTTCTTGCCCTTCCACCGCATGCGGCCGGCCTTGCCCCAGTTGATGTTCTGGTGGTCCTTGTTGCCGACCTCGCCGAGCGTGGCGCGGCAGCGCACGTCCACGTTGCGGATCTCACCCGAGGGGAGGCGCAGCTGGGCGTACGGACCGTCCTTGGCCACGAGCTGGACCGAGGCACCGGCCGAGCGCGCCATCTTCGCGCCGCCGCCGGGGCGGAGCTCGATCGCGTGGATCACGGAACCGACCGGGATGTTGCGCAGCGGCAGGTTGTTGCCCGGCTTGATGTCGGCCTTGGGGCCGTTCTCAACCGTGTCACCCTGCTTGAGCTTCTCCGGGGCGATGATGTAGCGCTTCTCGCCGTCGGCGTAGTGCAGAAGCGCGATGCGGGCGGTGCGGTTGGGGTCGTACTCGATGTGAGCGACCTTGGCCGGGATGCCGTCCTTGTCGTTGCGGCGGAAGTCGATCAGGCGGTAAGCCCGCTTGTGACCGCCACCCTTGTGCCGCGTGGTGATCTTGCCCGAGGCGTTGCGGCCACCCAGCTTGTGCAGCGGGCGGATCAGCGACTTCTCCGGAGTCGACCGAGTGATCTCGGCGAAGTCGGAGACGCTCGCACCGCGACGACCGGGAGTCGTCGGCTTGTACTTGCGAATGCCCATCTCTACGCAGTCCTCGTCATCAGGCGGCAGGGCCGCCGAAGATCTCGATCGCCTTGCTGTCAGCCGACAGCGTCACGATCGCGCGCTTCGTGTCCTTGCGCTTGCCGAACCCGGTGCGGGTGCGCTTGCGCTTGCCCTGCCGGTTGATGGTGTTGACGCTGACGACCTTCACGCCGAAGACCTTCTCCACGGCGATCTTGATCTGGGTCTTGTTCGAACCCGGCGCCACCAGGAAGGTGTACTTGTTCTCCTCGAGCAGTCCGTAGGACTTCTCGGAGATCACCGGCGCGAGCAAGATGTCCCTGTGGTCGGGGATCACTTCGAGGCCTCCTCGTCCACCACGGTCGCCGTGGCCTCAGCCGAGCCAGAACCCGACTGGGCCTTGCTGGCGAGGAACACGTCGAGCGAGTCCTTGGTGAACACCACGTCGTCGTTGACGAGCACGTCGTAGGTGTTGAGCTGGTCGGGCGCGATCACGTGCACGTGCTGCAGGTTGCGCACGCTGACCCACGAGACCTCGTCGGTGCGGTTGAGCACCACGAGGACGCGACGGGCCTGGGTGACCGACTCCAGGACCTTGCGCGCGGACTTGGTCGACGGGGTGTCCCCGTCCACCAGGCCGGACACGACGTGCACCTGGTTGGCGCGGGCCCGGTCGGAGAGGGCACCGCGCAGAGCGGCGGCCTTCATCTTCTTGGGCGTCCGCTGCGAGTAGTCGCGCGGCTGCGGGCCGTGGACGACGCCACCGCCGGCGAACTGCGGCGCACGCGTCGAACCCTGGCGGGCACGACCGGTGCCCTTCTGGCGGTACGGCTTCTTGCCACCACCGGACACCTCGCCGCGGGTCTTCGTCGAGTGCGTGCCCTGGCGCGCGGCGGCCTGCTGGGCCACGACGACCTGGTGCAGCAGCGCGACGTTCGCCTGCGCGTCGAAAACAGCCGAGGGGAGCTCGACCGTGCCGGCGGACTTGCCGTCCGGCGTACGGATCTCAACCGTCGACATCAGGCACCACCCTTCGCAGCAGTCTTGACGAACACCAGACCGCCCTTGGGACCGGGAACCGCGCCCTTGATGAGCAGCAGGCCGTTCTCCACGTCGATCTTGTGCACCTTCAGGTTCTGGGTCGTCACGCGCTCGTGGCCCATGCGGCCGGCCATGCGCAGACCCTTGAAGACGCGACCCGGGGTGGCGCAGCCGCCGATGGAACCCGGCGAGCGGTGCTTGCGCTGGGTGCCGTGGCTGGAGCCGAGACCCCGGAAGTTGTGGCGCTTCATGACACCCGCGGTGCCCTTGCCCTTGCTGGTGCCGGTGATGTCGACAACAGCGCCGGCCTCGAACACCTCAGCGGTGATCTCCTGGCCGACCGTGTACTCGCCGGCGTCCGCCGTGCGCAGCTCCACCAGGTGGCGACGGGGCGTGACCCCGGCCTTGGCGAAGTGGCCCGCGACGGGCTTGTTGACCTTGCGCGGGTCGATCGCGCCGGCCGCCAGCTGGACGGCGGTGTAGCCGTCCTTCTCTTCGGTGCGAACCTGGGTCACGACATTGGGCTCAGCCTTGACGACGGTCACCGGGACGACCCGGTTGTTCTCGTCGAAGACCTGAGTCATGCCGAGCTTGGTGCCCAGGATGCCCTTCATCTGCCTGTCAGACATTGGTCCGTTACTCTCCGCGCCCAACGCTTACTGGATGTTGACGTCGACGCTGGCCGGCAGGTCGATGCGCATGAGCGCGTCAACCGTCTTCGGCGTCGGGTCGAGGATGTCGATCAGCCGCTTGTGCGTGCGCATCTCGAAGTGCTCGCGCGAGTCCTTGTACTTGTGCGGCGAGCGGATGACGCAGTACACGTTCTTCTCAGTGGGCAGCGGCACGGGCCCGACAACCCGAGCGCCGGTGCGCGTCACGGTCTCAACGATCTTGCGCGCAGACGCGTCGATCGCCTCGTGGTCGTAGGCCTTGAGCCGGATGCGGATCTTTTGTCCCGCCATGATGGCTTGCCGTTCCTCTGCTTCTCGTAACCGCTGCGGTGCGGTGCCTCGGATGAGGCCTGTTACAGCCTCTTGGCGCGCTCCGCCCCTGTTGAAGTGTCATGGTGCCCGGTCCACGCGGTCGGGCGTGTCGCGCCCGGTACGCATACCGGTCCCACGCAAGGTCTCCCCGGTGGGATTGGGCCTACCACAGCCCATGCACCCTGATGCCCATCTCCGCAAGGAGGCGTTCACTAACAGGGCGCGGACGCTCGGTCGAAGGAGATGGGCACGCACGGATGCGACCCGGCCTTCGTCGAGCAACCCGTAAAGGATGCCACACGGTCGCGGGGCACTCCAAATCGGGGTGGGTCAGTTGGAGGCAGATCACGTGCGGATCTTGTCCGACGAGCCGCCCGATCGGTCGCGTGTGGACCGACGAGCGAAACGGACCCGTTGCCCGGCAACGAGATCCCCGCGGCGGATCTACCTCGCGCGCCGCGAAACATTTCCGGCGTGAGCTGTCGCACACGCCTGGTCCTGCTACGACGAAGGCCGGGCCAACGCGAACGTTGGCCCGGCCTGACGCCGAACTAACAGCTAGAGCCAGGTCACTTGACGATCTTGGTGACCGAGCCGGCGCCGACGGTGCGGCCACCCTCGCGGATCGCGAAGCGGAGGCCCTCGTCCATGGCGATCGGCTGGATCAGCTTGACCGACATGCCGGTGGTGTCACCGGGCATGACCATCTCGGTGCCCTCGGGCAGGGTCACGACGCCGGTCACGTCCGTCGTCCGGAAGTAGAACTGCGGACGGTAGTTGTTGAAGAACGGCGTGTGGCGGCCACCCTCGTCCTTCGACAGGATGTAGACCTGCGCCTCGAACTCGGTGTGCGGGGTCGTGGTGCCCGGCTTGACGATGACCATGCCGCGCTCCACCTCCTCGCGCTTGATGCCGCGGAGCAGCAGCGCGGCGTTGTCACCGGCGCGACCCTCGTCGAGGAACTTCTTGAACATCTCGATCGAGGTGACAGTCGTCTTCTTCGACTGCTCCTTGATGCCGACGATCTCGATCTCGGAGTTCACGTTGATGATGCCGCGCTCGATGCGACCGGTCACGACGGTGCCGCGGCCGGTGATCGTGAAGACGTCCTCGACGGGCATGAGGAACGGCTTGTCGGTCTCGCGCTCCGGCTCCGGGATCGCCGAGTCGACGGCGGCCATGAGCTCCAGCACGGACTTGCCCCAGGTCTCGTCACCCTCCAGCGCCTTCAGCGCCGAAACGCGCACGACCGGCAGGTCGTCGCCCGGGAACTCGTACTCGGAGAGCAGCTCGCGGACCTCGAGCTCGACGAGCTCCAGGATCTCCTCGTCGTCGACCATGTCGGCCTTGTTCAGCGCGACGACGATGTAGGGGACGCCGACCTGGCGGGCCAGGAGGACGTGCTCCTTCGTCTGCGGCATCGGGCCGTCGGTCGCCGCGACCACCAGGATGGCGCCGTCCATCTGCGCCGCACCGGTGATCATGTTCTTGATGTAGTCGGCGTGACCGGGGCAGTCGACGTGCGCGTAGTGACGGTTCTCCGTCTGGTACTCGATGTGCGCGATCGAGATCGTGATGCCGCGCTGCTTCTCTTCCGGCGCCTTGTCGATCTGGTCGAACGCGAACGAAGCGTTGACATCGGGGTACGCGTCGTGCAGAACCTTGGAGATCGCCGCGGTCAGCGTGGTCTTGCCATGGTCGATGTGACCGATGGTGCCGATGTTGACGTGCGGCTTCGTCCGCTCGAACTTCGCCTTCGCCACTGGATTGTCCTCCTGGACTTCTTTTGCTGGTCCGGCCGGCTAGGGGCGGCCGGCCGGACTTACACGTCAGGGTCAAAAAGTAGCGGACCCCAGGGAATCAACCCCGGAGAGCCCGCGGTGGAACTGCGGTGCTCCGGTGTGGGGTTATTCCCCAGTCGCCTTCGCGATGATCTCCTTCGAGACGTTCGCGGGAACCTCTGCGTAGGAGTCGAACACCATCGAGTAGTTGGCACGACCCTGGGTCTTGGACCGCAGGTCACCCACGTACCCGAACATTTCCGACAGCGGGACCAGCGCCTTGACGACGCGGATACCGCTGCGCTCCTCCATGGCCTGGATCTGGCCACGGCGGGAGTTCAGGTCGCCGATCACGTCGCCCATGTACTCCTCGGGCGTCGTGACCTCGACGGCCATCAGCGGCTCGAGGATCGCGGGAGACGCCTGACGGGCGGCTTCCTTGAGGGCCATCGAACCAGCGATCTTGAACGCCATCTCCGAGGAGTCGACCTCGTGGTAGGCGCCGTCGAGCAGCGTCACCTTCACGCCGACCAGCGGGTAGCCCGCCAGCACGCCGTACTGCAGCGCGTCCTGCGCACCCGCGTCGACCGACGGGATGTACTCGCGGGGGATGCGACCACCGGTGACGGCGTTGACGAACTCGTAGAGCGCGCCGTCTTCCTTCTTCTCCAGCGGCTCGACGGTGACGAGCACCTTCGCGAACTGGCCGGAGCCACCGGTCTGCTTCTTGTGGGTGTAGGAGTACTTCTCCACCGCCTTGCGGATGGTCTCCCGGTACGCCACCTGAGGCTTGCCGATGTTGGCCTCGACCTTGAACTCGCGGCGCATGCGGTCCACCAGGATGTCCAGGTGGAGCTCGCCCATGCCGGCGATGATGGTCTGGCCCGTCTCCTGGTCGAGGTTGACCCGGAACGTCGGGTCCTCCTCGGCCAGCTTCTGGATCGCGGTGCCCAGCTTCTCCTGGTCGGCCTTCGTCTTGGGCTCGATGGCGACCTGGATGACCGGCTCGGGGAACGTCATCGACTCGAGGACGATGGGGTTCGCCGGGTCGGCGAGGGTCTCACCGGTCGTCGTGTCCTTCAGACCGATCACGGCGTAGATGTGACCGGCGATGGCCTCGGTGACCGGGTTCTCCTTGTTGGCGTGCATCTGGAAGATCTTCCCGATGCGCTCCTTGCGGTCCTTGGTCGCGTTGACGACCTGGGTGCCGGAGGCGACCTTGCCCGAGTAGACCCGGATGTAGGTCAGCTTGCCGAAGAACGGGTGCACGGCGATCTTGAACGCGAGCGCGGAGAACGGCTCGTCGGACGAGGCCTTGCGCGACACGACGGTCTCGCCGTCCTGCAGCGTGCCCTCGACCGGCGGGAGGTCCAGCGGCGACGGCAGGAAGTCGATCACCGCGTCGAGCATGGGCTGGACGCCCTTGTTCTTGAACGCGGAGCCGCAGAGGATCGGGTAGGCGGTGCCCTCGGCAACGATCTTGCGGAGGCCGGCCTTGATCTCCTCGACGGACAGGTCGCCCTGCTCGAAGTACTTCTCGGTCAGGTCGTCGTCGGTCTCGGCGACGGCCTCGAGCAGCGCCTCGCGGAACTCCTGCGCCTTCTCGACGAGATCCGCGGGGATCTCCTCGATCGCGTAGTCCTCGCCCTTCTGGACCTCGCCGCGCCAGGTCAGAGCGCGCATCTCGATCAGGTCGACGACGCCGATGAAGTCGCTCTCGGCACCGATCGGGATCTGGATCGGGAGGGGCTTGGCGCCCAGGCGCTCGGAGATGGTGCGGATGGTGAAGTAGAAGTCCGCGCCGAGCTTGTCCATCTTGTTGACGAAGCAGATGCGCGGGACGTCGTACTTGGTCGCCTGCCGCCAGACCTGCTCGGACTGCGGCTCGACGCCCTCCTTGCCGTCGAAGACGGCAACGGCGCCGTCGAGGACGCGCAGGTTGCGCTCGACCTCGACGGTGAAGTCGACGTGGCCGGGCGTGTCGATCAGGTTGATCTGGTGGTTCTTCCAGTAGCAGGTCGTCGCGGCCGACGTGATCGTGATGCCGCGCTCCTGCTCCTGCTCCATCCAGTCCATCACGGCAGCGCCGTCGTGGACCTCGCCGATCTTGTAGCTGATCCCGGTGTAGAACAGGATCCGCTCAGTCGTCGTGGTCTTGCCCGCGTCGATGTGGGCCATGATCCCGATGTTGCGGACCTTGGCAAGATCAGTGAGCACGTCCTGTGCCACGGGTCTTTCCCCTGTCTTGAGCTTGTGGGCTCACTAGGGCTGGGAGCGCCCGGCCTGACCGGCAGGCCGGGCGGCACATCACCAGCGGTAGTGGGCGAAGGCCTTGTTGGACTCGGCCATCTTGTGAGTGTCCTCACGGCGCTTGACGCTCGCACCGAGACCGTTGCTCGCATCGAGCAGCTCGTTCATCAGACGCTCGACCATGGTCTTCTCACGGCGCTGCCGGGAGAAGGTGATCAGCCAGCGCAGCGCCAGCGTGGTGGAGCGGCCGGGCTTGACCTCGATCGGCACCTGGTAGGTCGCACCACCGACGCGGCGGCTCTTGACCTCCAGCGAGGGCTTCACGTTGTCCAGCGCGCGCTTCAGCGTGACGACCGGGTCGGTGCCGGTCTTCTCGCGAGCACCCTCGAGGGCTTCGTAGACGATCTTCTCGGCCACGGAGCGCTTGCCGTCCACCAGCACCTTGTTGATGAGCTGGGTCACGAGCGGCGAGCTGTAGACCGGGTCAGAGATAAGCGGCCGCTTCGGGGCCGGTCCCTTGCGGGGCATCAGCTCTTCTCCTTCTTCGCGCCGTAGCGGCTGCGAGCCTGCTTGCGGTTCTTGACACCCTGCGTGTCGAGAGAGCCACGGATGATCTTGTAGCGAACACCCGGCAGGTCCTTCACACGACCACCGCGCACGAGCACCATCGAGTGCTCCTGGAGGTTGTGACCCTCACCGGGGATGTAGGCCGTGACCTCGATACCGCTGGTCAGCTTCACGCGAGCGACCTTGCGCAGTGCGGAGTTCGGCTTCTTGGGGGTGGTGGTGTAAACGCGGGTGCACACACCGCGCCGCTGCGGCGAGCCCTTGAGGGCCGCCGTCTTCTGCTTGGCCACCTTGTCCTGGCGGCCCTTGCGGACCAGCTGCTGGATCGTTGGCATTCGCCGGCTGCTTCTTCCGTCTTCTGCGGGTTCCCCTTGCGGTTCACCCTCGTGTTTCTTGATCCCTCTCTGCACCCGAGGTCGGGCGTGTCGCCCGCTACTCAGGTCCGCAAGCAACAGTTCGACTGCCACCGCGAGTGGAGGACACCGCGGCCTCACGGGCACGCGGAGCGGCCCGACATGGGTCGGGCACGAGTAGCAAAGATACCCGCCCACGTCTACCTGGGTCAAAACGGGGGTACCGCTCCCGCCCGTGCAGTAGACATGGTCCGCACATCAAGCTCTACCTGGGGGAAGCGGTTTTGTCACAGCCCACCGCCGCCTCGTCACCCGACCGTGCGGTCAGCGCCGCGCAGGACCCGGTGGTCCGGCCGCGGACGCCGGCTCCCGGCCGTGGGCGGTGCGACTTTCGCCACAGCAGCTGTCCGACGTCCGCGTCCCGGAGGTGTGAGGCCATGTCGAAGCACCACTTCGCCGTGCGGAAGCTCGTCGCGGTCACCGCGTTGGCGCTGGTCGTCTCCGGCTGCTCGCTCTGGACCGAGCAGCCCGGCGTCGGCGAGTGCGCCAAGGTCGTGGACCTGTCCCGCGACAAGGCCGAGCTGACGAAGGTGGACTGCGCCGCGCAGGACGCCACCTACCGGCTGGTGTCCATCGAGCGCGGCGTCACCGCGCCCTGCCCCGGCGGCGACTACGTGGAGGAGGCGTCGGCGCGCAACCGCAAGACCAAGCGCAAGACGCGGGAGTGCTACTCGCTGAACGTGCACCAGGGCGACTGCCTCCAGCAGGTCGGCGACTTCGACACCAAGCTCGCCTGCGGCACCGGCACCCGCAGGGTCACCAAGGTGGTCGACGGCAGGTCGGACCGGTCGTTGTGCGGTCCCGACGACGACACCAGGACCTACGACCGGCCGCCGACGACGATCTGCATCACCAAATGATCCATACGCCCGACAGGCCGCAGAGGCGTTCGGTACGTTGCCGCAGTGCTCGATGACGAACAGCTAGCGGCTCGTAACGCAGAGTTGCGCGGCACGCTCGACACCCTGATGCGGGAGCTCAAGCAGCGCACGGACGGGTTGCGGGACGCACAGGCGGCGATCGCGGCGATGTCGGGTGTCGCGTCCTCACCGGACGGCAACGTCGTGGTGACCGTGGACGCGACCGGTGTGCTGGACGAGCTGGAGCTGGGCCCGCGGGCGTTCGACCGGGTGACCCCCGAACAGCTGGCGCAGACGATCACGCAGGTGGCCCGCCGTGCCGCGATGAACGTGCGCGAGCAGGTCAACGCCGAGATGGCCCCGCTCACCTCGGAAGAGGGCATGGTCGACCTGCCGGACGTCGTGCCGGGCGCACCGTCGCTGAAGGACTTCTTCAAGGTCGAGCAGCGCGAGGAGCCCGCCGCTCCGCCACCACCGTCCGATGAGGACTTCGGCTCCTCGGTGCTGCGCCGCGAGGCCCGCCCGGTGCAGCGCGCCGGTTCCGCCGAGTCCGACGACGAGGACTTCGGCGGCGACTCGATCATGGGCAGGGGCCACCGCTGGTGAGCGGGCACACGTGGATGGAAGCGGCCGGCGTGCGCTCGGCCGCGGCGAAGATGGGCCACGCGGGCGAGGAGATGGGCACGCACGCGGCGGCGCTGGCCCGCGGTCTCGACGCCGAGGGCCAGTGCTGGGGCAACGACGAGGCCGGCCAGAAGTTCGGCACCGACTACGCCCCCGCCGCGCAGGCCGTGCGCGAGGTGATGGCGAAGGTCGCGCAGACGTTGCAGGACATCGGGAAGAACCTCGAAGAGTCCGCGAACCTGATGGAACAGCAGGACGACTTCAACGCACGCGGCATCAGCGGTTAGCAGTCTGGGGGGATTGCCGCAATGGGCATCGAGATGCCCGCCGAGGTCCGCTGGCTCATCCCGATCGTGGTGGGCGACAGCTGGCCGGAAGGCGACGAGACGGCACTGCAACGCCTCGCCGAGGTGTGGCAGACCGCCGCGACCGACATCGACAACGCCATGCGCGAGGCCGACGACGCCGTGGCGCAGGCCACGTCCCACATGGACGGCGAGGCGGCGGAGGCGTTCAAGAAGTACTGGGAGAAGTTCGTCAAGGGCGAGGAAGCCACCTTGCCCAAGATGAAGAACGTCTCCGAGAAGCTCGCCACCGCCTGCCGCAACTGCGCCATGCAGATCGAGTACGCCAAGCTCTCGATCATCATCGCGCTGGTGATCCTGGCCATCCAGATCGCCGCGATGATCGCCTCCGCGGTGGCGTCCTTCGGCGCCTCGACCGCAGGCATCGTCCCCGCCCAGCTGGCCACCCGCGCCAGCGTGCAGATCGTGTTCCGGCAACTGGTGCAACGGCTGATGCAGCAGGTCGGCCGCAACCTCATCGGAAAGCTCGCCGTGCAGGTGGGCATCGAGGTGGCCACCTCCGTGGCCACCGACCTCGCCGTCCAGGGCATCCAGCTGGCCAAGGGCACCCGTTCCGAGCTCGACGGCAAGCTCACCCTCGACGCCGCCAAGTCGGGTCTCATCTCCGGCGCCGTCGGCTTCGGCGTGGGCGCCGGCGCGGGCAAGGCCCTCGGCGACGGCGTAGGCGACTCGATCGGCCGCTCCATCGGCCGCAACGCCGCCGAGGAAGCCCTCATCGGCGCCGGCTCCGCTCTGGCCGAGGGTGCCCTGTCCGAGGAGGGCATCCAGGCCGGGGACGTCCTCTTCGGCGCCACGTCGGGGGCGGTGAGCGGCAGCGTTTCCGGCCTCAAGTCGGGCATGGAGGGCGTGAACGCCGACTTCGACGCCCCTGCGGCCGGCGACATGCCCACCGCACGACCCGACGGTCCGCCCGCTGCGCCGTCCGCTCCCCCGGTCGCCCCTCCTGCGGCGTCTTCCGCTCCCGCAGTCGCACCTCCTGCGGCGCCGTCCGCTCCCCCGATCACCCCTCCTGCGGCGGCTTCGACCGCGCCGTCCGGGTCGGACAGCCCTCCCCCGCCGCGTGCCGCGGACGCGGTGAACACGTCGTTCGCGGGCCCACCCACCGACCAGCCGGCGCACCGCCCGGCCACGCCCGAAGCGGCCCCGTCCTCCGCTGCCCCGTCCTCCGCGGCGGCTGCTCCGCAGCAACCGCAGGGCTTTCAGCACGCTCCCGCACAGACCGGTCCAGCGCCGCAGGGTCCGGGCCAGCAGAGTCCGGGCCAGCAGGGCTCACCCGCCGCGGCTCGCTCGGTGCCGACGACGGCCCCCTCGACCTTCTCGCCGAGCAGCGCACCCGTCTCGACGCCGGGTGGGCACGCCGGCACCTCGCCGACCAACGCCGGTCCTCACCCGTCCGGCAGCAGCCACCAGCCCGTGCCCGTCGGCAGCAGCACGTCCGCACCCCACGGCCACACCGGCCCGGCACCGTCGGCACCTGCCCCCGGCAGTCAGGCGCCAACCGGCCCGGTCCCGTCCGGCCCCGCCTCCCACGGCACCCACGCGCCGAACGCCTCCGCCCCCTTCCAGCCGGCACCGACGACCTCGGCCCCACCGCCGAACGCTCCGCGCACACCTCCGGCGGACGGCGTGCACCAGGCGGCGACGTCGGCGCCTCTGCTCCCGCCGACGCACCGCACCGCCAACGACGTCCCCCAGCACCAGCCCGCCCACGTGCCGCCACAGCACGCCCAGACCTCCCCGCCGCAGCACGGCCAGGTGCCACCGCCGCAGCACCGCTCCGCTCCACCGGCAGCCGCTCCGGCACCGCACCGCGCTCCCCAGCCTCCCTCGTCCCCGCACCGGCCGGCCCACCCCGCGGGCCCGTCACCGCACGCCCGTCCGTTGCCACCGGCCGGGCCGCCCCCGCACCCCGCGCACGCACCACAGCCGCCTGCCGACGCCGCCACGCCGCACGAACGGCCCTCGCGCACGCCGTGGGAGGAGCACAAGAGGCTGCGGAGCCCGGTGCCGCTGCCGGACCGCTTCGAGCACCTGCGGGACGACGTCAGGCACACCCGGTCCGGCCTGTCGCTGCACGACGACGAGTTCAAGGCCTACTCGCAGTCGGCGGCGATGGTCGCCCCCGACCCGCACCGCTACACCGTGGACCTGCACGGTTCCACCGACGACGTCCGGGTGGGCGGCACCAGGCTGACGCCGGAGGACCTCGCCGACATCATCAGGTCGAGCGGCGACTGGGACGGCAGGCAGCCGATCCGCCTGGTCTCCTGCCAGACCGGCACGAGGTCGGACGGGTTCGCGGCCCGGCTGAGCCAGGAGCTCGGAGTCGACGTCGTCTCCCCCACCAAGGACGCGTGGGTCGACGACATGGGCAACGTCTTCGCGAGCTCGTCGCACTTCGACCACGTCCGCGGCGACTTCTCCCCCGGCTGGCCGCCGAACGGCGACTGGGTCACCTTCAAGCCGGACGGCACCAGCACCCGGCACGACCGCCCGACCCCGCCCGGCACGACCCCCACGTGGGGCGGCGCGACACCGGAGCACCGCCCGCGCGCATGGCGCCGCGGCGAACCGACGGACTGGGTGCGCGACGCGTCCGGCGAGTGGCACCCGGTGCAGCCGGACGGCCACCAGCGACCGGTCCACCCCGGCGCACCGCCACCGGGCTGGTCGGACCGGCAGCCACCGCGGCGGCAGGGACCTCCACCGGGGCTGCCGCCTCGCAGTGGAACGCCCGTGGGCGGGATGCCTCCGGGTGGGGTTCCGCAGCGCCCCGCCCACGGTCCCGGCCAGCCGTGGGCAGGGCAGCAACGCCCGCAGCACGGAGCCGACCCGCGCACGTGGCACCAGCAGCAACGCCCGCTCCAGCCACCGGTCGGCCGGCACCCGCAAGCAGGGCAGCACCCCCAGGCGGGACCGCGTCCGCAGCAGGCCGGACCACGCCCGCAGGCCGGACCACCTCCGCAGGCAGGGCCTCGCCCGCAAGCCGGACAACATCCACAGCCTGGTCAGCACCCGCAGACCGGTCAGCACCCGCAGCCCGCGCCACGTCCGCACACCGGCCAACACCCGCAGGCCAGGTCACACCCGGCAGCTGGGCAACACCCACAGGCCTGGCAACACCCACAGGCCGGACCACGTCCGCACACCGGCCAGCACCCACAACAGGGCAGGCCCGCACCACAGCAGGGCCAGCCCCCGCAGCACCACGGTCACCCGCAGCACAACGGCTACCCGCAACACCACAGCCACCCACAGCACCGCAGCCACCCGCAGCACCCCGACCAGTTGCGGCGCCCGATGGCGCCTCCCGCCGGTCACCACCCCCAGCAGGCACGGCACACCGCGCCGCCGAACGCCGGTCCTCCCCGCCCGGTGCACCCGGCACAGGGCCCGCAGCCACCTCGTCGGCCGATGCCCCCGGGCAGCACCCAGGACCAGCCGTGGAACCGACCGGCCGATCCGGCACGGCACCAGCCGGCCCCGGTCCAGCACACGGTCCCCACCCAGGCCGACGCACCGCAGCCCAGGAGCACGGAACCGGAAGCTCCTCGACGGCAGCGGTCGCTGGAGGACATGAGCCAGGCGGAGCTGGAGCAGCACGCCGTCAAGCTCTACGCGCTGGAGCACCCCGAGCTGTCCATGGCCGAGGTGTGGATTCGGACGGCGGGCCTCGAGGTCGGTCCCGACGGCAGGTTCATCGAGCCGGACGCGGCCTCGACCGCACCCCGCGAGTCGGCGCAGGACGCGATGCAGCGCAGGTTGAACAAGGCCGCGACGGAGTACGTCGACCGGGTGTTCAAGAACAAGGGGGAGATCACCGGCGGGCGCAACGACGAGAAGCCGACCTTCACCCCCGGTGGGGAGCTGCCGCCCGGCCACACCCGCCAGGCACCGCCCGGGATGCTCGACGGCGCTCCGGTGCGGGTGGACGTCTCGGCCATCCCGGAGAAGCCGGTCTACCGCGACGTCCAGGGCCTGCGGCAGATGCTCAGCCAGCCGCTGCTGCGCATCGACGGCGGCAGTGCGGCCGACATCCACGCCGGTCAGGGCATCGCGCCGCGCAACCCCGAGGCGCTGAGCATCAACAACCACGTGGCGGGCGGCGCGATGTCCGGGTTCGGCGACAAGATCGTCACGGGCTCCGCGCACGTGTCGTTCACGATGGACGTCGACCACGCGCCCGGCCGGTTCGAGACGAACATGAGGTTCAACGCCGACACCGACGTGAAGACGGAGAGCGGGCTCAACAAGAGGGTGGAGCGGATCACGGAGGCGTACCACCCGAACGGCGTCAACGTCGACTTCACCTACCACGACGCGGGCCAGAACGGCACGCACGGGGAGTCGGAGTACGTGTTCCCCGGCGGCATGGGCAACGAGTACGTCTACCGGACCTGGGAACGCGTCACCTACTTCGACGACAACGGCGACATCCACGACACCAGCGTCGGCAACCCCCAGGTGAACGAGAACTTCAAGTGGCTCGCGGAAATGCAGGAGCTGGAGGCAGAGCTATGAGCGGGGTGCCAGAGGTGCACGTCGACTGGTACCTGGGCAGGTCCCCCCTGCCCGACGTCGACGACGAGGGCATTGCCCTGGCCGCCCGCAACCCCGGTGGTCAGGTCGGCTACTACGACCTCCACCAGCCGCGGGAGAAGCGCGACGACACCCGGACCCTGAAGGGGCTCCGCGAGGTCGGCCCGGACGGTGCGTTCACCGGTGAGGAGTGGCGCAACCCCGGTTTCGTGCCGCACCCGGACACCGCGGGCACCAGGTTCCACACGGACTTCGAACTGGAGCTGTGGCGCACGATCAACGGGTTCGTGCGACTCGGGCCGTTCGCGCGGGCGTTCGCGGAAGCGGAGCTCATGGCCATGTGCGACGAGGGCGAGGAGCTGGTGCTCCGGCCGAACGAGCACGGCGACCGCACGCTCGACGTCTGCACCTCGTTCGTGCGGGTGCCGAGCACCTGGCCGCACTGGACGTCGGTGCGCGGCATCGACCTGATCAGGCACCTCGGCCACGGCCGCCACCACGTCGGCCTGCAGCTCAACCGGTCGTCCAAGCCGAAGCTGCGGATACCGGTGCAGACGCTGGCCGAGCTGCACCGGGCCGAGAGCGAACGAGTCAACGACCTCATGCGCGTCGGGCCGCTTCCCGCGACGCCGACGCCGATGGGCACCGCGATGCCGGGAGGACAGCAGTGAAGGCGATCTTGTCCGGTCCGCTGGGCAGGACCACGCACGCGGTCTGGTCCGACCAGCTCTGCGTCGCGCGGGCGGGGCAGGACGGTGCGCGCCAGTACGTCGTCGTCGATCCCGACCCCGATGACGACATCGCGGGCACGCCGTTGCAGCGCAGCCTCGTCGAGTCGTGGTTCACGCTCATCACCGTTGCCCTGGCCGGTGAGACCGCCGCCGAGGTCGTCGCCGCCGACGGTGCGGACCTCGTCACCAGCCCGCTCTCCCTGCGGGTTCCCCGGAGCTGGCGGCTGCGCGGGCCCGCCGGCGAGTTCGACCGGCTCTGCCAGGTGCGGGTCGACCACCTGTCCTTCCTGGACGAACCGCCCGCGGCGCACGGCGTCTCGCTGGCGTGGGGACCGCCGGGGGAACCGGACCTCGACGCGATCGTCGACGCGATCACGGCGGAGCTCGCCTCGTCCGCACCCGAGGGGTGGACGCGGATCAGCGTCGAGTGCGACGCGACGGCCGGGTGGCAGGTCCTCACGACCACGGTGACGACGGCGGACGGCGAGGAGGTGCACTGGCTGCCGTCGGCGGTGGTGAGCCAGTGGTTCCACCGGCTCAGGGCCGCGGGCTACTCCTACCCGTTCGGGGCGTGGTTCACCGCCCGCTACGTGCTGGAGGACGGAGGTCAGCCGACGCTGGCCTTCGACACCGAGGCCGAACCCGCCTGGCGGCCGTACTTCAGCGACCTCGCGGACTTCGCGGCCCAGGCCCTGCGGCACGAGCCGACGTTCTACCCGCGCAACCCCCGGTACGTGCCCGGCTGGCTCAGCGCGGCGCTGAGCACGACCGGCACGCTGAAGCCCGAGCCGCGGGCGAAGGCCCCGCACCGGCCGGAGCTGCTCCTGGCGCGGGCGGTCGACGGCATGTCCGCGGACGGCGTGGCGCTCGCCTACCGCACCCCGGTCGTGCGGTTCGAGAAGCAGGCGGTGCTCGACTACCTGCGCGGCGCACCGGTCGTGCTGTCCTCCCGCGGTCTCGCACCCGACCTGGTCGACCCCGAGCACCCGGAAACGGTGCCGATGGTGTTCCACACCGACGGCAGGTGGGTCTGGTCTGGTTCGGTACCGCACTACCTCGAACACCACGACATCGCGCCGGACACAGCCCTGCTCGCGCACATCAGGGCCAACCGGTACCGCCCGCCCGACCGGCTGCCCTCCGCGGTCAGGGCGCGGGCACTCGCGACGGCCACCGGCAGCGCCGAGGAGGAACCGGGGCTGCAGGAGGAGTTCGAGCAGGCGGCGAGCGCGGCCCTGGACATCGCCGCCCACCTCGGCCTGGACCCCGCGCGCTACTCGGTGGGCGAGCAGGTCGACGGCGCGTTGTGCCTGGTGCGGGTCGGTGACCGCTACGCCGTGTACTGGGTGAACGAGGACGAGCGGCGGTTCTACGCCGAGTTCGACAGCCCGGGAGACGCGGCGACCTACCTGATCGGGTTCTTCTACTCCTACGCGGGATCGCTGCAACGAGCGTGATCCCCACGCGGTGGCCACCTGGTTCACTGTGCGGCGTGGACGACCTGATCGCGGCGATGGCCTCGTTGACCGGCTCTTCCGGCGACCCGGAGGTGCTGGGCGGCGACCGCGGTGACGTCGTGGTGGTGCGGGTCGGTGACGTGGTGGCCAAGGCGCACGCGGCGGACACCGACGTCGAGGCGCTGGCGCAGCGGCTGGAGATCGCGGCCGCGCACCCGGAGCTGATGCTGCCGCCGTTGCGGCCGGTGCAGTTCGTGGACGACCGGCCGGTGACGGTGTGGCCGTACGGGACGCCGGTGAGCCAGGCGGACCCGGACGCGGCGCCGTGGGAGGAGAGCGCGCAGCTGCTGGCCCAGCTGCACGCGCTGCCGGCACGGGGGCCCGTGGCGGGGGCGCCGGAGCGGATCGTGCGGGCGATCAGGGCGTTGCCGCCGGAGCTGCCGCACGCGGACGTGGTGCTGGCGGCGTTCGCGGTGCTGCCGCCGCTGGGCATGTCGACGCGGGCGTTGATCCACGGCGACTGGCACCTCGGGCAGCTGGTGCACCGGGGGGCGTGGCGGTTGATCGACGTGGACGACCTGGGGGTGGGCGACCCGGTGTGGGACCTGGCCCGACCTGCGGCGTTGTTCGCGGCGGGCATCCTGCCGACGGACCTGTGGGCGCGGTTCCTGAACACCTACCGTGAAACGGGGGGTGTGGCGCTGCCGACATCAGAATGGGAAGCGCTCAACATCCCGGCCCAGGCGTACGTTGTGCAAATGGCAGCGCGGGCACTCGTGACCGGTCTGCAGGCCGTGGAACCGCTGGTCGAGGCTTGTCGTCGGATCGCTGCGGCGCATGAGCACGACGACCGCGGCTAATATCGTTTTTGTCCGGTCCCACCGCAGGAGGATCACCACGATGCAGTGTCCCAAGTGTCATGCGAACATGCGCACGTTCGACCGCATGGGCGTTCACATCGAGCAGTGCGACGGCTGCCGCGGCGTCTTCCTCGACTACGGCGAGCTCGAGTCCATCACCCGCCTCGAGGCCCAGATGCACACGCCGCCGCCGGCCGCTCCGGCCCCGCCGCCCGTCGCCTACCCGCAGCCGGTCCAGCCCGGTTGGGGCGCCGCGCCGCAGCAGGTCCACCACCACCACGGCGGCCACCACGGTTACGGCTACGGCCACCGCAAGCACCACGGCCTCTCCGGCCTGTTCTTCTCCTCCTGACGCCCGCGCGACGGCCCCGGACCCCCGACTCCGGGGCCGTTGACGACTACCGAGAATCAGGGCGATAATCGGTAGTCAAAGGGAGGAGGAGCGATGTCCGTCGCAACCGAGGCCGCCCAGATCCGCGACCTGTTCGACACCATCGAAGAGCTCGAGTCCGTCGCGTCTTCCCTGGCGGAGGACGACGAACGCCGCCACCGGCTGGACGGCGTGGTGGCGAAGACCCTGCGCCAGGCCCCGCCGGTGCGCCCGGTGGTGGCCGGTGAGCTGCTCGACCTCACCGAGAAGACCGTGAAGGCCTGGGCCCGCGAGGGCGTGCTGGCCATCCACAGCCAGGAACCGCGCATGCTGCTCGACACCGTGCGCCTGCACGAGGTGCTGCACCTCGTGTCCGACCTCCGCCGCGCCGGCAAGACCCGCGGCCTCCTCGACGAAGTCCACCGCCGCCTCAGCGACCAGTCACTGCTCGAACGCAGCGACCTCGCCGCCTCCCTCGACGAGATGCGCAGCGGCAGGGGACGCGTGGTCCGCCCGGTCTGAGATCCCCTTTGCTCCAGGTCGTAGAAACCCACACCGCCCACGCCCAGGCAGCCGGCCTCCGCGGCCGCGCCCGCGTCGCCTACGAGCGCTTCCTCGACGAGCTCGCCCACTCCGGCTGCGCCGCCCTCGGCTACCGCGTCACCGGCCCCGAACCGCTGCCGCGCCTGTGCGTGAAGCACCTGCGCGGTGCCGACCGGGTCGTCGTCGCCTTCCCCTCCCCCGACGTCGTGTGGGTGCTGCTGGTCGGCCCGCACGACGACGATCCCGGCCTCGACCTCTACGAGGTGCTGTACGAGATGGCCGGCGTCCGCCCGCGGTTGTCGGAGAAGCGCACGAAACCGCGGTGCTGCACCGACGAGTCCGGCGTGCCGCCGCTGGTGGACGAGCAGCTGGTCGACGACCTCGTCCTGCGGGCCCGCGCGCTGGCCCGTGCCCGTCGCCGCTGATCGCTGCCACACTCGGCTGATGCGCGCCGAAGTTGTCCTGGTCCGGCATGCCCGGTCGACGCCTCCCCGCCGCGGCGGCCCTGACGAGTACCGCAGGCCGCTGACCACGGAGGGCCTGGCGCAGGCCGAACACCTCGTCGCGCACCTCGCCGGGATCGAGCCCAGCCTCATCGCCTCCAGCCCGTACCTGCGGGCGGTGCAGACCGTCGAACCGTTCGCCCGCGCGCTGGGCCTGCCCGTGCGCACCAGCCACGACCTGCGGGAGTGGGACTCCGGCATCGACCCCACGCCGGACTACGCGCGCCACTACGCCGAGAGCTGGGCCAACCCGCACTTCGCCCGCCCCGGCGCGGAGAGCCTGCACCAGCTCACGGCCCGCGCCACGGCGGTCCTGACCTCGCTCGCCCGCGAGCACCGGGACGGCCCCGTGGTCATCGGCAGCCACGGCACGTTCGTGTCCCGCGCGCTCGTCGGTTTCGGCGTCGACACCGTGGACCACTCGTTCTCCCAGGCCATGCCGATGCCGGCGATCTACCGGCTCCGCTTCACCGAACACGGCGTCGAGGTCTCCGGGCCGGGGCTGTGAGTCACCGACAATAAAAGTTGTCAAGACAGCTGGAGTTGTCCTAGGCTTCGGGCATCACGACGAACGGAGACGGCGATGTCCTTCCAGGCCTACCTCGACGGCGCGGAGAAGAAGACCGGCAAGACCCCGGCCGAGCTGCTGGCGGCCGCCGCCGAACAGGGCTACGACGGCAGCACGAAGGCGGGCGTCTTCCTGGAATGGCTGAAGACGGACTACGACCTGGGCCGCGGGCACGGGATGGCGCTCCACCACGTGCTCAAGAACGGCGCGGAGATCAGCGCCAAGCACGTCGGCAGCACCGGCAGCCACCGGGACGACTCCACCGCGCTGCGGCTGGACGGCCTCGCCCACCGCTGACGGCACAAACGGAACGGCCCCCGGAGCAGAAGCTCCGGGGGCCGTTCTCCACTAGCGCGTTCAGCGGTAGTCGCGACCGAAGTCGTAGTCGTCCAGCGGCACCGCGGCACCAGTGCCCGTGCCGAAGACGTCCGGGGTGTAGTACCCGTCGTCGTACGAGGGGATGGCGTACGCGGCAGCGCGCGCCTCCTCGGTCGGCTGGACCTGGATGTTGCGGTAGCGGTTGATGCCCGTACCGGCCGGGATCAACTTACCGATGATGACGTTCTCCTTCAGACCGATGAGCTTGTCCGAACGCCCGTTGATGGCGGCGTCGGTCAGCACACGCGTGGTCTCCTGGAACGACGCGGCGGACAGCCACGAGTCCGTTGCCAGCGAGGCCTTCGTGATGCCCATCAGCACCGGACGTCCGGCCGCCGGCTCGCCACCCTCGGCGACGACGGCGCGGTTGCCCGACTCGAAGTCCGCGCGCTCGACCAGCGAGCCCGGGAGGAACTCCGTCGCACCCGAGTCGATGATCGTGACCCGGCGGAGCATCTGCCGGACGATGACCTCGATGTGCTTGTCGTGGATGGCCACACCCTGGGCGCGGTACACCTTCTGCACTTCCTGCACCAGGTGCAGCTGGGCCTCGCGCGGGCCCATGACGCGCAGGACCTCGTGCGGGTCCGGGGTACCTTCCAGCAGCTGCTGACCGACGGCCACGTGGTCGCCGTCCTGCAGCGGGCCGGTCGCCGTGTTCGCGAGGCGCTGACGCTTCGACAGCTTCTCGAACACGATCTCCTCGGAACCGTCGTCCGGGATCAGCGTGATCTTCCAGAAGCGGTCGCCGTCCTCGATGCGGACGCGGCCGTCGACGTCGGCGATCGGCGCCTTGCCCTTCGGGACGCGGGCCTCGAAGAGCTCCTGGACACGGGGCAGACCGGTCGTGATGTCGTCACCGGCCACACCACCCTGGTGGAACGTGCGCATCGTCAGCTGCGTGCCCGGCTCACCGATCGACTGGGCGGCGACGATGCCGACGGCCTCGCCGACGTCGACCAGCTGACCGGTCGCCATCGAGCGGCCGTAGCAGGACGCGCACACACCGACCGCGGACTCGCAGGTCAGGACCGAGCGCACCTTCACGCGGATGATGCCCGCGTCGACCAGCGACTGGAGCGCCGGGTCGCCGAGGTCGTCACCGCGGTTCAGGACCAGGTTGCCCTGCGCGTCGAGGATGTCGTCCGCGACGGTGCGGGCGTAGACCGAGGTCTGCGCGAACTCGTGCAGGCCGACCTTGTCGCCCAGCTGCTCGCCGACGGTCATCTGGACACCACGGGTGGTGCCGCAGTCGACCTCGCGGATGATGACGTCCTGCGAGACGTCCACCAGACGACGGGTCAGGTAACCCGAGTCGGCGGTGCGCAGCGCGGTGTCGGCCAGACCCTTGCGGGCACCGTGCGTCGCGATGAAGTACTCCAGCACCGACAAGCCCTCGCGGAACGAGTTCTTGATCGGGCGCGGGATGTACTCACCCTTCGGGTTGGTGACGAGACCACGCATACCCGCGAGCGAACGGACCTGCGTCATGTTGCCGGCCGCGCCGGACTGCACGATGACGCGGATCGAGTTGTCCTCGGGGAAGTTGTCTTCCATGATCTCGTGGACCTGCTCGGTGGCCTTGGTCCACACCTTGACCAGCTCGGAGTTGCGCTCCTCGTGGGAGAGCTGACCGCGCTGGTAGCGCTTCTCCACCGCGTCCGCGAGGCGCTCGTGCTCCTCGAGGATGTCCTGCTTCGCGGCGGGGACGAGGACGTCCGAGATCGCGACGGTCACACCGGAACGGGTGGCCCAGTGGAAACCGGCGTCCTTCAGCTTGTCCAGCGTCCGGGCGACGGTGACCATCGGGTACCGCTCGGCCAGGTCGTTGATGATGATGGCCTGCCGCTTCTTGGGCATGACCTCGTTGATGAAGGCGTAGTCCTGCGGCAGGATCTCGTTGAACAGCACGCGACCCAGCGTGGTCTCCGCGAGCCACGGCTGACCGGGCTCCCAGCCCTCGGGCTCCTGGCCCTTGGGCGGGTTCTTGTCGGAGACGCGGATCTTCACCATCGACTGCAGGCCCAGGACCTTGCGGTCGAACGCCATCAGGGCCTCGGCGGGCGACGAGTAGAAGTGGCCCTCGCCGATGTCGCCGGGCTTGTGCCGGGTCAGGTGGTACAGACCCGTCACCATGTCCAGACGCGGCATGGCCAGCGGCTTGCCGGACGCCGGGGACAGGATGTTGTTCGACGACAGCATCAGGACGCGGGCCTCGGCCTGCGCCTCGGCGCTCAGCGGCAGGTGGACCGCCATCTGGTCACCGTCGAAGTCGGCGTTGAACGCCTCACAGACCAGCGGGTGCAGCTGGATGGCCTTGCCCTCGACCAGCTGCGGCTCGAAGGCCTGGATGCCGAGGCGGTGCAGCGTGGGTGCGCGGTTGAGCAGCACCGGGTGCTCGGTGATGACCTCTTCCAGCACGTCCCACACGGCCGGGCGCGCACGCTCGACCATCCGCTTGGCGGACTTGATGTTCTGCGCGTGGTTGAGGTCCACGAGCCGCTTCATCACGAACGGCTTGAACAGCTCCAGCGCCATCTGCTTGGGCAGACCGCACTGGTGCAGCTTGAGCTGCGGGCCGACCACGATGACCGAACGGCCGGAGTAGTCGACGCGCTTGCCGAGCAGGTTCTGGCGGAACCGGCCCTGCTTGCCCTTCAGCAGGTCGGACAGCGACTTGAGCGGGCGGTTGCCGGGCCCGGTGACCGGGCGGCCGCGGCGGCCGTTGTCGAACAGCGCGTCGACGGCCTCCTGCAGCATCCGCTTCTCGTTGTTGACGATGATCTCGGGCGCGCCGAGGTCGATCAGTCGCTTGAGGCGGTTGTTGCGGTTGATCACGCGGCGGTACAGGTCGTTCAGGTCCGAGGTCGCGAAGCGGCCACCGTCGAGCTGCACCATCGGGCGCAGGTCCGGCGGGATGACCGGGACGCAGTCCAGGACCATGCCCTGCGGGTTGTTGCGGGTCGCCTGGAACGCGGCGACGACCTTGAGGCGCTTGAGCGCACGCAGCTTCTTCTGGCCCTTGCCGCTGCGGATCGTCTCGCGCAGGACCTCGGCCTCGGCGTCCACGTCGTAGTCACCCAGGAGCTTCTGGATGGCCTCGGCGCCCATGGCACCGGTGAAGTAGTCGCCGTAGCGGTCGTACAGCTCGCGGTAGAGCAGCTCGTCCGCGATCAGCTGGGCGCGCTCGAGCTTGGTGAAGGTGGACCAGATCTCGTCGAGGCGGTCCAGCTCGCGCTGGGCGCGGTCGCGGAGCTGGCGCATCTCACGTTCGCCACCCTCCTTGACCTTGCGGCGCACGTCGGACTTGGCGCCCTCGGCCTCGAGCTCGGCCAGGTCGGCCTCGAGCTTCTGGGCGCGGGCCTCCACGTCGGCGTCGCGGCGGTTCTCGACGCGCTTGCGCTCGACCTGCATCTCGCTCTCGAGCGTCGGCAGGTCGTTGTGGCGCAGCTCGGCGTTCACGCCCACGATGACGTAGGCGGCGAAGTAGATGATCTTCTCGAGGTCCTTGGGGGCCAGGTCGAGCAGGTAGCCCAACCGGCTGGGGACGCCCTTGAAGTACCAGATGTGCGTGACCGGAGCGGCGAGCTCGATGTGGCCCATGCGCTCACGACGCACCTTCGCGCGGGTCACCTCGACGCCGCAGCGCTCACAGATGATGCCCTTGAAGCGCACGCGCTTGTACTTGCCGCAGTAGCACTCCCAGTCCCGGGTGGGACCGAAGATCTTCTCGCAGAACAAGCCGTCCTTCTCGGGCTTGAGCGTGCGGTAGTTGATGGTTTCGGGCTTCTTGACCTCGCCGTAGGACCACTGGCGGATGTCGTCCGCGGTCGCGAGACCGATGCGGAGCTCATCGAAGAAGTTGACGTCGAGCACGTCTACTCTCTTCCCCTTTTTAGATCGGTGGCAAAGGAGCTGGTCGGAGGGCCGGTGAGGGACTGCGTCCGATTTCTTGGCTCGGAGGCAGCCCCATCACCAGCCGGCGAGGTGACTAGTTGACGACGTCGTCCACGGAGGGCGACTCGGACCTCGACAGGTTGATGCCGAGGTTCGCGGCCGCGCGCTCCAGGTCCTCGTCGTCGCCGTCGCGCATCTCGATCGCGGCACCGTCCGAAGACAGGACCTCGACGTTGAGGCAGAGCGACTGCAGCTCCTTGAGCAGCACCTTGAAGGACTCCGGGATACCGGGTTCCGGGATGTTCTCGCCCTTGACGATGGCCTCGTAGACCTTCACGCGGCCGAGCACGTCGTCGGACTTGATGGTGAGCAGCTCCTGCAGGGTGTACGCGGCGCCGTACGCCTGCATCGCCCAGCACTCCATCTCACCGAAGCGCTGACCACCGAACTGCGCCTTACCACCCAGCGGCTGCTGCGTGATCATCGAGTACGGGCCGGTCGAACGCGCGTGGATCTTGTCGTCCACCAGGTGCAGCAGCTTCAGGATGTACATGTAGCCGACCGACACGGGGAACGGGTACGGCTCGCCGGAGCGGCCGTCGAAGAGCTGCGCCTTCCCGTTCTCCTTGACCATGCGCTCGCCGTCGCGGTTCGGGATCGTCGAGCCGAGCAGGCCCGTGATCTCCTCTTCCTTCGCGCCGTCGAACACGGGGGTCGCGGTCTTGGTGCCGGGCTCGACCTCCAGCAGGTCCTCGGACAGGTTCTTCGCCCAGTCCGGGTCGCCGTTGATGCTCCAGCCCTGCTTGGCGATCCACCCGAGGTGGGTCTCCAGCACCTGGCCGATGTTCATACGACGCGGCACACCGTGCGTGTTCAGGATGATGTCGACCGGCGTGCCGTCCTCGAGGAACGGCATGTCCTCGACGGGGAGGATCTTGCCGATGACGCCCTTGTTGCCGTGGCGGCCGGCGAGCTTGTCACCGTCCTGGATCTTGCGCTTCTGGGCCACGTAGACGCGCACGAGCTCGTTCACGCCCGGAGGCAGCTCGTCGTCGTCCTCGCGCGAGAACACGCGGATGCCGATGACCTTGCCGTACTCGCCGTGCGGCACCTTGAGCGAGGTGTCGCGGACCTCGCGCGCCTTCTCACCGAAGATCGCGCGGAGCAGGCGCTCCTCCGGCGTCAGCTCGGTCTCGCCCTTGGGCGTGACCTTGCCGACGAGGATGTCGCCCGGCTGGACCTCGGCACCGATGCGGATGATGCCGCGCTCGTCGAGGTCGGCGAGGACCTCCTCGGAGACGTTCGGGATGTCCCGGGTGATCTCCTCGGCGCCGAGCTTCGTGTCGCGGGCGTCGATCTCGTGCTCCTCGATGTGGATCGAGGTGAGAACGTCGTCCTGCACGAGGCGCTGCGACAGGATGATCGCGTCCTCGTAGTTGTGGCCTTCCCACGGCATGATCGCCACGAGCAGGTTCTTGCCGAGCGCCATCTCGGCGTTCTCGGTGCACGGACCGTCGGCCAGGACCTGGCCCTGCTCGACCCGGTCGCCCTCGTTGACGATGGGCTTCTGGTTGATGCAGGTGCCCTGGTTCGACCGGCGGAACTTGTGCAGCGCGTAGGTGTTGCGCGCACCGTCGTCGGCCATGACGGTGATGTAGTCGGCGGAGACCTCCTCGACCACACCGGTCTTCTTCGCGACGACGACGTCACCGGCGTCGACCGCGGCGCGCAGCTCCATGCCGGTGCCGACGAGCGGCGACTCGGAGCGGAGCAGCGGCACGGCCTGGCGCTGCATGTTCGCACCCATCAGGGCGCGGTTGGCGTCGTCGTGCTCGAGGAACGGGATCATGGCGGTCGCGGCCGACACCATCTGGCGCGGCGAGACGTCCATGTAGTCGACGTCGGTCGGGTCGATGAACTCGACCTCGCCGCCCTTCTTGCGGACCAGGACGCGGTCGTCGGTGAAGTTGCCCTCGTCGTCGGTAGGCGAGTTCGCCTGCGCCTTGACGAAGCGGTCTTCCTCGTCCGCGGTCAGGTAGTCGATCTGGTCGGTGACCCGGCCGTCGACGACCTTGCGGTACGGCGTCTCGATGAAGCCGAACGGGTTGACCCGCGCGTAGGACGAGAGCGAACCGATCAGGCCGATGTTCGGGCCTTCCGGCGTCTCGATCGGGCACATGCGGCCGTAGTGCGACGGGTGGACGTCGCGGACCTCCATGCCGGCCCGCTCACGGGACAGACCACCGGGACCCAGCGCCGACAGGCGGCGCTTGTGGGTCAGACCCGCGAGCGGGTTGGTCTGGTCCATGAACTGCGACAGCTGCGAGGTGCCGAAGAACTCCTTGATCGCCGCCACGACGGGACGGATGTTGATCAGGGTCTGCGGCGTGATGGCCTCGACGTCCTGCGTGGTCATGCGCTCGCGGACGACGCGCTCCATGCGGGACAGACCGACGCGGATCTGGTTCTGGATCAGCTCGCCGACCGTGCGCAGGCGGCGGTTGCCGAAGTGGTCGATGTCGTCGACCTCGACCGGCACGTCGCCACCGGCGGCGGCGTCCATCATCGTCTCACCGGCGTGCAGGCGGACGAGGTACTCGATCGTCGTGACGATGTCGTCCTCGGTCAGCACACCGGTGTTGATCTCGGTGTCCAGGCCCAGCTTCTTGTTGATCTTGTAGCGACCAACCTTCGCCAGGTCGTAGCGCTTGTCCTTGAAGAACAGGTTCTCCAGCAGGGCCTGCGCGGACTCCTTCGTGGGCGGCTCGCCCGGACGCAGCTTGCGGTAGATGTCGAGCAACGCCTCGTCGGTACCCGCGGTGTGGTCCTTCTCGAGCGTGGTCAGCAACGTCTCGCTGAACGCGAACCGCTCGCGGATCTGCTCCGTGCTCCAGCCCAGGGCCTTCAACAGCACCGTCACCGGCTGGCGACGCTTGCGGTCGATGCGGACACCCACGGTGTCGCGCTTGTCGACGTCGAACTCCAGCCAGGCACCCCGGGACGGGATGATCTTGACGCTGAAGACGTCCTTGTCCGTCGTCTTGTCGACCGCGGTGTCGTAGTAGACACCAGGCGAGCGAACGAGCTGCGAGACAACCACGCGCTCGGTGCCGTTGATGATGAACGTGCCCTTGTTCGTCATCATCGGGAAGTCACCCATGAACACCGTCTGGCTCTTGATCTCGCCAGTGGTGTGGTTGGTGAACTCCGCCGTGACGAACAGCGGTGCCGCGTACGTCATGTCCTTGTCCTTGCACTCCTCGGTCGAGGCCTTGACCTCGTCGAAGCGCGGGTCGGAGAAGGACAGTGACATGGAGCCGGAGAAGTCCTCGATCGGCGAGATCTCGTTGAGGACCTCTTCGAGGCCGCCCGTCGGGGTCTCGTCGCCGGCGTCGACGCGGCGCTGGAACCACGCCTCGTCACCGGTGAGCCATTCGAAGGACTGGATCTGCAGGTCGAGCAGGTTGGGCGTCTGAAGCGGCTCGTGAATCTTCGCGAAGGAAACTCGCTTCGGCGCTCCAGGGATCCCCGACGTGGAGTTGGTCGCAGCAGTGGCCTTGGTCGCGCGAGAGATCGCCAAGATGCGTCCTTCCAGGGACAAATAGCTGGCTAGAGCGAACTAGCACGGCTGTCTAGGGTGCGGCGCTGCTCGACTAATCCACGCTCTCGGCGAAGGGCAAGCGGAAAATGGGCAGCGCAAAGGGGCAGTCTAGCCACACGCACGGCGACTGTCGAGAGGCACCTGGAAGGACCCTCCTCTTGCTCACCGACAGAGTGACCCTGCATGAGCGCGCAGTCAAGATGTCGAGCGCTTATCCACTCTCTGGATGGAGCGCCGTTCACCGACCGTCATCCAGTTGACCTGCACAAACACGTGTACGCCCGGTTTGGTGGGAAGTTGACGGCCTCAAGCGCTCTTACAGAGCGCCACGAGAAACCGTGTGACCGAGATCACGCGTGTCGGGTCTGGCGAAGGGGCCCTTTGGGGTGCTTCCAAGCCCTTTGCGGGCCTTGGACGAGGTTGTTGATCTTACTCGACCCCACCGAAGCGTTTGGCACCGACCATCCACCGGGTATGTGGCTCCCGGCGAAGGGCAGCGAGGCAGCCCGAACGTAACGTCCACACCCCCTCGGCAAGTGCACGCGGGGAGCTTTCGTACTCCAGGACGGCACGCGGGGTCCCCGCGTACCCCCAAGTCGGCACGCGGGGGCCCTGCGTACCCCGGGACGGCACGCGGGGGGCCCGCGTGCCGGTCAGCAGGACTGGAGTTGGCGGTCCTGGTCGGCGGTCGCGCCGAACATCCTCAGGTTGTCGACCTTCCAGCGGCCGCCGTCCTCCACGGCGCCGACCTGGAGCATGGCGGTGCCGCCGCCGGTCTGGTTGTCGGTGGTGCGGGTGGTGACCTGGTCGGCGAAGACCAGGACGGTGGCGCGGCCGTCGCGCAGGGACGACACGGCGGAGGAGACGACGCGAACGCTGACCACGAGCTTCTGCTGCGGGGCGATCTCGCGGACCGGGCCGAAGACCGCGTTGTACTGGCAGAGCGCCTTGCCGGTCAGGAGCTCCTTCGCGGCCTTCTCGGTGGCGGAGACGTCGGCGAAGTTGTACGAGAACGACTTCTCCACGGCCTCGCGGACCTGGCCGTTCACCGAGGACGTGGTGGCGGAGTCGACCAGCGCCGAGTCGTAGCCGCCCGACCTGGACTTGACCAGGAAGAACGTGCCGAGGCCCGCGAACAGCAGCGCGACCACGACCAGCGCGACCGGCAGCACCCAGCCCCCGGACGCTGACCTCGTACCGGCGACCTCGACCGGGAGCCCCTCCGGCTCGGCCTCCGCAGGCTCTGACTTCGCGGGCTTCGGAGCGGCCGACGGCGTCCAGTCCACCGCCTCGGGCGCCTTGAGCCCGGACTCCTCCGGCTCGACGGTCTCGGCGGACTGCCCGGCCTCCGGAGCCTCGACGACCTCACCCGCACCGGCAGCCTCGGCCCGCTCGACGGCCTCAACCGCCTCGGCCCGCTTCGCAGCGGCGGTCTCCGGCGTCACCACCTCGGTCGCCTCACCGGCCTCGGGCGCGGCGGCACGGCGGTTCAGACCGGCCACGCGCGGGCGGCCACCGGCGGGCGGCGTGGGGATGGGGCGGCGGCGGGGTGGGGGCACGTGCTCTCGTCCAATCAACTCTGGCCGAAGCCGGGACCGGGACCGGGTCAGACGCCCGCCCGCAGCGGGCCCAGCTGGCTCAGCTTCCAGCCGTCGTCCGTGCGGGTGAGCTTGGTCAGGTACCGGTTGATCTTGGTGACCTGCTGGCCGCCGTCGGGCGTCACGGTGCTCTCGACCACGGCGATCATCTCGGCGGTGCCCGCGCGGTCGTCCAGCTCGGACACGGCGGCGTCGAGGACCTTCGACGTCGTCACGGACTTCGCGTCGACCAGCTGCTTCTTGCGCGCGTCCTTGTCCTTGTCGATCTCCGCGCGCAGCTCGCCGGTCGACGAGCTCAGCCAGCGCTGCAGGTCCTCGTCGACCTTGCGGTAGTCGAGCGTCAGGAAGTTCGTGATGCCGACCTCACCCGCGCGCCGGGCCTCGTCGCGCGCGGAGGCGAACGACGACTCGGAGGAATGGGCCGCCGCGTACCAGGTCACGCCCGCGTACGCGGCGAAGCCGAAGGTCAGGACCGCGAGGACGGCGGCGACGGTGGTGAAGGTCCGCACTACTTCTTCCCCTCTGGCAGGCCCAGCAGCTGGCCCAGCGACGTCAGCAACGGCACCTCGGGCACGGTGGTCTGCGACCCGGTGGTGGGCTCCTGGCCGGGCTGGGTCACCGCGGTGCCCACCGGTGTCCCGCCGTACGGAGCATTCTGCGACCCGCGCACCGAGGTGGCACTTCCGGGCGCGAGCGCGCAGTAGGCCTGCGTGTTCAGCGGCACGGGTGCGGTGTCGGCGCCGGTGCGGATGCGCGTGCCCTCGTACCCGACCGTGCACGGCATCGGGTCGAACACGTTCAGCGCCAGCCCGAAGTGCGCCGACCCGTCGCCCGGCGCCACGGTGAAGCCACCGCCCACGGCGATCGGGTAGGTGACGGCGATCTGCTCCAGGCCGTCGCGTCGCGTCACCAGGATGTTCGAGGTGGTCAGCAGGTTCGCGAACACCACGCCCAGGTTCGGCCCGCTCTCCCTGAGCAGCGCCGACACCTGCTCGGACGCCGGCGGCACCGCGACGATGAGCCGCCGCAGGTCGCCGTCGGAGGCCTTCAGCTGCTCGGCGAGCAACCGCAGGTCACCGCTGAACGACCGGATGGCGCCGCCGGACGCGGCCTGCGTGGCCAGCACGATCCGCCCGTCCTGCAGCAGCCGCGTGGTCTGCGGCAGGTGCTCGCGCGCCGCTGCCGTGAACGCCGCGGTGTTGTCGATCAGCACCTGGAGGTCGCCGCCCGTGCCGTTGAAGGCCGTGTGCAGCTCGTCGACCACGACCTTCAGCGAGTCCGTCGGCACCGAGGTGGCGAACGCGTCGAGGTTCGTCAGCAGCCCGTCCACCGGCGGCGGCGTCTTCGTCGCCGACCGCGGGATCACCGACCCGGCCTCCAGGAACGGGCCGCCGTCGGTCTTCGGCCGCAGGTCCACGTACTGCTCGCCGACCGCCGACCGGTTGGCGACGACGGCCTCGGCCGACGCCGGCACCCGCGGTGCGTCGGCGTCGAGCTCCAGGTCGGCCTCGACGCCGTCGGCGGTCAGCCGCAGCTGCCCGACCCGGCCGATCGTGACACCGCGGTAGGTGACCTCGGCGTTGGAGAAGATGCCGCCGGAGTCGGCGAGCTGCATCGTCACGACGGTCGACGACGAGCGGAAGAGCCCGACGTAGTTCGCGCTGACGTAGGAGATGCCCAGCAACGCCACCAGGACGAACGCCACGACCTTGAGCTTCGTGCCCCGCGTGATCACTTGCGCCCCCCTCCCAGCAGACCGCCGAGGATGTCGCCGAGGCCCGACCCGGTGCCCTGGCCGATGCCGGGCAGCGGGAGGTTCGGCAGCGGCAGCGGAGTGCCCTGGCTCGGCGGCAGGATGCCTTCGAGCGGGGTCTGCCGCGACCGGCCCAGGTTGTCGAGGACGTTGCCCAGGTTGAGGTCCAGGTCGATGAACGCGTTGGTGTAGTCGCCCTTGATGCCGTCGACCGCCGCGTCCGGGAACGGGTAGGTCAGCAGCAGCTCGAACGCGTTCGGCAGGTTCTGCCCCGACTCGGCGAGCTTCGTCAGCGTCGGCTGCAACGCCTTGAGGTCGGCCACGATGTCGTCGCGGCTGCGGTTGACCGTGTCCACGGCGACGTCGGACAGCCTGGTCAGCGACTGCAGCAACGTCACCAGCTGCGTGCGCTGCTCGGCCAGCACCTTCAGGCCGGGTTCCAGGTCGGTCAGCGCCACGGTGATCCGGTCCCGCTGCTGGGCGAGGGTGGCGGCGAGCCGGTTCATCGAGTCGAGCGCGCGGACGATCTCCACCTTGTGCTCGTCCAGCTGCCCGACGAACGTGTCGAGGTTGCCGAGCAGTGACCTGATCTCCTGCTCGTTGCCCTCGAACGTCGCGTTGAGCTCCTTGGTGATGTTCTGCAGCTGCGCGACACCGCCACCGTTGAGCAGCAACGACAACGCGCCGAAGACCTCTTCGACCTCGGGGTTGCGGTTGGTCTTCTCGATCGGGATGGTCGCGTTGTCCGCGAGCTTGCCGCTCGCGTCCTTCGGCTTGCCCAGCTCGATGAACTTCTCACCGAGCAACGCCGACTGGCGCAGGTTCGCGTACGCGTTGGCCGGGAGCTGCACGTCGCCGTTGACGAGCAGCGTGACCTCGGCGGTCCAGCCGCCGGGAGCGAGGTCGATCCGCTCCACCCGGCCGACCGGCACGTCGTTGACCTTCACGCCCGCCTGCGGCACCAGGTCGAGCACGTCCTTGAAGTGCGCCTTCACCCGGTACGGGTGGTCGCCCACGTCCGCGCCACCGGGCAGCGGCATGTTGTAGACGCCGTCGAAGCCACCGGAACCGCAGCCGGAGACCAGCAACACCGCCGCGAGACCCACGACGAGCTTCTTCACCGGGGCACCCCCGCGAGCGGCAGGGGCAGCGGCAGCTTGCCCGCGTTGAGGTCGCCGAGCACCTCGGCGGGCGACTTCAACGGGATCGCACCGCTCAGCAGCGGCTCCAGCTGCTTGCACGTGTTCGCGAGCACCGGCGGCACGTTGTTCGGCGTCGCCTGCTGCACCAGCTTGCAGATCAGCACGATCGGCGGCTGGTTGAGCTCGTTGATGTTCGCGCGGGTGTCGAGCGTGCCGGACGCCGCGTTGTAGGAGTTCTGCAGGTTGCCCAGCGCCAGCGGTGCCACGTCCAGCGTCTCGGCCAGTGCCGCCCGCTGGTTCACGAGCACCTGCGTGATCGACGCCAGCTTGTCCACGTTGGACTTCAGCCCGGCGCGGTTGTCCTTGACGAACCCCTGCACCTGCCCCAGCGCGGTCGCCAGCTCGCTCAGCGCGGCACCGAGGTCGCCGCGTTCGTCGGCGAGCAGCTTCGCCACGTCCGCCAGCTGCTTGTTGAGGTCCCGCACCTGGCTGTCGTTCGCGGCCAGCATCGCCGTGAACTTCTGCAGGTTGTCGACGGTCGCGAAGAGGTCCTCCTTCGACCCCGACAGCGTGCGGGTGGCCTGGCCCAGGTTCTTCAGCGTGTCGTTGAGCGCCTGGCCGTTGCCCTCCAGGTTCTTCGCCGCGGAGTTCAGCAGGTCCGCGAGCGCGCCGTCGGCGTTCGCGCCGTTGGGCCCCAGCGCGGTCGTGAGCTTGTCCAGCGACGAGTACAGCTCGTCGAGCTCGACCGGTGTCGCGGTGCGCTCGCGCGGGATCACGGCGTCGTCGGCCATCGCCGGCCCACCGGTGTAGGCGGGCGAGAGCTGCACGTACCGGTCGCTGACCACGCTCGGCGAGACCACGACGGCCTGCGCGTTCGCCGGCACCCGCACGTCGCGGTCGACGGTGAACACCACCTTCACCGTCTTGCCCTCCGGCGTGACCTCGTCGATCGTGCCGACCTTCACGCCCAGCACCCGCACGTCACCGCCGGGGTAGACGCCGACGGCCGCCGCGAAGTGCGCGGTGACCTTGCGCCCGTTCATGCCGTTGAACACCCACCAGAGCGCGGCGGTCAGCACGAGCGCGAGCACGCACGCGATCGCGATGAACCGGCCGGCCCTGCTGTGCACCACAGTCGTCATCGCGCCACCCCCGGAGGCAGGCAGCCTTCCTCGTTGAACCCGACGACGCCGAGGTTCACCGAGGGCGGCAGCAGACCGCAGATGTAGGTGTCGAACCAGCGCCCGTTGCCCAGGGTGTTCGCGAACACCCGGTAGAACGGGGCCAGCAGCGCCAGGCTGCGGTCCAGGTTGTCCTGGTTGCGCTGCAGGATCGTGGTGACCCGGTCGAGCTGCTGCAGCGCGGGCTTGAGCTGGTCCTGGTTGTCCGCGACCAGCCCGGAGAGCTGCCTGGCCAGGTCGCGCGTGCCGCCGAGCACCGCGCTGATGGCCTCCCGCCGCTTGCGCAGCTCGCCCAGCAGCAGGTTGCCGTCGGCGATCAGCTTCTCGAACTCGGCGTTGCGGTCGGCCAGCGTCCCGGTCAGCTGCCGGGTGTTGTCGAGCAGCTTCGCGAGCTGCTCGTCGCGCGAGGAGATCGTCTTCGACAGCGCGGACAGGCCGTCCAGCGCGCCGCGGACGTGCTCGGGCGAGTTCTTGAACGTCTCGGACAGCACGGTGAAGCTGTCCGCGAGCTGCTTGGTGTCGATCTGGCCGACGGTCGTCGCGAGCCCGTTGAACGCCTCGTTCACGTCGTACGGCGCGAGCGTGCGTTCCTTCGGGATCGGGTCACCGGGCGAGAGCGGCTGCGAGCCCTGCGGGTCGAGCGCCAGGAACTTCTGGCCCAGCAACGTCTTGATGCGGATCATCGCGGTCGACCGGTCGCCCACCCAGGTGTCCTTGACCTTGAACGTCACCCGCACCCGGTCGCCGTTCAGCCCGACCTTGGTGACCTTGCCGACCTTCACGCCGGCGACGCGGACCTCGTTGCCCGGCACCAGGCCCGCGGCCTCGCTGAAGTCCGCCGCGTAGCTCGTGCCGCCGCCCACGATCGGCAGGTCGTCGGAGTAGAACGCGGCGAGCAGCAGCAGTGCGATCAACGTCAGGCTGATCGCGCCGGTGGCGATGGGGTTGCGCTGTTTCATCGGCGGCACCTCTGCTGTGTCACCGGCAACGCCGTGATGGGGACGGGGTTGGTGATGACCGGCGGCACGGCGATCTGGCCGCTGGCCTCGCACAGGTAGAAGTTGAACCACGAGCCGTAGGTCGCGGTCCTGGTGATCGTCTCCAGCTTGTTCGGCAGCCGCTGGAGCACGCCCTCGACGAGCACCTCGTTGTCCCCCAGCGTCTTCGAGACGATGCCGAGCTGAGCGATGTCGTTGCGCAACGGTTCACGGCCCTGTTCCAGCAGGCCGGCGGTCGCGTTGGTCAGGTCGCCGAGCGCGGTGATCGCCTCGCCGATCGGCTGGCGGTCCTGCGCGAGCCCGGAGACGAGCTGCTGCAACGTGACGACGAGGTTGTTCAGGTCGTCGCCGCGCGAGTTCACGGTGTCCAGCGCGACGTTGAGGTTGTCGACGACCTGGCCGATGACCTTGTCCTTGCCGGCGAGCGTGCTGGTCAGCGACGCCGTGTGCCGCAGCAGGCTGTCGATCGTGCCGCCCTCTCCCTGCAGCACCTGGACGATCTCGAACGACAGCTTGTTCACGTCGTCCGGCGACAGGGCCTGGAAGAGCGGCTTGAAGCCGTTGAACAACACCGTGAGGTCGAGCGCTGACCTGGTGCGCTCCAGCGGGATCGTGCCGCCCTCGGGCAGCACCGCGCTGGTGTCGCCGGTGCCGGCCTCCAGCGCGATGTACCGCTGGCCCACCAGGTTGCGGTACTTGATGGTCGCGGTCACCGCGTCGGGCAGCCGGCGGTCGCCGTCGATCGAGAACTCGACCTCGGCGGTCTTGCGGTCGACGACCCTGATCTCGTCGACCTGCCCGACGCGGACGCCGGCGATGCGGATGTCGTCGCCCTCGTTCAGGGCGGTGACGTCGGTGAACCGCGCCTTGTACCCGGTGGCGCCGGCCAGGTTGACGTTCGCGATGGTGATCGCCAGCAGGGTCGTGGCGAGGATCGTGACCACGGCGAACGTGATCAGCTTCAGCAGCGGGGCGAGCACACCCTTCACTCGACCGTCACCTCCGTTCCGCGCACCAGCGGTCCGAGCAGCAGGCTCGACCAGCCCGGCACGTCCTGCGGGTCCACGCCCATCCGCGGGCCGAACAGCGCCGCGATCATCCGGGCCTCCTCCGGCGAGTTCGCGAGGTTCACCGCGGTGGCCGACGACGGCGAGGTCGCGTTCCCGGCGGTCGCGGGCGGCAGGATCCCGTCGTTGGCGACGCGGGCGGGCGGCGGCGAGCTGGAGCCGTCCTTCACCGGACCCTCCGGCGGGTACTGCGGGAACGGGTCCGGCCGCGGGACCAGGTCGTAGCAGCGTGGCCCGCGCTTGTCCCGGTACTCGGGGTCGTCGATGCCGGGCTTGTACTTGCCGCGGGTGTTCGTGATCTCCAGCGTGATGTGCAGGCCGGGCTCGTTGGTGCCCACACCGAACGCCTTCTCGATGACCGGCTTGAACTCGCTGAGGCCCTTGAGCAGGCACGGGTACTCGGGCGCGTACTTGGCGAGCAGCTCCAGCGTCGGGCGGCTGGTGTCCGCGAGCTGGATGATGTTGTTCTTGTTGACCGCGAGGAAGCCCGTGAGGTCCTGCGAGGTCGTGGTGAGCGAGCCGTACAGCGCGAGCAGGTTGTCCCGCTGGTCGACCACGGTCTTGGTCGTCGCGGTCATGTCGTTGAGCGCCTGGAGCAGGTCGGGAGCGGCGTCGGAGTAGACGTTCGCGACGTCGGCGAGCCTGGAGATGTTCTCCTTGAGCGCCGGCAGCTGCGGGTTGAGCTCACCGAGGTAGGCGTCGAGCGACACCAGCGTCTCGCCGAGCGGCTTGCCGCGGCCGTCGAGCGCCTGCGACAACGCCGTGAGCGTCGTGGCGAGCTTCTCCGGCTGGATCGCCTGCAGCACCGGCATCAGGTTGTTCAGCACGCGCTCGACCTCGATGGCGCTGCTGGTGCGGTCCTGCTCGATGACCGCGCCCTCCCTGATGGCGGCGCCCTTGCGCTGCGGCAGCACGAGGTTCACGTACCGCTCGCCGAACAACGTCTTGGGCAGCAGGCGCGCGGAGACGTTGCCGGGGATCTGCTCGACCTTGTCCGGCAGCAGCGCGAGCTCCAGCTCGGCGCCGTCGCCGGTGGTGCGGATGGCCTTGACCGAGCCGACGATCAGCCCGCGCACCTTGACGTCGCTCGCGGTCAGCAGCTGGTTGCCGATGTGGTCGGTCTTGAGCGTCACCTTCACGTAGTCGCTGAAGGCGTCCTTGTAGAGCGCCACCGTGAGCGACAGGAACATGGCGATCGCGAGGAGGAACGCGATGCCCAGCACGCGCTTCTTCATCCGGCGATCCTCACCGTCGTCGTGGCGCCCCAGATCGCGAGGCTCAGGAAGAAGTCGAGCAGCGCGGTCGTGACGATGGCGGTGCGCACCGCCCGTCCGACGGCCACACCGACCCCCGCCGGCCCGCCGGAGGCGCGGTAGCCGTAGTAGCAGTGGGTCATGATGATCACGACCGCGAAGACCAGCACCTTGCCGAACGACCAGAGCACGTCGACCGGTGGCAGGAACAGGTTGAAGTAGTGGTCGTACGTGCCCGCCGACTGCCCGTAGAACTCCACGGTGATCGTCCTGGCCGCCAGGTAGCTGGTGAGCAGGCCGATCACGTACAGCGGGATGATCGCGACGAACCCGGCGATGATCCGCGTGGTGACCAGGAACGGCAGGCTCGGGATGCCCATGACCTCCAGCGCGTCGATCTCCTCGGAGATCCGCATGGCGCCGAGCTGCGCGGTGAACCCACTTCCGACCGTCGCGCTCAACGCCAGCCCGGCGACGAGCGGCGCGATCTCACGCGTGTTGAAGTAGGCGGACACGAACCCGGCGAACGCGCTCGTGCCGATCTGGTTGAGGGCCGTGAACCCCTGCAGACCGACGACGGTGCCGGTGAACACGGACAACCCGACCATCACGCCGATCGTGCCGCCGATGACCGCGAGCGCACCGGACCCGAAGCTCACCTCGGCCAGCAGCCGCAGCGTCTCCTTGGAGTACCGCTTCAGCGCGCGGGGCGTCCACGCCAGCGCCTTGAGGTAGAACGACAGCTGGTCGCCGAACCCGTCCAGGGTGGACAGCACCTTGTTCGCCATCAGCTCCCCTTCGCGGGCACGACCTGCAGGTAGATCGTGGTGAGGACGAAGTTGACGAAGAACAGCAGCAGGAACGTGATGACCACGGCCTGGTTGACCGCGTCGCCCACGCCCTTCGGCCCGCCCGCGGGGTTGAGCCCCCGGTAGGCGGCCACGATGCCCGCGATGAACCCGAAGATCAGCGCCTTGAGCTCGCTGATCCACAGGTCCGGCAGCTGCGCCAGCGCGCTGAAGCTCGCGAGGTAGGCACCGGGCGTGCCGTCCTGCATGATCACGTTGAAGAAGTAGCCGCCGAGCACGCCGACGACGCTGACCATGCCGTTGAGCAGCACGGACACCAGCATCGCCGCCAGCACCCTGGGCACGACCAGCCGGTGGATCGGCGACACCCCGAGCACTTCCATGGCGTCGATCTCCTCGCGGATCGTGCGGGACCCGAGGTCCGCGCAGATCGCACTGCCGCCGGCACCGGCGATGAGCAGCGCCGTCACGATCGGGCTGGCCTGCTGGATGATCGCGAGCACGCTGGCGGCACCGGTGAACGACTGCGCGCCGATCTGCCTGGTCAGGCTGCCCAGCTGCAACGCGATGACCGCGCCGAACGGGATGCTGACCAGTGCCGTCGGCAGCACCGTGACGCTGACGATGAACCAGCTCTGCTGGATGAACTCCCGCAGCTGGAACGGCCGCCGGAACGACGTGCGCACCACGTCGATGCCGAGCTGGCACAGCTTCCCGGTCTCCCGCAGCGCACCGGCGCCGGGAAAGGTCTGGGTGCTCACAGCACACCACCGGTCCGCGGCCACGGGCTCGGCGTGGGAGCCGCGACCGGCGTCCCGACGTGCACCCCGTACCGCACCTGCTCCTCGGTGGTGAGGCTGGCGATGATGCCCTGCTGCGCCTCGTGCGGCAGCCGGTGGATGATCGACATGACCCGGTCCTTGCGCCGGCGCACCGCGTCCCGGTACGGCAACCCGGGCGTCGGTTCCAGCTGCGGCACGACCCCGCGCATGTCCTCGTCCGGCGACCCGTCCGAGTGCCCGGCGTCCGCGTGCGCCTGCTCGGCGGCCATGGTCGCCTGGTCCTTCTCCTCGGACATGCCGATCGGCCCGAGCCGCCGCCCGTTGAGGAACTGCTCGACCACCGGCTCGTCGCTCGTGAGCAGGACCTCCCGCGGCCCGAACATGACGAGCTCCCGCCGGAACAGCATGCCGAGGTTGTCCGGCACGGTCCGCGCGATGTTGATGTTGTGCGTGACGATGAGGATCGTCGCGTCGATCTGCGCGTTGAGGTCGATCAGCAGCTGGCTCAGGTACGCCGTGCGCACCGGGTCGAGCCCGGAGTCCGGCTCGTCGCACAGGATGATCTCGGGGTCGAGCACCAGCGCGCGGGCCAGACCGGCCCGCTTGCGCATGCCGCCGGAGATCTCACCGGGGAGCTTCTTCTCCGCACCGACGAGACCGACCATCTCCATCTTCTCGAGGACGATCCTGCGGACCTCGGCCTCGCTCTTGCGGGTGTGCTCCCGCAGCGGGAAGGCGATGTTGTCGTACAGGTTCATCGACCCGAACAGCGCACCGTCCTGGAACAGCACGCCGAACATCTTCCGGATCTCGTAGAGCTTGTGCTCGGAGCACCGCACGAGGTCCGTGCCGTTGATGACGATCTTGCCCTGCTCCGGCTTGAGCAGTCCCACCAGCGACTTCAGGAACACGCTCTTGCCGGTGCCCGACGGTCCGAGCATCACGCTGACCTCACCCGGCGGCAACGTGAGCGTGACGTCCTGCCAGATGGTCTGCTTGCCGAAGGACTTGGTCAGACCCTCAACGACCACCTCGACGCCCATCCGCACCTCCGCACAGCCCGACGACGCCGACGGGACCGGCGTCACACCTGGGCAACGAGTTCGTTCGCGGGAGGTTACTCACCAGTTGGGTTAATGGCGGTTGCGTTCGGATAACAGCACTGAGCGTGACCTCGTGAAACGGTCACACGGCGCATGTCGTGAAGGTCCGGACACAGCAAAACGGGCGTGCACCCCCGTTGTGGGTGCACGCCCGTTTCAAGCGGCTGAACGCCAAGCCCCCGAGGGGGCCCGGATCACTTGAGGGTGATCTTGGCGCCGGCGGCCTCGAGCTTCTCCTTGGCGGCGTCCGCGACGTCCTTCGCGACACCCTCGAGGATCGGCTTCGGAGCGGACTCGACCAGCTCCTTGGCCTCCTTCAGGCCCAGGCCCGAGACGACCTCGCGGACGACCTTGATGACCTGGATCTTCTTGTCACCGGCGGACTCGAGGACGACGTCGAACTCGTCCTTCTCCTCGACCTCGGCGGCGGCGGGGCCGGCCGGGCCGGCGGCAGCGACGGCGACCGGAGCCGCGGCGGTGACCTCGAAGGTCTCCTCGAACTGCTTCACGAACGCCGACAGCTCCAGGAGGGTCATCTCCTTGAACGCGTCGAGCAGCTCTTCGGTGCTGAGCTTCGCCATGATCGGCGGTCCTTTCTAATTTCCCGCGCGAAAGCGTCGGGTGTGTCTTCGGGTGATCAGCTTTCGGCGGGAGCGTCGGCTTCGGCGGCGGGAGCCGACTCGGCCTTCTTCTCCTGCAGGGCAGCAGCCAGGCGAGCGACCTGGGAAGCCGGGGCGTTGAACAGACCCGCGGCCTTGGCCAGGTTGCCCTTCATCGCGCCCGCGAGCTTCGCGAGCAGCACCTCACGGCTTTCGAGGTCGGCGATAGCCGTGACCTCGTCGACCGAGAGCGGGCGGCCATCCATGAAGCCGCCCTTGATGATCAGGGCCTTGTTGTCCTTCGCGAAGTCGCGGATCGCCTTGGCGGCGTCGACGGGCTCGCCCTCGACGAACGCGATGGCGGTCGGACCGGACAGGAGAGCCTCGAGGCCCTCGATGCCGGCGTCCGCGGCGGCCAGCTTGACCAGCGTGTTCTTCGCGACGGTGTACTTGGTGCCCGCGCCGAGAGCGCGACGCAGCGTCGTGAGCTGCGCCATGGAGAGGCCACGGTACTCGGTGACAACCGCTGCCGAGCTGCTGCGGAACTGGTCCGCGAGCTCAGCGACCGCCGTAACCTTGCTGGGCTTCGCCATGATCGCCTCCTCTCTGGGCTGGGTGACCGCCGGTTCGAGAAGGCTCCGAAACAACAAAAACGCCCACGCGCACAAGCAGCACGGGGCGTCACGACAAGCTGAGCCTCGTCCTCCCTGCGCGGGCCGCCCGTGTTGCAACGGGGCCTTCGTTCTCCTCGCGGAGAAAACCAGCGGTCTTCGGTAGAACCAGGAAAAGAGTACTCGACTGTGTACGGCCACTCCAAATCGGCATGATGTGACCTGTGACGGACGAGCCCGGCAAGGATCTCGCACCCCGGCAGCCCCCGCAGCCGCCGCAGCCCCCGATGGACCCCGAACAGCTCCGGCAGTTCCAGGAGTTCCAGCGCTTCCAGGAGTTCCAGCGCTACCAGGAGGCCACCGGCCAAGCGCCGCAGGCACCCAGGCCGGGCCCCGGCAACCGGCTGCGGTGGGTGCTGTTCATCCTCGGCAGCGCGCTCTTCTGGCGCGTGCTGACGTTCCTCGTCGTGCTGGGCTCGGCGATCTGGGCCTACAACCACTTCTTCGGCACCGACGACCCCGGCGACATCGCGCAGGACAGCGGCGGCGTGACCGGTGCGGCACAGGGACTGTCCGCACCCGCGGGCCTGCAGGGCACCGTCGGCATGTTCTACAAGCACGTCTCCTTCGCCGACACGACCCGCGCCTGCACGCTGATCCTGCGCGACGACACCCGCCAGAAGTTCGCGAACGCCCACGGCGCAAGCGATTGCGCCGCCGCGGTGAAGGGGCTGCGGGCGCAGGTCACCAACGTCGACCGGTACCAGCAGGTCATGTTCCCGCCCGAGATGCTGAAGACCCCGACCTCCACCAAGGTCACCATCGACTCCTGCGCGCTGACCGTCGAGGGCGGCCCGCGGCTGGGCACGTTCGTCGTCGAGAAGGTCGGCTCCGGCTGGGTCATCACCGACTGGAACCCGAGCACCTGCGGTTGAGCAGGGCGGCTCGCCCGGTGTTCCTGCTGTCAGCCCGCACGCCGGGGTGAGCCGCCGAGGGACTCGACGGCACGGGCCAGGCTCTCCGCGCCCCGCCCTTCGGCGACCTGCCGGTCGACCAGCGCCTTGACGGCGTCGAGCCCCGCGAACGGCACGCCCTGCGCCTCGGCGGCGCGGATCAGCGTGGCCAGCCCGCTCTGGTTCATCGCGAGGCTCGACTCCCCGCCGGCGCAGGCGGCCGAGTCGACCTCCTCGGCGAACGCGACCAGCGCGGGGTGCAGGTCCACCAGCCACGACAACAACATCGGCGTGAGCTCGGTGGCCTTGATGCCACCGGCCCGCGCCAGCGCCGCCGCGTGCAGGAACCCGCCGATCAGCCCGTACATCCCGGCCAGGACCGCCACGTCGTACCCGGACGCGCGCCCGGCGTCGGCGCCGAGGAACGTGACCTTCCCGAGCAGCCCCAACCGCTCCCGCCACCGCTCGTGCACCGCGGCGGAACCGCTGCAGTTGATCGACGACGCCGCGGTCCCGATCGTCTGCGGCACCGCGTAGACCGCGCCGTGCAGGTACTCCGCGCCGTTCTCCCCGGCCCACCGCGCCACCGCGCGCGCCTCGTCCGGCGTGCCGGAGGTGAGGTTCACCAACGCCCGCCCCCGCACGTCCACCCCGTGCAGCACCTCCCGCACCGCCCGCTGGTCGAGCACGGCCACGACCACGAGCTCACCCGCCGCGACCGCCTCCCCGACGGTGGCCGCCGCGGTCGCACCACCCTCCACGAGCGCCAAAGCCTTTGCGGCAGAACGGTTCCACACCGTCGCGGGGTGCCCGCCCCGCAGGAACGCCTCCGCCACGGCACGTCCGAGGTTGCCCAGCCCCAGCACCGTGATCGCCTCAGTTGTCATGGCTCCAGCTTCGCCACCGGTGATCACCGCAACCAGTGACCGGAATGCCCCCGTCCATCAAATTCCTGCCATAGGCTGGGTCGCATGACCGCCGGCTCCGTCGCCCTGGTCGTGCCCGACGACTTCGGCGTCCTGGACCTCTACGAACTGGGCATCCTCGCGGCCGTCTTCGGCACGCCGCACCCCGACCCTCGCACGAGCGGACACCGTCATCGTCCCGTGGGTGCCGGAGGAGGTCATCGAGGACAACGCCCCGGTCCCACCCGCCCTGGTCTCCGCCCTCCGCGAAGCACACGAGGCCGACGCCCGCATCGTCTCCCTCTGCGTCGGCGCCTTCGCACTGGCCGAAGCGGGCCTCCTCGACGGCCGCAGGGCAACGGCCCACTGGATGCACACCGCACTGCTCGCCGAGCGCTACCCCGCGGTGCGGGTCGACGACTCGGTCCTCCACGTCGACGACGGCAACGTCCTCACGAGCGCGGGCATGACCGCGGCCCTCGACTGGGCTCGCGAACGCCTGGACGAACCGCTGACCATCGACGCCCTGGCCCGCCGCGCCGCCGTGAGCCCGCGGACGTTCTACCGCCGCCTGCACGCGGCCACCGGAACCACGCCGTTGCAGTGGCTGCTCAACGAACGCATCGCCAGGGCGCAGGCGCTGCTGGAGTCGACCGACCTGCCGGTGGAGAAGATCGCGGCGTTGAGCGGCATCGGCACGGCGAACAACCTGCGGCACCACTTCCTGAAGCAGGTCGGGGTGTCGCCCAGCGACTACCGGCAGACGTGGCAGCCGGAGCGGCGGAAGCGGGCCTCACCGCCCGTCGAGCAGCACTGAGCGACGCAGGCAAAAGGCCCCCGGCGTGCGCCGGGGGCCTTTCACGGGTGCTTCAGAACCGCGAGGCTCAGGCCTCGTCCACCAGCATGTTGCGGGTGCGGTTCGGGTCGACCGGGATGCCGGGGCCCATCGTCGTGGAGACGGTGACCTTCTTGACGTACCGGCCCTTGGCCGCGGACGGCTTGGCGCGGAGCACCTCGTCCAGAGCCGCGGCGTAGTTCTCGACCAGCTTCTCGGGGTCGAACGACACCTTGCCGATCACGAAGTGCAGGTTGGCCTGCTTGTCGACGCGGAAGTTGATCTTACCGCCCTTGATGTCGTTCACCGCCTTCGCGACCTCGGGGGTCACGGTGCCGGTCTTGGGGTTCGGCATCAGGCCACGCGGGCCGAGGATGCGGGCGATGCGGCCGACCTTCGCCATCTGGTCGGGGGTCGCGATCGCGGCGTCGAAGTCGAGCCAGCCACCCTGGATGCGCTCGATGAGGTCTTCGGCGCCGACGGCGTCCGCACCGGCGGCCTCGGCCTCTGCGGCCTTGTCACCGGTTGCGAAGACGATCACGCGGGCGGTCTTGCCCGTACCGTGCGGCAGGTTCACGGTGCCGCGGACCATCTGGTCGGCCTTGCGGGGGTCGACGCCGAGGCGAATCGCGACCTCGACGGTCGAGTCCAGCTTCACCTTGGACGTTTCCTTGGCGAGCTTGGCGGCCTCCAGCGGCGAGTACAGCCGCTCCCGGTCCACCAGCTCGGCTGCGGCCTTGTAGGCCTTGCTGCGCTTCATGACTCTGTCCTAACCGTGGATCAGTCGTGGTGAATGAGCCGCGCTCGGCTCTCCCACGCTTGCGAAAGAGAAAGATCAGCCTTCGACCGTGATGCCCATGGAACGGGCGGTGCCGGCGATGATCTTCGCGGCCTGGTCGACGTCGTTCGCGTTCAGGTCGACCATCTTGGTCTGCGCGATCTGGCGCACCTGCTCCATGGTCACCTTGGCGACCTTGACGCGGTGCGGCTCGCCCGATCCCTTGTCGACGCCGGCGGCGGCGAGGATGAGGCGCGCGGCCGGCGGGGTCTTCAGCTTGAAGTCGAACGAGCGGTCTTCGTAGACCGAGATCTCGACCGGCACGACCTGACCGCGCTGCGACTCGGTCGCGGCGTTGTAGGCCTTGCAGAACTCCATGATGTTGACGCCGTGCTGACCAAGCGCGGGACCGACGGGCGGCGCCGGGTTGGCGGCACCAGCCTTGATCTGCAGCTTGATGATCGCTGACAGCTTCTTCTTCTTGGGTGGCATGTCCGTACTTCCTGTTATTGCGGTGTCCGCGCGCGGCCCTGCCAGCCGCAGCGTGGCCGATCGGTTCCTCTTTCGAGGGAACCGCTCAGATCTTGGAGACCTGGCTGAACGACAGCTCGACCGGCGTCTCCCGGCCGAAGATCGACACCAGGACCTTCAGCTTCTGGCCGTCCGCGTTGACCTCGCTGATCGTGGCGGGCAGCGTGGCGAACGGGCCGTCCATGACGGTGACCGACTCGCCCACCTCGAAGTCGACCTCGATGGTCGGCTTCGGCGCGGTGGTGGAGGCGGCCTTCTTGCCCTCTGCCGGCTTCTGCTCGCCCTGCGGGAGCAGGAACTTCAGCACCTCGTCGATCGTGAGGGGCGAGGGCTTGGAGGTGGCCCCGACGAACCCGGTCACGCCCGGCGTGTTGCGGACGGCGCTCCAGGACGCGTCGGTGAGCTCCATGCGGACCAGGATGTAGCCGGGCAGCACCTTGCGCTGCACCAGCTTGCGCTGGCCGTTCTTGATCTCGGTGACCTCTTCGGTCGGCACCTCGACCTGGAAGATGTAGTCCTCCATGTCGAGCGTGTGGATGCGGGTCTCGAGGTTGGCCTTGACCTTGTTCTCGTAACCGGCGTACGAGTGCACGACGTACCAGTCGCCGGGCGCGTGGCGCAGGGCCTGGCGCAGCTCTTCGGCGGGGTCGGCGATCTCTTCGTCGATCGGGGTCTCGTCGATGGCGAGGACGTCGACGTCCTCGGCCTCGTCTTCGTCGGCCTCGTCCGCGACGTCGGCGTCAGCGGCGTCCTCGGAGTCCACAGCCTCCGACTCGACCGTCTCGTCGGCCGCGGTGTCCTCGGACACCTCGTCGTCGATGAGGTCGGTCTTCTCCTGGGCGTCAACGCCGTTGTCGGAGCTCACTGTGGATCTCGCTTCCTGGTTGCAGCGGCAGCTGTCCGGCTCAGCCGAACAACTCGAAAACAGCCGCGCCGAAGCCGAGGTCGAGAGCCCACACCAGCGCGACCATCACGACCACGAACACCAGGACTACGCCGGTGTACGTGACGAGCTGCTTGCGCGTCGGCCAGATCACCTTGCGGAGTTCGCTGATGACCTCGCGGATGTAGCGGAAGAACCGCCCGATCAGCGAGGGGCCCTTCTCCTGTCCATCACGGGTCTTCGTCGGGCGACCCTTCTTGGCGTCGTCGTCCGAGTCGTCGGACTTGACGGCGCTCTTCTTCGACTCAGCGCTGCTGCCGTCCTTGCGGGCGGCCGGGCGAGAGGAGGCACGACGTTCACGCCGCGCCGCAGCAGTGGACGGCCGGACAGCGCCTTCGCGCTCCTCCGGCTGGTCCTGCTCGCGGCCCTCGCTCATGCCGTCCTCCACTCCACCCATGACGCTTCGACAGCAGGGGCGACAGGACTTGAACCTGCAACCTGCGGTTTTGGAGACCGCTGCTCTGCCAGTTGAGCTACGCCCCTTCGGGATCTGCGAGAGATCCCCTGGCCACGCAGGAAGTGTACGGGAGCCTGCCCCGTCCATTCCAACCAGACCGCCCAAGCATCTGTCGAGCGGCCTGTCGCACACCCTACCCACACGAGTGCCGAGAAGACGAATCAGGGTCGGGCAACCGCGGCGGCGGTGTGACCAGAACCTCCCGTGAGCACGGCAAACACCACCGGACCGGGTGGCCCGGCGGTGTCGTTGATCACATCGTCAGGCCACGCGCACGCGGGCGAACGCGCCCGTCAACACCGACTTGCCGTCAAAAGCCGCGTTGATGTTGACCTTCACAGTTCCGTCGCCGAGGTCCTTGGTGACCTTCGCGGTCACCTCGACCAGCGCGCCCTCGTCGTCGTTGGGCACCACGACCGGCCGGCCGAAGCGGCAGCCGTACTCGACGATCGCACCGGGGTCGCCGATCCACTCCGCGACGATCCGCGACGCCACGGCCATCGTGAGCATGCCGTGGGCGATGACGTCGGGCAGGCCGACGTCCTTCGCGGTCTTCTCGTTCCAGTGGATGGGGTTGAAGTCCAGCGAGGCGCCCGCGTAGCGCACCAGGTCGGCGCGCGTGAAGCGGACGGACAGGGCCGGCAGCACGGTCCCGACTTCGTGGCTCACGCGTCTTCTCCCCTCACGACGAGCATCGACCTGGCGGTGGTGACCGGCTCGCCCTCGGCCGTGCTGATCTCGGTCCGGACGGTCACCATGTCGTTGCCCATGCGGGCCACGATGCCGTCGATGTGCGCCACGCACACGAGCTGGTCGCCCGCGGTGATGGGCCGGTGGTGGACGAAGTTCTGGTCGCCGTGCACGACCCGGCTGTAGTCGAGCTGCAGTTCCGGGTCGAACATGACCGTCTCGTTGGTCTTCATCGACACCACGATCGCGAACGTCGGCGGCGCGATGACGTCTCCGTACCCCAGCGCCTTCGCCGCTTCCGCGTCGCGATGAGCCGGGCTGTCGGCACCGATCGCGTCGGCGAACTCGCGGATCTTCTCGCGGCTCACGTCGTACGGCTGCGACGGCGGATAACTACGTCCGATGAAGGCGGGGTCCAGAGGCACCGAATGAGCCTATATGCGGCGAGGCCCGCCCCACGGTGTGGGACGGGCCTCGCCGAAAGACTCGCTACGCGCTCAGCGGGTTTCCTTGTGCGCGCGGTGCGTCTTGCAGTTCGGGCAGAACTTCTTGACCTCCAGGCGGTCCGGGTCGTTGCGCCGGTTCTTCCTGGTGATGTAGTTCCGGTGCTTGCACTCCTCGCACGCGAGGGTGATCTTCGGGCGTACGTCGGTTGCAGCCACGGTCCTTGCCTTCCTGAGAGCACGCGAACCCCGGACAACCCAGTGCGGGCTTACCGCCTGGCGGGGATGGGCAGCGAGGGTGCTGCCCGGGGGTCTGGGGGCTCGGCCCCCAAAATCATGGCGGAGTGAGGACGGCTGGCGCTCTCCGCCAGCACACCTCACCCACTCACGTAGCGGTGGCCGGACTTGAACCGGCGACACAGCGATTATGAGCCGCTTGCTCTACCAACTGAGCTACACCGCTTTAACACACCACAGCCGCGATGCTCAGCACCGCGGCCAGTAGTGGAGCCCCTTTACGGAATCGAACCGTAGACCTTCTCCTTACCATGGAGACGCTCTGCCGACTGAGCTAAAGGGGCTTGCTCTTTCGTTCTTGCCGAGCGAGGAGAACTCTACAACACCCGTCCACCAAGAACGAAATCCGGGGGTCCCTTCAGTGGACCAAGGTGAGCACCGTCTCATCGCGAGCACCCCTGACCTGCACCGTTCGTGCCCGCAGCCACGCCTCGAAGCGATCTTCGGAGAGCGGCCGGGAGATCAGGTACCCCTGCGCGACGTCGCAGCCCATGCCGACCAGCTGGTCGCGCGCGGCGTCGTCCTCCACGCCCTCGGCGACCACGACGAGACCGAGCGAGTGACCGAGCTCGACGATCGAGCGCACCACGGCCATGTCGCCGAGGTCGGTGCCCATGCCGAGCACGAACGACTTGTCGATCTTCACCTCGTCCACCGGCAGCTGGCGCAGGTAGGCCAGCGAGGAGTAGCCGGTGCCGAAGTCGTCGACCGCCAGCACGACGCCGATCGCGTGCAGGCGCCGCAGCACCGGCAGGGCGCGCTCGGGGTCGGCCATGACGCCGGACTCGGTGAGCTCGAAGGTCAGCAGGCCGGAGGGCACGTCGTGGCGTTCCAGCGCGGCCGCCACGCGGTTGGGGAAGTCCTCGTCGCCCAGCGTCCGCACGGACAGGTTGACCGCGATGGACATCCGCAGCCCGCGGTCGAGCCAGCGGCGCACCCGTTCCAGGGCGCGGTCCATCACGAAGTCCGTCAGCACGTCCACCAGGCCGGTGGCCTCGACGGCCGGCACGAACTCGTCCGGGTCGACGCGGCCGAACTCGGGGTGCGTCCAGCGCACCAGCGCCTCCGCGCCCACGACCTGGCGTGAGGGCAGGGCGACCTTCGGCTGGTAGTGCACGGAGATCTGCCCGGTCTCGACGGCCTGGCGGAACTGCGTCACGAGCTGGAAGCGGCGCAGGAAGATCTGGCCCATGCTCGGTGCGTAGGCCCGCACCGGCGTTCCCTCCGTCGTGGCGCGCACGGCGACGTCCGCCCGCTGCAGCAACGCGTCGGGGTCGGGGTCCTCGGTCTCGGAGTCCGCTTTGGACGCGTAGCCCACGACGGCGGAGGCCTCGACGGTCAGCCGGTCGACGGGGTACGGCACGGACAGGCCCGCGCGGAGCCGGTCGGCGATCTCGTGGGCCGTTGCCGCCCGCTCGTCGTCGAAGAACGCCGCGAACGCGCCGCCCTCCAGGCGGGCCAGCGGCACGTCGGCGCCCAGCGCGTCGCGCAGCCTGCGCCCGGCGGCGACGACCATGCGGTTGCCCCAGGCCTGGCCGAGCGCGTCGGAGACCGTCGACAGGACGTCGAGGTCGATGCGCAGCACCACGCCCCTCTTCGACTCGCGCAGCGGTTCGGCGCAGGCCTCGCGGAAGCCCGCGCGGTTGAGCAGGCCGGTCAGCGGGTCGTGGTAGGCGTCGTGGCGCAGGCGGGCGAGCAGCCGCCGGTTGTCCACGGCGGTCGCGAGGTGGGAGGCGAGGGTGCGCAGCAGCTGGATGTCGGCCTTGCCGAAGCCGCGCCACCGGGAGAGCCGGTCGTGCGCCTCGACCGCGCCGAGCAGCTGGGTCGCGCCGCGCAACGGCACGACCAGCGCCTCCTGCACGTCGCGGCGCAGCAGGGCCTCGGTGACGTCTTCGGTCGCGTCGGCCACGCGGTAGTAGCGGACGTGCGTGCCAGGCAACTGCAGGACCGGGTCCTCGCGCACGGCCCGCGGGTCCGTCGTGGTCATCTCCTCCGGCAGCGGTTCGCCGGCGACGAGGGTGATCATGGCTTCCTGCGGGTCGGTGCGCAGGCGCAGCACGACCCGGTTGGCGTTGAGCTGCTCGCGGATGCGTTCCGCGATGAGCTGCCACTCGTCCTCTTCGACGTTCGCGGTGAGGTCGTCGTCGGGCTGGCGCGGGCCGGTGCCGTGCTGGCCCGACCGCGCGACGCGGAGGCTGACCTCGCTCAGCGCCTCCAGGTCGCGCTGTTCGCGCAGCAGCCCGGAGTAGGCGAGGTAGGTGGCGATGATCCCGGCGAGCACCAGGACGATCAGCAGGCCGCCCCACTGCGTGGTCGAGACGATCTGGTAGCCGACGAGGCCGGCCGAGGTGTTGAGCAGCGCCACGACGAGCGTCTGGAGCACGAGGCGGAGGCTGTTGCCCACCCGCATCGACTTGCCCATGAGCCGCAGGGCGCAGAGGCCCAGGACGCTCGCGAGCAGCGGCACCGTGATCGTGCCGACGAACGCGCCCGCCCAGAACGGCCCGCCCTCGCCGACCACCCGGTTCACCACGGCCGCCGCGGCGAACGCGATGGAGATCTCCATGAACATCAGGCCCGCGTTGTAGACGGCGCGGTCCAGGATCCGCCTGCCCAGCAGCGTGCCCACGCCCGCGACTACGTGCGCGGCGAGGACGATCTCGAACGGGGCCACCAGCAGGCCGAGCACCAGCGGGATCTCGGTGAAGGAGATGGTCCAGGCGACGCCGCTGCGGACGTCGACGTTGATCGCGAGCTGCTCGGCCAGCAGGAAGCCGACGACGAGCAGCGGGCCGATCCAGAAGAGCGAGGTGTGCTCCTCCTCGGGGAGCCAGGCCGCGACCATGCCCGCGCACACGACGCCGGCCACCAGGAGGGTGACGGCGAACGCGCTGAACGCGCGGTTGGTCGACTTGGCCGACCAGGCGGCCGAGTTCGACACGGGGGCCGACGCTCGGTCGGACATCCAGCCTCCTCGTCGGCCTGGGGTGGGGACGCTCAGGCGTGACTGAGGGGTCCCGTACTTGATGATCAGGACCCCTCCAGGGGCACCAGAGTACCCCGCTCGGGGGACGAAATGGCAGGTCGAGCACCCCGCGTGACGCCTGTTCACCCAGACGTGGCTAGTCGGTCAGACGCCCCTGGAGCACCGTCACGGCCTGCCCGGAGAGCAGCACCCGATCTTGGGCGAGAGCAGCCCTGACGAACCCGCCGCGCGCCGACGCCTGCTCCGCCAGCAGGTCAGCGCGCTGCAACCGGGGCATCCAGTAGGACGCGAGCGTGCAGTGCGCCGATCCGGTGACGGGGTCCTCCGGGATGCCGACGGCCGGGTAGAAGCACCGGCTGACGATGTCCGCCTCGCCATCGCCGACCGCCGTGACGATCACTCCGCGTGACGACATCTGTGCCAGTCCTTGGACGTCGGGCCGCAGGGAACGGACCTCCTCCGCGCTGCCGAGCTCGATCAGGTAGTCGAAGCGGCCGACCGCGACGGACTTGATCGTCGCATGTGGGAGCGCCTCCGCTAGTCCGACTGGCGGGTCAGTCAACTCAGGTGGATCGGCCGGGAAGTCCATCCGGATCCACCCGTTGTCGGGTACGCAGGTGAGCACACCGCTACGCGTGGTGAACCTCTGCTCGCCGCCGAGCACGTGTGCGGTGGCCAGCGTGGCGTGCCCGCAGAGGTCGACCTCGACCTCCGGGGTGAACCAGCGCAGGTGGTTGTCGGGGGTGACGAAGGCCGTCTCGGCGTGCTTCATCTCGGCGGCGACGTGCTGCATCCACACGTCGTCGCGCGGTTCGGTCAGGAGGACGACCCCGGCCGGGTTGCCCGCGAAGCGCTTGTCGGTGAACGAGTCCACCACGAATATCTCCACCGGACCGACCCTGCCAGGTAGAAGTGGCCAGTGGACGACGACTTCTCCTTCACCGAGACGGACCCCGGCTCGATCGGGGCGACCTGGGGGCCGCTGCGGGTGCACCGGCTGCACTGGCGGCCCGGCTGCGACCTGCCCGCGTTGCTCGACGAGTGGGAGCCCCGGCTCACCGGTCTCGACGACCCCGACACCGCGGCGCTCGTGACCGTGCCGAGCCACGAGACGGCGACCGCGGCGCCGTTGCTGCACCACGGCTTCGCCCCGCTCACGGTGGTCGCGGAACGCCTCGCCGGGCGGACCGCCCCTGCGCGGCCCTCGACCGTCGCGGTGCGCCCCGCGACCCGCGCCGACCTGGACGTCGCGGTCGAGCTGAACCTGCACACGGTCCGGTACGACGCCGAGTTCGGCATGGTCACCGTGCGCGCGAACGGCGCGGAGCACCTGCGGGCGGCGCTGGCCGAGGTGCTCGACCGCGACCACGAGGCGATGTGGCTCGCGGTCCACGGCGGCACGCCCGTCGGGATGGTCTACGTGGACCTGCCGCGGCACGCGGGGTGGATGGACCGGTTCGCCGAGCAGCGGCCGTTCGCCTACCTCGGCCACCTCGGCGTGCGACCCGACGCCCGCGGCAGCGGCGCCGGCAGCGCCCTCGTCGCGCACGCCCACGCGGTACTGGACGGGGCAGGCGTGGCGTCGACGTTGCTGCACCACGCGCTGCCGAACCCGCGCTCGACGCCGTTCTGGTACTCGCACGGCTACCGGCCGCGCTGGACGACGTGGGTGCGCCGGCCCGCGCTGAGGTCCTCCCCCGGCGTGTCGCCGTGACCCGAACGGCCTACTGGGTCAAGCTCACGGCGTTCGCAACCGTGAAGAACCCGGACCGACCCGTACTTGTGGAACGAATGCGGACTCTTTTCGACAAAGGGACAAGTGGACCGGACACCACACCTGGGGGTCGAGATGGAGCTCAGCGGAAGAGCCCGCGCGATGCTGAAGGCTGTCGAGGCAGGCAGGGCCGAGGTGACGGGCGGCTCGGAACCGGAGCTGTACGTCGACGGCCTGCCGTGCTGCGACCAGACGGCGACGCACGACCTCGTCCACGCGGGACTGCTGCGCGCGGCCGAACCGACCCGGTTCGAGCACCGCGTGTGCGCCGAGCTGACCGAGGACGGACGCGCCGCGCTCGCGGCGAGTTGATCGCCTGATGATCGAACATTTGTTCGACATGAGGTATGCTGCGCCGTGAGGCCGGCACGCAAGGGAGAGGAAGCTCTTGCGCGCCGGCCTCGCTCTTCGAGACGCCGGATCAGCCGGCTTTCTGCTGGGTGCCGACGTTCATGCGGTTCCACAGGTTGATCGCGCCGATCACGAGCATGAGCCCGGCCAGCTGCTCCTCGTCGAAGTGCTCCGCGGCCCCGTTCCACACCTCGTCGCTGACGTGCACGTGCGTCACCTGCTCGGCCAGCGCGAACGCCGCCTTCTCCGCGTCGGTGTAGTACGGCACGTCCCGCCACCCCGCGATCGCCCAGATCTTCTGGTCCTCGACGCCCGCCTCGCGCAGCAGCCTGGTGTGGTGGTCGATGCAGGCCCCGCAGCCGTTCATGATGCTGACCCGCAGGCAGATCAGCTCCGCGAGGTCCTTGTCGACCCCGGTGGTCGCGGCCGCCTCGGACAACGCCAGCAGCGCCTGCATCGCACCGGGAACGCTCAGCACCGGGTTGGCAATCCTCATGGTTCGTTCTCCCTGTCTTCGTCGCCTGTGCCCTGTTGACCCGGCGGGCGGCGAACGTGTGACAGGCCGGCGCGAGAACTTCTCCTCAGGCGCTGACGCCCTGGCCGAGACCACCGTCGACGGCGAGCTCCGACCCGGTCGTGAAGGTCGCCTCGAACGCGAGGAACAGCACGGCTTTCGCCACCTCGTCGGACGTGCCGTGCCGCTTGAGCGGCGTGATCCGGTCGCCCTCTTCCTTGAACTGCTGGACGACCTCGTCCGGCACACCGGTCACGCCCATCGACGGGGTGTCGATGAACCCGGGGCTGACGACGTTGACCCTGACCCGCGGCGCCAGCTCCGCCGCGAGCCCCCTGGCGAACGCCCTGACCGCGGCCTTGGCCCCGGCGTAGACGCTCAGCCCCGGCGACCCCAGCACCGTGGCGACGCTGGTGGTGAAGACGATCGAGCCACCCTCGACGACCAGCGGCGCGAGCAGCTGGGCGGTGAAGAAAGCGCCCTTCGTGTTCACGTCGAACGTCGTGTCGTAGTCGGCCTCGCCGGTCTGCGCGAACGGCGTCAGCGTGGAGAAGCCGACGTTGACGAAGAGCAGGTCGATGGTGCCGAACCGGCGCCTCGCCTCGTCCCTGAGCCGTGCGATGTCGCCGAGGTTCGCGGCGTCCATCGAGAGGCCGTGCTCGACGTCGTCGGCCTTGCGCCCGGTCAGCAGCACCTCGGCGCCTTGTTCGAGCAGCCTGTCCACGACCGCGCGCCCCATGCCGTGCGTGCCGCCGGTGACGACGGCCTTCTTCCCCTGGTACCTCACCTGATCACCTCGATGACGCTCGCGATGCTGTGCGTGCCGTGCCCCTGCTCCTGCGCGCGCCGGTACAGGTCGTGCAACGCCTGCGGCAGCGCGGTGTCGAGCCCCTGCTCCCGGTTGGCCTCGGTGAGCATGCGCAGCCCGGCCACGTTGATGTCCAAAGCGGACACCTCGGTCTCGTAGCTCCGGTGCCGCGTCTCCTCCCCCATCTCCGGCAGCATGCCGCCGAGCTCGTTCAGCCACTGCGCAACCATCGGCGTGAACTGCTGCGGCGTGATGCCCTCCGTGCCCAGCAACGCGACCGCCTGCAGGTACCCGGCGAACGTCGCCCACATGATCCCGAGCAACCCGAGGTCGTACAGCGCGGCCAGCCCGGCGTCCGCCCCCACGTGCACCGGCTCGCCGAATGCGTCCAGCACGTGGTGTTCCTCGTTGCCGCTGAAGAAGATCCGCGCACCCGGCGTCCCGATCTGCTGCGGCACGGCCATGATCACGCCGTCGACGTACTCGACCCCGTTGTCCGACGCCCACCGCGCGGTGGCCCGCGCCTCCTCCGGCGTGCCGCTGGTGAGGTTGACCAGCGTCCTGATGTTCTTGCTGAGCAACGGCTGCTGCACCGCGTAGGAGGTCAGGCACGTCACCACGACGTCCGCCTCGAACGCTTCCTCGGTCGTGCGCACCCTCGTCGTGCCGGCCGGCGTTGGTTTGTCCGCCGACCTGTTCCACACCGTCACGTCGTAGCCCTTTTCGACCAGGGCGCAGGCGAGCGCGCTGCCCATGCGGCCGAGGCCGAGCACGCTCACCGATTTCTTGGTCCCCATGGCCGAAATCGTCGTGCCGACACTGACAGAACGACAAGTACCTACTATTTTGTCAGGTACCCACCTTTTGGTAAGGATCGAGCATGAAACCACGGACGTACTCGTGCGGCCTCGACGCGGCCATCGACGTGATTGGCGGCCGCTGGAAGGCCCTGATCCTCTGGGCCCTGCACCACGGCCCGATGCGCACCGGCGAACTGCGCCGCTCGGTGTCCGGCATCAGCGAGAAGATGCTCATCCAGGTGCTGCGCGAGATGGAGGCGGACCGGATCGTGCACCGCGAGGTGTTCCACGAGGTACCGCCGCGCGTCGAGTACTCGCTGACGCCGCAGGGCACGCGGCTGAACGACGCACTGCTGCCGTTGGGCGATTGGGGCGAGGAGAACATGACCGACATCGCGCGCCGCCGCGGCGTGGAACCGGCTCCGCGGCACGGGTGAGCGTTCGAGCTCAGTCCCGATCGGACGAGCTGAGCCGGAAAACGACGAGGGGTCCCTGTCCGCAGACAGAGACCCCTGGCGTCGAGTGGCGGGTAGAGGATTCGAACCTCTGTAGCTTTCGCGACGGATTTACAGTCCGCTCCCATTGGCCGCTCGGGCAACCCGCCCCACACCGTCGTAACGGTGCGGTGGGAACAATACATAACCCCGTCGGGCGGCCTCAAATCGGGGTCCCCCAGTAGCATCGGTGCTGCACGAAGACCCCGAGATCGTTGAGGAGTGAAGTCGTGGCGGACCCGTCGTTCGACGTGGTGAGCAAGGTGGACCGGCAGGAGGTCGACAACGCGCTCAACCAGGCGGCCAAGGAGCTGAGCACGCGCTTCGACTTCCGCGGCACCGGCACCACTGTGGCCTGGGCCGGCGAGGAGGCGATCACCTTCACCTCGGAGACCGAGGAGCGCTGCAAGGCGGCGATCGACGTCTTCCAGGAGAAGCTGGTGAAGCGCAACATCTCGATGAAGGCGTTCGAGGTGGGTGAGCCGGCGGTGTCCGGGAAGGTGTTCAAGGTCACGGGGAACCTCGTGCAGGGCATCTCGTCGGAGAAGGCCAAGGAGATCGCGAAGAAGATCCGCGACGAGGCGCCGAAGGGTGTGCAGGCGCAGATCCAGGGTGACCAGCTGCGGGTGTCGGGCAAGAAGAAGGACCACCTGCAGGACGTCATCGCCCTGTTGAAGGGCTCGGACTTCGGCATTGCCCTTCAGTTCACCAACTACCGGTGAAGGGCATCGTCCTCGCCGGTGGCAGCGGGACGCGCCTGCACCCGATCACGCAGGCCGTCTCGAAGCAGCTGTTGCCGGTCTACGACAAGCCGATGATCTACTACCCGCTGTCGGTGCTGATGCTGGCCGGCATCCGGGAGGTGCTGATCATCTCCACCCCGGTCGACCTGCCGCTGTTCCGGCGGCTGCTGGGTGACGGGTCGCAGTGGGGCATGCGCTTCGAGTACGCCGAGCAGGCGGCTCCGAACGGGCTGGCCGAGGCGTTCGTCATCGGCGCGGGCTTCGTCGGTGGTGACGACGTGGCGCTGGTGCTGGGCGACAACATCTTCTACGGCCAGGGCTTCTCCAGCACCCTGCAGCAGCACGCGTCCTCTTTGGACGGCTGTGTGCTGTTCGGGTACCAGGTGAAGGACCCGGAGCGGTACGGCGTGGGCGAGGTGGACGCGTTCGGCAAGCTCATCTCCATCGAGGAGAAGCCGAAGCAGCCGAAGTCAAACCGGGCGATCACCGGGCTCTACTTCTACGACAACGGTGTGCTGGACATCGCCGCGAACCTGAAGCCGTCGGCGCGGGGCGAGCTGGAGATCACCGACGTCAACCTGCGCTACCTGCGCGAGGGGCGGGCGCAGCTGGTGGAGCTGAGCCGCGGGTTCGCGTGGCTCGACACCGGCACGCACGACTCGATGCTGGAGGCCGGGCAGTTCGTGCAGGTGCTGGAGCACCGCACGGGCGTGCGCATCGCTTGTCCCGAGGAGATCGCACTGCGCATGGGGTTCATCTCCGCGCAGGAGTGCTACGCGCTCGGTGAGAAGCTCGGCAAGTCCGGTTACGGCGAGTACCTGATGGCCGTGGCGCAGAGCACGCGCTAGCGCCTGGCCATCTCCTCGAGCCTGCGGATGCGGTCGGCGATCGGCGGGTGGGTCGAGAACCACTTCGCGAACTGCTCCCCCGAACGGAACGGGTTCGCGATCATCAGGTGGCTCTGCGACACCACCTCCGGTTCCGGTGCGAGCGGCGCCGCCCGCGTCCCGAGCTCGATCTTGCGCAGTGCCGAGGCGAGGGCCAGCGGGTCGCCGGAGAGCTCGGCGCCGGACGCGTCCGCCTGGAACTCGCGCGACCGGCTCACGGCCAGCTGCACGACGGTCGCGGCGATCGGGCCGAGCAGCGCGATCAGCAGCAGGCCGAGCGGGCCGGGGCCGTCGTCGTCACCGTCGTCGCCGCCGAAGATCCCGGCGAACAGGGCGAGGTTCGCGAGCATCGTGATCACGCCGGCGAGCGCGCCGGCCACGCAGCTGATCAGGATGTCGCGGTTGTAGACGTGGGCGAGCTCGTGGGCCAGCACGGCGCGCAGCTCGCGTTCGTCGAGCAGGTCCAGGATGCCGGTCGTGCAGCACACGGCGGCGTTGCGCGGGTTGCGGCCCGTCGCGAACGCGTTCGGGGCGACCGTGGGGCTCAGGTACAGCCGCGGCATGGGCTGCCTGGCCTTCTGCGACAGCTCGCGCACGATCGCGAACATGACCGGCTGCTCCACCTGGGACACGGGCCTGGCCCGCATCGCCCGCAGCGCGAGCTTGTCGGAGTTGAAGTACGCGTAGGCGTTCACGCCCAAGGCCAACAGCAGGCCGATGACCAGTGCCGTGCGGCCGAACAGGCTGCTGATCACGATGATCAGCGCGCTCATCCCGCCGAGCAGCAAGGCCGTCTTCAACCCGTTGATGTGCTTGTGCACGGTTCCGCCTCCGGGTTCTTCACGTCCTACCCCTCAACGAACCCGGACGCCTGCCAGTTCCGGTGGCCGTCTCCGGTGCGGGCTCCGCGGCCGGGTCGAGCGCCGGTGGCGGCGGCACCTGGTCGACCCACGTGGCGAGCACGTCCCGTTCGTGGACGAGCTCGGCCACGGCACCGTCGCCGTCGAGCGAGCCCGTGCCCGGATAGCCGAACTCCGGCGCCCAGTGCAGGGCGTCGAACGGGCAGACCTCGACGCAGATGCCGCAGTACAGGCACTGGCCGTAGTCGATCGCGAACCGGTCGAGCACGTTGCGGCTGCGCGGCCGGGCACTGCCTGGCTGCTGTTCGACCTCGGTGTGCGACGTGATGTGGATGCACCAGTCGGGGCACTCGCGCGCGCAGATCATGCACACGGTGCAGTTGGCCTCCAACAGCGCGATAACGCCCCTCGTGCGCGGCGGAAGGCTGTTCTCCGGCCCGGTCATGACGTGCCTTCCTCTTCACGGCGCGGGCCCCACGACGGGTCCGGCACTCCGGGTGGTGCGGTGCGGCGGCGGCTCGGCGCGCTGGTGTTGTCCTCGCCCGGCTCCAGGCGGCCCGGCCATGGGCGCACCACCCGTGCGGCCAGCACGAAGTCCTTGCGCAGCGGATGGCCCTCGAAGCTCTCGGGCAGCAGCAGGTGGTCCGCGGGCGCGGTGAGCGTGATGCCGAACATCTCGGCCGCCTCGCGCTCGTGCCACTCTGCGCCCTTCCACAGGTGGGCGACGCTCGGCAGCACCTCCTGCTCGCCGACCTCGGTGCGCGCCATGACGCCTTCGCGCGTCCGCGGGTCGATGACGTGCAGGAACACCGCGTGCCGCTGTCCGGCGGCGCCCGGCCGGCCCGCGTCCTCGACGCCGAGCCAGTCGAACATGACGAAGCCCTGCCCGTGGTGCGCGGTGGCCACGGCGAGCCAGTCGGCCAGCTCCACGTGGTGGACGGTCTGGCCGAACGCGGTCTTCGGGGTGGCGGTCACGCGTTCACCAGCCGGTGCAGCGCCTTGAGGCCTTCGAGCAGCGCTTCCGGCCGCGGCGGGCAGCCGGGAACGGCGACGTGGACCGGCAGCGCCTGGTCGATGCCCTTGGTGACGCTGTAGGAGTCCCAGTACGGACCGCCGGTGTTGCTGCACGCGCCCACTGAGATCACGTACTTCGGTTCCGGCATGGCCTCGTAACTGCGGAGCACAGCGGGCAACATGACGTCCGTGACGGTGCCGGAGACGACGAGCACGTGCGCCTCGCCCGCGCCGTCGACCGGCGTGACGCCGAGGTCGGGAAGGCGGTCGAGCGCTGCCATCACCTCGACCCCGCAGCAGGCGAGTCCGAGTTCGAGCACGGTGACCTGGTAGGTGGTGCCCCATTCCAGGCGAGCGGAAGCCGTCACAACCAGCGAGGGTAATACTTGGGGGCCCGCCGGCTTGCGCCTGGCGGACCCCCACCCCCCAATGATTCCCCCCGGAATCGGCTCCCACGCGTGGTCGCCGCGGATAGTTTTGTACACCGCCAGATAAGTGTCCAGGGATTTACCGGCAGAATCTGCAGATTATCTGTCTGCGAACTGCGGTCAAGTTCAGTTCAACTGATCGGTAGAACACCAGAGAGGGTTCCGATGTCCGGCTCGTCCCAGTTGGTGCTGCCCACCAGCACCTCGCTGCACCGTCTGCTGAACATGCCCGGCGCTCTCCTGGACACCACGATGGACCAGCTCAGGACGCTGTTGACGGTGCACGAGACCCGGTCGGCCCTGCGCGCGGCACGGGCGCTGGGACGTGAGCAGTCGAGCGTGCAGAAGCAGCTGGACACGTTGAACAGGAACTTCCGGGAACTGTGCGGTGAACCGCTGGTGGTGAAGCAGGGACGCGGAAGAGACGTGCTGTTCACGCCCACCGGTGAGTCGCTCGTCGAAATGGCGCGGGAGACGCTCGCGGACTGGCTCGACGGAATTCACGAGTGCCGCCGCAAGCTCGGGACGACCGTCACCGTCGGCACCACGCGATACATGCTGGACACGCTCGCGAAGGCGTGGCACCACGTCGCCGACGAGTTCCGCGAGCGCGACGTGGACCTCAAGGTCGTGCACATCCGCACCAAGGACATCTGGACGAAGCTGGAGACCCGCGAGGTCGACGTGGTGTGCGGCAGCGTCGTGACGCGGGCGGGCGCCGGCTGGGAGCGGCCGGAGTTCGACGTGATCGAGTGGCGGCGCGGCGGCCTGGCGCTGCTGACGAACCTGCCGGACGCGGTCGTCGGCGAACGGGTGCGGGTGCCGCAGCTGCGGTCCCTGCCGCTGGTGGTGCCGGGGGCGGGGCTGATCGCGGAGTTCCTGCGCGGCTGGTTCGGCCCCGACTACCGGCAGAGCATCGACATCGCCGCGGAGATCGACGAGATCCAGTACGGCATCTCGCTGCTGCGCTCGAACCTCGTCCAGGGAGCCATGATCGTGACGTCCGGTTTGGGCGTGGTGGCGTCGAACAACGAGCTGCGGGAGGGAGGCGGCCTCCGGGTCGTCGAGCTCGCAGATGACTCGCTGGAGCGGCTCGTCGGCGTTTTCGCCCGAACGGACGAACTGTCGAAGCACCCGGCCGATCACCCGCTCAACCTGCTGTGGGCGGCCTTCACAGCAGAAGCGCCCCGGCCGTAGCCGAGGCGCTCCCGGGGTCCTGCGGGTGCTGCGCTACTGCGTCTTCGCGGGTGTCATGGCGTCGTGCTCAGGCCTGCGGGGCTCGACTTTGGGACGGTGCTGGGCCTTGGCCATCTTGGCCAGCCAGCTCGTCGCCTCCGAGCGGATCTTCGCCAGCTCGGTGTCGGGTGCCTGTTGCTCGTTCATCGGCCACTCCCTGCGTTCGGGGGATCGCTTCGATGGGAGCACTACCGGGCGTGCGCCCGCTAGGGCCGCCATGCTTGTGGGTGAACTCTGTTGACAGCATCGCCCGCCGATGGGGTTCCCGCACCCTGGGGCGACCGTTCTCAGTACCCCAGGTACCCGCCGCCCAGGTTCATGTTGACCAGACCCGGGTGGTTGTGGAAGCCGCCGTAGCGCGCGTAGGTGTAGCGGACACCGGCGATGATGTTGTCGACCGGCGCCAGGATGTTGTCGTACCCCGGCAGCTTGTACGCGCGGAACGTCGGGTCGATGCACTGCATGAGCCCCTTGGACGGGGTGCCGCGCAGCGCGTTGGAGTCCCAGTTGTTGACGGCGTTCGGGTTGCCGTTCGACTCCTTCATGATGATCGTGTAGATCTCGTCGAGGCTGCTGTTGTCGATGTTGGTGCCGTTGGCCTGCAGGACCTTGATGGCTTCCTTGATCCAGCCCTCGACCTCGCGCTGCTTGGCCGGCTTGCGCATCTCGGCCTGGAGCTCCGCCTCGACGCGAGCCGCCTCCACCCGCTGCGCGTGCGCGTCCTTGGCGATCTTGCTCGCCTGCTCGAACGTCTGCATCGCGTACATCTGCTGGAACTGCAGCAGGCGCCCGACCTCACCGCCGGGGTTGACGTCGTGCACGGTCTTCAGGGCCTGCTGCGTCTGCGGAGCCGCCCCGAGCTCGGCCGCACCCGCGGCGAGGTCGGTGGAGGAGCCACTGGTGGCCGCGTTGGCGATGGCGGCCGTGCCGGCGGCGACACCCGCCGCGACGACGATGGCGCTCACGCGGTGGGCGAGCGGGACCTTGTCGTCCTCGGCGCGGTGGGAACCGGGCTTCACTTCTGCTTTGGGCACGACCGTGTACACGGTTCGGCCGGCGGCCTTGCTGTGCCGGGCCAAGGGGGAGCCTCCTGCGTCGGGGAGCTTGGTCTCCGGCGTTCCCGGCGGGGGATTCCGGGCGGACCCGCGGAACCCGTCGAGCTGCGGTTCCCGTGTCCTGCCAGTGACCAAACCGTTATCGGCGGGCGAGAACGTAACCTCGCGTCACGAGCACAGGCAAGCCTGGGCACCCGTTCGGTGACTCTCGTCACGTTTCCGATGACTTGGGCGATCCGTTGCTAACACACAGTCAGCACTGCTGTGAACGCTTCCGTGATGTGTTCATCGTTGCCTCCTGGCGAACCGGCGGAGCTGTCTGCCGACTCGGTGCTCGCTTGGCACACAGTTCTGACGAGAGGTACGGAAGCGTGGCCGCCGCGGTTCACGGCCGGTTGTTCTGGCGCCTCTGCTCCAGCGCCTTGAGCACCCAGTCCGCGCTGTCGCTCGGCCCGCTGTTGAACGCGATGGCCGCGTCCGGCTGGAGCCAGTGCACGAGGTTCACCACCTGCTGGAACACCTCCAGCAGCTCCGGCTGCTTGCGGATGCCGCCACCGACGACCACGCAGTCGTACCGCTTGGCCTTGAGCCGGTCGGCGATCCCGGCCAGCGCGGCGTCGCCGAGCTGGGCGAAGTCGACGAGGTGGAGGTCCTCGGCGAGACCGAGCTCGGCCGCGAGCCTGCTGCCCTGCTCGATGGCCGCGGCGACGGCGTCCGGGTCGTAGCCGGGGATGGTGTGCGGGTCGAAGCCGATGACGAGAACGGTGGGCACCCGCCGGAGGCTACTGCCGTTCGGTGGCCCTCGGCACCGTTGACGAGGGCCACCGGTTCAGGACGCGGGTGCCACCTCGAAGCCCGCGATGCCGACCCTCATGCCGAGGAGCCACATCAGCGCGGTGGCCGCGCCCAACAACAAGGCAACGCCGAGCGCGAGCGTGAGCAGGCGCAGCAGCAGTGACCAACTGGACGTGTGGTGGCGGATCGTGGACCAGAGGTTCTCGGCGGGTCCTTCGCTTCGGCGG
>NZ_JBVJRT010000001.1:649678-691376 GCF_055607425.1 Lentzea sp. NPDC037011 | reverse complement strand
CCGAGCGCGAGCGTGAGCAGGCGCAGCAGCAGTGACCAACTGGACGTGTGGTGGCGGATCGTGGACCAGAGGTTCTCGGCGGGTCCTTCGCTTCGGCGGGAACAGGCGTGCTGGCCGGCAGGCGCGACCGACCGTTCGTCGTCCGCGTGGTTCTGGGCGGCGGACCGACTGGCTAACGTCACTTGTCGCAAGCTCCTTCGCGTGTGGGGTGGTTTCAGCCCGGCGAAGGTGATCGAACGGCTCCCTCTGGCCAGGGAGCCGTTCCTCTTCTTAGGCGTGTACCTCCGGGCGATGGCCAGCGTATGGAGCCGAAGGGTGCGCATACGGCCGTTGGTCGTTGAGCGGCACCGTCCACACGGTGGGCTGCAGGAGCGTTAACGAGCGGGTAGTCGCGTTGATCGAACTCCATGGGCCTTTGAAGGCCTTCCTGCACCGTTGAAGGGTTGTCCACAGGCAGTAGGAGCTCGCCGGGCTGCGATGAGCGGCTGGTCGACGGTGCACGTTGCCCGCGGGAGAAAATCTGTGGTGACGGAGGTAGACATCCTCGGTCCGATGTGGGTAGCATTCTCCTCGTCGAACAAGAGGTCCATAGCACGGGAGATGACGAACTGCCCGTGAGATGTGCAAGAAAGCCGTCGGCGAAAGCGAAACCGGCATGTGCATGAGGTCCGGTGCCGACAGCCACGTGAGAGTGAAAGAGCAGTAATCAGAGGAGAAGGGAAGGGTTGCACCCCATCGGATCGCCCGCCTTCGGCTGAACTCGGCCGGACGGGTACCGCAGTTCCATCAGATTGGAAGGTGGTCTTCGGTTACGCACACGCGATCCCCGCAGTGCCCGCTTCTGACAGGGGCCGTGCGGACAGAGCAAGTCGATCTCACGGTCGGCTAGGTGGAAGTGAAACCCAACAACCCTGGGGCCCCGGTGCTACGGCATCGGGGCCCCTCGTGATGCGGAGGCGCGATGACCCCTGGCACAGATGAACCAACTGCGGAGAACCCGCAGACGACAGCCGAGAAGTTCGACGACGAGCACTACCCCGCCTACACGATGGGCCGGGCCGCGGAACTGCTGAACACCTCGGCGAACTTCCTGCGCAGCCTGGACGAGGCGAAGCTCATCGAGCCCCAGCGTTCGGTCGGCGGCCACCGCCGGTACAGCCGCTACCAACTGCGCCTCGCAGCCCGCGTCCGCGCCTTGGTCGACCAGGGCACGGGCCTGGACGCCGCCTGCCGCATCGTGACGCTGGAGGACCAGCTCGCCGAAGCCCAGGCGATCAACGCCCGGCACACCGCTCCGGTGCCGCACCAGGAGGCCCGCCCGCCGCTGCGTGGCGCGTAGGCCCGCACAAAGCAGATCTGCGCTGGCGAAAACCCTGCTCCAAGTCGTCCGACCAGCGCAGATCCACTGCTCCGCCGTTCCGGGTCAGGCGGCTTCCAGGACGAAGAACAGGAAGCTCAGGAAGGCCCCGCCCGGGAACTCCGCCATCTCGTCGGGGAACAGCTCATGGGCCTCCGGCGCCGGAGGCGGCTCGCTGATGACGGCCGTGCGGAAGCCCGCCGCGGTGAAGGCGTCGGTCATGGCGTGCAGTGGCCGGTGCCAGTAGGTGAGTGTGGCCTTCTGGCCGTTGAAGTCGTACTCGTCGGTCCACTTGGTGGTCGCGAAGTAGTCGGTCTTGCGATCCAGGATCTTGAGCATGATGGGGTGGTTGACGGCCACGATCAGCCGCCCACCGGGCTTCAACACCCGCCGCAGCTCGGCCAGTGGCGCGGACCAGTCCTCCAGGTAGTGCAGGACCAGGGCGGCGACGCAGTCGTCGAACGCGCCGTCGGGGTACGGCAGCGGCTGGCTGATGTCGGCGACCCGCAGATCCGCGTCGTTGCCGAGGCGCTGCCGCGCCAGCTCCACCATCTTCGCGCTGCGGTCGAAGCCGACCACGGCGGCGCCCTTGTCGCGCAGCACCTTCGAGATGGGGCCGGAGCCGCACCCGGCGTCCAGGATCCGCCGGCCGGTCACGTCGCCAGCCAGGTTCACGATCGCGGGCCGGGTGTAGTGGGCGTTGAGGAGGCTGGTCTCGTTCACGGCCGTGTAGTTCTCGGCGAAGAGGTCGTAGTCGTTCTCCACCGGTGCGGGGGTGGGGCTGTTGGGCTCGGCAGGCATGGTTCCCATAGTGCCGAGATGTCGATCACCGTGTCGGAGCGGTAGTTCGCCCGGAAACGGATCTGCGCTGGTCGAAGACCCGGTTCGGGAGCTCCTTCCAGCGCAGATCGTGATGGTCGCGTGGGCGAGGTCAGCCGCGCAGTTCCATCGTGCAGCACTTCGGCCCGCCACCGGACTTGCGCAGCTCCGAGATGTCCACGAACACGGGCTCGAACCCGCGCAGGGCCACCTGCTCCGCCAGGTGCGTTGCCTCGACGGGCATCACGACGTGCTTGCCGTCGGACACCGCGTTCAGGCCCAGGCAGACCGCGTCGGCGTCGTTGGCGATCACCGCGTCCGGGAACAGGCGGCGCAGCACCGCCTGTGAGCCGGGCGAGAAGGCTTCCGGGTAGTAGGCGACCAGGGGGGTCGGGGACTGGTCGTCGAGCATGAACAGGGCCACGTCGAGGTGGTAGAAGCGCGGGTCGACCAGCTGCAGGGACACCACGGGGACGCCGAGGACCTCCTGGGCCTCGCCGTGGGCGTGGGGGTCGGTGCGGAAGCCCGTGCCGGCCAGCAGCAGGGTGCCGGTCCAGGTGAAGTCGCCCTCCGCCTCGTTCACGGCGGTGGGCATGACGACGGAGTTGTAGCCGGAGGCGAGGAACCAGCGGCGGAAGTGGTCGGCTTCTGCCGCGCGTTGCGGGGCGCGGAAGCGGGAGCCGAGGACGCGGCCGTCGACGACGGTGCCGCTGTTGGCGGAGAAGACCATGTCGGGGAGGCCGGGGACCGGGTCGATGACGTTCACCTCGTGGCCGAGGCGTTCGTAGGTCTCCTTGAGCGCGGTCCACTGCTCCACGGCCAGCGAGGTGCTGGTGGGCTGCGTGGGGTCCATCCACGGGTTGATCGCGTACTCCACCGTGAAGTACGTCGGCGGGCACATCAGGTACCGACGGGTGGTCGGCGTGCGCGTCGGCGCGAGGGGTGCGGCGATGTCGAGCGTGATCGGCTCGGCCGGCCCGGAGATGGATACCGTCATGGATCGAAATGTAAAGGTGAGGATGACCCTCGAACAACGCCGCGATATTGCGTGAACTAGGGCAGAATGTTGCGTGTGGACAGCATTGACCAGCGAATCATTTCGTGCCTGATGGCGAACGCACGGTCCAGCTACGCGGAGATCGGCAAGGAGGTCGGGCTCAGCGCACCCGCGGTGAAGCGGCGGGTGGACAAACTGCTGGACAACGGGGTGTTGCGCGGGTTCACGGCCGTGGTGGACCCGGAGGCGCTCGGGTGGGGCACCGAGGCGTTCGTGGAGGTGCACTGCAGGGGGAACGTGGCGCCGCACGACATCCAGCACCGGCTGGAGCCGATGGCCGAGGTCAGCGCGGCCTACACGGTGTCCGGCGCGGCGGACGCGATCGTGCACCTGCGGGCCGCGGACATCCACCACCTGGAGACGGCGCTGGAGCGGCTCAGGGCCGTCGAGATCATCGACCGGACGGTGTCCACGGTGGTGCTGTCCCGGCTGCTGGACCGGCCGCCGGCACCCTAGAGTCCGGGCCATGGCTCAGGTTCTGCTGGAGTGCGCCGACTCCGTCGCCGTGATCACGATCGACGACCCGGAGCGGCGCAACGCGTTGACGATCGACCTGTCGGAGGAGCTCGCGGACAAGGTCGCCGAGGCCGAGGAGCGCGCCAACGCGGTGGTCGTCACCGGGGCGCCGCCGGCGTTCTGCGCCGGTGCGGACCTCACGCAGCTCGGCAACTCCAAGGACGAGGGGCTGCGGCGGATCTACCGCGGGTTCCTCGCCGTGGCGAACGCGCGGATCCCCACCATCGCCGCCGTCAACGGGGCCGCTGTCGGTGCCGGGCTCAACCTCGCGCTCGCGTGCGATGTCCTGGTGGCAGGACCGAAGGCGCGGTTCGACGCGCGGTTCCTGCAGCTCGGCATCCACCCCGGTGGCGGCATGACGTGGATGTTGCAGCGCAAGGTCGGGCCGCAGGTCGCGACCGCGATGACGTTGCTCGGGCAGGTGCTCGACGCCGACGAGGCGGTCAGGACGGGGTTGGCCTTCCAGCGTGCGGAGAACCCCGTGGAGGCGGCGAGGGGACTGGCGAGGGCGGCCGCGGAGGCACCGGCTGAACTCGTCCGGACCATCAAGGCCACGATGCGGGTGACCGATGTTCTCGACGACCACGGCGAAGCGGTCGAGACGGAGCTGCGGCCACAGGTGGTTTCGATCGACACTCCAGAGTTCGCTGCCAGGCTTGCCGCGATGAAGGCTCGGATCAGCGGGCGTTAGGTGTTACCGTGGGTAACAGGTATCGAGGGTGACGTCTGCCGCATTCAGGTATCCGCTGGTAGTGCTGTGCCTACCGTCTGAGTGAGGACCCGGTGCGGCAGATGGGACGGTTCGTCTCGCCTAGTGGTACACGGCCCGTCTCGCAGGCGGTCCTGGCGACTACCCTCGCGGTGGGGCACAGCCACCCTTGGAGAGAGGTATCGGCGTAGGAATGAGCACTGAGACCCGCAAGCTGGATCGCGTCGTGATCCGCTTCGCCGGCGACTCCGGTGACGGCATGCAGCTCACCGGAGACCGGTTCACGTCGGAAGCGGCGGCATTCGGCAACGACCTCGCCACGCAGCCCAACTTCCCCGCCGAGATCCGCGCACCACAGGGCACCCTGCCCGGTGTGTCGTCGTTCCAGCTGCACTTCGCCGACTACGACATCCTGACGCCGGGTGACCGTCCCGACGTGCTCGTGGCGATGAACCCGGCCGCGCTCAAGGCGAACGTCGTCGACCTCCCCGACGGCGGCATCCTGATCGTCAACACCGACGAGTTCTCGAAGCGGAACCTGACCAAGGTCGGGTACGACTCGAACCCGCTGGAGGACGACTCGCTGGAGAAGTTCCAGGTCCACAAGATCGCGATGGCCACGCTGACCATCGGCGCTCTGGAAGAGACCGGCCTGGGCAAGAAGGACGCGGAACGCGCGAAGAACATGTTCGCGCTCGGCCTGCTCTCGTGGATGTACCACCGGCCCACCGAGGGCACGGAACGGTTCCTGCGCGAGAAGTTCGCGAAGAAGCCGGACATCGCCGAGGCCAACGTCCTGGCGTTCCGCGCGGGCTGGAACTACGGCGAGACGACCGAGGCCTTCGCCGTCACCTACGAGGTGGCACCCGCGAAGCTCAACACCGGCACCTACCGCCAGATCACCGGCAACACGGCGACGGCGTACGGGATCGTCGCGGCGGCGCAGCGCTCGAAGCTGCCCGTCGTGCTCGGCACGTACCCGATCACGCCCGCGTCGGACATCCTGCACGAGCTGTCGAAGCACAAGAACTTCGGCATCACGACCGTGCAGGCCGAGGACGAGATCGCCGGCATCGGCATCGCGCTCGGCGCGTCCTACGGCGGTGCGCTCGGCGTCACGTCGACGTCGGGTCCCGGCATCGCGCTGAAGTCCGAGACCATCGGCCTCGCGGTGATGACGGAGCTGCCGCTGCTGGTGATCGACGTGCAGCGCGGTGGCCCGTCCACCGGTCTGCCGACGAAGACCGAGCAGGCGGACCTGCTGCAGGCGATGTTCGGCCGCAACGGCGAGTCGCCGGTGCCGATCGTCGCGCCGCAGTCGCCGTCCGACTGCTTCGACGCGGTGGTGGACGCCTGCCGCATCGCGCTCAAGTACCGCACGCCGGTGCTGTTCCTGTCCGACGGCGCGGTCGCGAACGGTTCCGAGCCGTGGCTGATCCCCGACGTCGACGCGCTGCCCGACCTCACCGTCGAGTTCGCGACCGACCCGGAGAACTTCCAGCCGTACTCGCGCGACCCGGAGACGCTGGCCCGCCCGTGGGCCGTGCCCGGCACCCCCGGTCTGCAGCACCGCATCGGCGGTCTGGAGAAGCAGGACGTCACCGGCAACATCTCCTACGACCCGGAGAACCACGACCGGATGGTCCGCCTGCGCCAGGCGAAGATCGACGGCATCGAGGTCCCCGACGTCGTGGTGGACGACCCGAGCGGCGAGGCCCGCGTGCTGGTCCTCGGCTGGGGTTCGTCCTACGGCCCGATCGGCGCGGCCGCACGCCGCGTCCGCAAGCTGGGCCTGCCGGTCGCCCACGCGCACCTGCGGCACCTCAACCCGTTCCCGAAGAACCTGGGCGAGGTGCTCGGCCGGTACGACAGGGTGGTCGTGCCGGAAATGAACCTGGGCCAGCTCGCGTTGCTGTTGAGGGCCAAGTACCTCGTGGACGCGGTGTCCTACACGAAGGTGCAGGGTCTGCCGTTCAAGGCGGAAGAGCTCCAGGACGTGCTCGCTGACGTGATCAAGGGGGTGTCGGCGTGACTGCGATCGACCTCGGAATCCCGGGACTGACCGGAGTTCCCACGACGGACGAGAAGCAGACGGCCAGGGACTACAAGTCGGACCAGGAGGTCCGCTGGTGTCCCGGCTGCGGCGACTACATCGTGCTCAACACCGTGCAGTCGTTCCTGCCGTCGCTCGGTCTCAAGCGCGAGAACATCGTGTTCGTGTCGGGCATCGGGTGCTCGTCCCGGTTCCCGTACTACATGAACACCTACGGCATGCACTCCATCCACGGCCGTGCGCCGGCCATCGCCACGGGTCTCGCCGTGGCGCGGCCGGACCTGTCGGTGTGGGTGGTGACCGGTGACGGTGACGCGCTCTCGATCGGCGGCAACCACCTGATCCACACGCTGCGCCGCAACGTGAACCTCAAGATCCTGCTGTTCAACAACCGGATCTACGGCCTCACGAAGGGCCAGTACTCGCCGACGTCAGAAGAGGGCAAGGTCACCAAGTCGACCCCGATCGGCTCGCTGGACCACCCGTTCAACCCGGTGTCGCTGGCGCTGGGCGCGGAGGCGTCCTTCGTGGGCCGCGCGCTCGACTCCGACAAGGCGGGTCTCACGTCGGTGCTGCGCCAGGCCGCCGAGCACCGCGGGTCGGCGCTCGTGGAGATCTACCAGAACTGCCCGATCTTCAACGACGGCGCGTTCGACGTCCTCAAGGACGCCGACGAGGCCCAGCGGCGGATCATCAACGTCGTCGACGGCGAGCCGATCCGGTTCGGCCGCGAGGGCGAGTACTGCGTGGTCCGCGACGGCTTCGGCCTGGCGGTCGCGAAGTCCGCCGACGTGGACGCCTCGGACGTCGTGGTGCACGACGCGTCGGACCTGAACCTGTCGTTCGCGCTGTCGCGGTTGTCGACGCAGGACCTCACGCACACGGTGACCGGTGTGTTCCGGCGTGCGGACCGTCCGACGTACGACGACGGTGCGCGGGCGCAGGTGGCGGCGGCCAAGCAGGCGAAGGCCGCGGACCTGGAGAAGCTGCTGCACGGCAAGGACACGTGGACCGTGCTCAGCGACTGATCCACGGCTCGGTGACAACGCGAGAGGCCCCCACCGCGGTCGGTGGGGGCCTCTCGGCGTTCAACACCTCAGGTGCGGCGGCTCAGGGCGCCGGGCGGAAGCCCGCCTTCTCGGCGTCGGACTCGGTGCGGAACCACACGTCGGCGCGGGTCTCGCCGAAGTTCGCCGAGCCCTCCGTGTAGTAGCGGCGGCCGGTCAGGGTGGCCTTCACCGCGAAGTCCTCCGCCGGGGCGTGGCCGTCGGACCTGGGCAGGACAGAGCCGGGGCCGAACGGGGAGCGCGGGTTGAAGCCCTCCGGCTGCTGGAAGCGGGAGGAGCCGGGGGCTGCCGTGCCGTTGGGGCGACCGCCGGTGGACGGCGAGAAGCCGACCGGGCGGGGGCGCTGGGGCAGGGCCGCCGCCGGCTTCGGGGCCTCCTGCTTGGGGGCCTCGAACGCCTGGAAGGCCGGGAAGCTCTGCTGGCGCTGCTTCGTGGTCTTGCGGGCCTCGCGGATGGGCAGGCCGGCCTCGGTCACGCGCTGCGGGAGGTCGAGCTCCGGTTCCGGCTCCGGCTCCGGCGGGGCGGCGAGCAGGGGTTCGTCGGAGGGCACGAACTTCGGCACGAACGGCTGGTCGTCGCTCGTGTCCGGCAGCGAACGGGTCTGGCCGGTGGCCGGCAGCGGCTCGTCGGCGTCCAGGAGGGGCTCGAACAGCGAGCGCGGGCGTTCCGCGACCGGTTCGGGGCGGACCGCCGGGGGTGCCGCCTCCTCAGGGGTCTCCGGCGGGTGGTTGAAGGCGGCGCCCATGCCGCGGGGCTGGCGTTCCTGCGGCTCGACCGGGTCGGTGTTGTCGCCGAACGCGGAGAACGCCGTGGCCGGGGCCGCGCCGGGGCTGGTGAACGGCTGGGAGTGCGCCGCGGGCGACTGGCGGGCGGGCTCGTCCTGGGCGGGAGTGCCGTACGCGGGCTCGTCGTAGGCAGGCGTGCCGTACACGGGCTCGTCCTGGGCGGGCGTCACGTACGAAGGCTCGTCGTGAGCGTACGAAGGCTCGTCCTGGGCGTACGAGGGCTCGTCGTGAGCGTAGGAGGGCTCGGGCTCCTCGAACGCGGGCACGGCCGCGTGCACCTGCGTGTCGTACGCCGGCTCGTCGTACCCGGACTCGGGGTCCTGCGCGGGCTCGGCGTCCGGCTGCGGCTCGGTGAAGACGCCGTTGCGCACGTGCGGGGCGTCGAGGTCGATGGGCTCGCCCAGCACGCCGGTCAGCTCGGCGGCCGACTCGGGCTCGGGGTCGAGGCGGCCGGTGAGCTCGTCGCGCAGGCCGGGGTACTCGCCGGTGAGGTCGTTGGCGGGCCAGGCGCTCTCCTCGACGGCGATGTAGGTCGTCTGCTCGGAGCGGGTGCCCTGGGGCTCGTCCTCCTGCTCGTCGGCCTCGTCGAGGAACACCTCCTGCTCCTGCTCGGCCCACACCTCGCGCGGCTGGTAGATGAAGTCGTCGGCCGGACCGTCGACCTCGGGGCCCGCGGTCGGCTTCGCAACGGGTGCGCCGGGTTCCGCGGTCGGCTCGTAGGCCGGCACGAACGAGGTCTGCTCGGCGGGGAGCTCCGGCTCCTCGTCGAAGTCGGCGGCCTCCAGACCGGACCGCGGCAGCACGGTCGTCATCTCGGCCGGGGTCTCCTCCGGCACGGACTCCGGGCTGAGGCGCTCGAACAACGAACGCGGCCGGTCGTCCTCCTCCGCGGCGTCGGCGAAGGCCTTCTGCTCGGCGAGCTGCTCCTCGAACCGGCGCTGCGCCTCCTCCGGCGACATCAGCGGCGCGCGTGGCACCTCGACGACCGGCGCGGGCTCCGGCTCCGGCTGCGGTTCGGGCTGCGGCTCCGGTTCGGGCTCGGGTTCCGGCTCGGGTTCGGGTTCGGCGACGACCGGCTCCGGCACCGCGACGGGCGCCGGCACGGGCGCACCGAAGTAGGCAGGCGGCTCCGCGTAGGGGGCCGGTGCCGGGACGGATGCGAGGATGTCGTCGCGGAGCGGGCGCTGCGGGCCGCTCTCCCACTCGTCGACCACGAAGTCGTCGACGGGAGCGGAGGCGACCGGCGCGGCGGTGTTCCGCGACCTCTCCTCAAGAAGTCGATCTTCGAGTTCCGCGACCTGCTTCCGTGCGGGCCTGACCATCACGAGCCAGGTGAGCAACACCCCCGCGACGAACGCCAGCAGACTCCACAACCAGACCTGCCCGAAGACATTCACGGGTAAGCCCCTTCTAAGACCACGCGCCGACCCACTCACTCGGAAGGGTGAGCGTAGTCAAACTACAGTGCCGTTGATGATGCTGCGCCACTACGCCGTTCAGCGCAAACAAGCGCCGGAACCTGCGGCGTAGAGTGAGATTCTGTGCCTCCCCTGACGAGTCCGAACCTCACTTCGGCAGAAGTTCACACCCAGGGGCGAGGGATCACCTACGGCGCGACCGCCTACGTCCTTTGGGGACTGTTCCCCGCGTACTGGCCACTGCTCGTGCCGGCCGCACCCGTGGAGGTGCTGGCACACCGCATCGTCTGGTCTTTCGTCACGATGGGGGTGCTGCTGGCGGTGCTGCGCAAGTGGCGCCCGCTGGTCGAACTGTCCGGCAGGGGCTGGCTGATCGTCACGGCGGCCGCGGTGCTCATCACGGTGAACTGGGGCGTCTACATCTACGCCGTCAACACCCACCACGTGGTGGAGTCGGCGCTCGGCTACTTCATCACGCCGCTGGTCAGCGTGGCCCTCGGCATGGTGGTGCTGAAGGAGAGGCTGCGGGCGGCGCAGTTCGCCGCGATCGGTGTGCTCGTCGTCGCAGTGATCGTGCTCACGGTCGACTACGGCACGCCGCCGGTGATCTCGCTGGTCCTGGCCTGCTCGTTCGGCGTCTACGGGCTGCTGAAGAAGAAGGTGCCGCTCGACGCCACGTCGAGCCTGGCCGCGGAGAGCGCGGTGATCTTCCCGATCGCGCTCGGCTACCTGCTCGTGCTCGGCGGCGCGAACACCTTCACCACCGAGGGCACCGGCCACGCGCTCCTGCTGCTGAGCACCGGCATCGTCACGGTGATCCCGCTGCTGCTGTTCGGCCTGGGCGCGCGGCTGATCCCGCTGACCACCATGGGGATGCTGCAGTACCTGGCGCCGATCCTGCAGTTCGCGTGGGGCGTGTTCGTGGTGCGCGAACCGATGCCGCCCAGCCGCTGGGCCGGGTTCGTGCTGGTGTGGGTGGCCCTCGCGATCTTCACGGCCGACGCCGTGCGGAACCGGCGCAAGCAGCTGCTCGCGCCGGTCGAGCAGCCCGCTTGAAGGGAACGCGGGGCCCCCGCGTGACCCTCAGGGGAACGCGGGGCCCCCGCGTGACGAGGGATCAGCGCGTGCGGGCGACCACGTAGGTGGCGAGCTCTTCAAGGGCGTCCCGCGCGGCGCACGGCGGCAGCTTGCCCAGCTCCGTGCGGGCCCGGTCGGCGTACTCGTCGAGGGTCTCGCGCGCCCGGTCCATGCCGGAGGACTCGCGCAGCAGCGCCAGCGCCTCGTCGACGAGGGCGTCCTCGGTGATCGGCCCGGCCAGCAGCTCGGCCAGCCGCGTCTCGGCGGGGTCGGCCAGCGCGTAGAGCATCGGCAACGTCCGCACGCCCTCGCGCAGGTCGGTGCCGGGCGTCTTGCCGGACTCGACCGACGGGGAGGCGATGTCGATGACGTCGTCGGCGATCTGGAACGCCGCCCCGATGACCTCCGCGTACCGGCGCAGGGCGTCGGTCTGCTCGTCGGTCGCGTCGGAGAACATGCCGCCGAAGAGGGCCGCGGTGGCGATCAGCACACCGGTCTTCTCGCCGATCACCTGGAGGTAGTGCGCGACCGGGTCCTCGCCGGGCTTCGGGCCGACGGTCTCGCGCATCTGGCCGGTGACGAGGATCGAGAACGTCTCCGCGATGATCCGCGCCGCGTCCGTGCCCAGGTCTGCGGTCAGGCGGGAGGCGTGGGCGAACAGGAAGTCACCCGTCAGGATCGCGATGCTGTTGTCCCACTTGGCGTTCGCGGACACCGCGCCGCGCCGCGTGGTCGCCTCGTCCATCACGTCGTCGTGGTAGAGCGTCGCGAGGTGCGTGAGTTCGACCACAGCGGCCGCCTTGACGACCTTCTCGCGGTCGTAGTCGGCGCCGAACTGGGAAGCCAGCAGTGTGAAGAGCGGGCGGATCCGCTTCCCGCCCGCCTCCACAAGGTGAAGCGAGGTTTCCGTGACCGGGTGGAACTCGCTCTGCACGACGTCGTGCAGGAGCTGCTCCACCTCGGCCAGGCCGTTCTGGACTACCTCGGTGAGCACGGGGTCCACCAACGCGAACCCCGGTCCCTCATGCTCGCTACTGGTCACATCAGCAGCCTACGTACACCTAGCTGAGGAAGGTGCCGGTACCCGCCCATTCGAGCACCAACGTGGGGTACAGACCCAACACCAGGGTGACCACCGCACCCAACGTGATCGCGACCGTGGTGAACGCCCCCGGCACCGTGACGGTCGGACCGTCCGGCGCGGGCTCGCTGAAGTACATCAGCACGATCACCCGCAGGTAGAAGAACGCCGCGACGGCCGAGGCCACCAGCGCGATCACCACGAGCGGCGTCAGGCCGGCCTCGATCGCCGCGCTGAACACGACGAACTTGCCGATGAAACCGGACGTCAGCGGGATGCCGGCCAGTGCCAGCAGCAGGAACGTGAAGATGCCCGCCACCAGCGGCGACCGCTTCGCGAGGCCCGCCCACTGCGACAGGTGCGTCGCCTCGCCGTCGGAGTTGCGCACCAGCGAGACGATGCCGAACGCCGCGATCGTCGTGAAGCCGTACACCAGCAGGTAGAACATCGTGGCGCTGACGCCCGGCGACCCGCCCTCCGGCGTCAGGGCGATCGAGCCGATCAGCAGGAAGCCCGCGTGCGCCACGGAGGAGTACGCGATCATGCGCTTCACGTCGGTCTGCGTGAGGCCGAGCACCGCGCCGATCACCATCGAGACGACGGCGACGCCGTACAGCACGCCCCGCCACTCCCACTGGGTGTTCTGGAACGCCACGGTGAGCACGCGCAGGATGCCGCCGAACGCCGCGACCTTGGTGCACGCCGCCATGAACGCCGTCACCGGCGTGGGAGCGCCCTGGTACACGTCCGGGGTCCACGCGTGGAACGGGCCGACCGCGGCCTTGAACAGCAGACCCACCACCAGCAGGCCGAAGCCCGCGAACAGCAGCGTGTCCGAGCGGTCCGTGCCGGCGGCGGCGGAGGCGATGGCCGACAGCTTCACCGAGCCGGCGAAGCCGTACAGCAGCGCGATGCCGTAGAGGAAGAACGCCGACGCGAACGCGCCGAGCAGGAAGTACTTGACCGCCGCCTCCTGCGAGAGCAGGCGCCGCCGGCGGGCCAGGCCGCACAGCAGGTACAGCGGCAGCGACATGACCTCCAGCGCGATGAACATCGTCAGCAGGTCGTTCGACGCGACGAAGGTCATCATGCCGCCGAGCGCGAACAGCACGAGCGGGAAGACCTCGGTCTGCATCCCGGCCTTGGTGGCCTGGGCGCGGTCCTGGATCGTGCCCGGCCGGATCGCCGCCTGCGACACGAACACGCCGCCGGGCTCGACCGAGCGGTCCGCGATCAGCAGCAGGCTGCCAAACGCCAGCACCAGCAGCGTGGCCCACAGGAAGAGCGACGGCGAGTCGACGGCGACCGCACCCGCCAGCGTCGAGACACCGGCGGCCGGACGGTCGTCCTTCACCGCGTAGAGGATCAGCGCGCCGGTGGCCCCGACCAGGGTGACGAGCGACAGCACGAGCTGCACCGCCCACCGCTGGTGCTTGGGCAGCAACGCTTCCAGCAGCACGCTGATGCACGCCGCGCCGAGCACCACCAGCAACGGCGCGATGGCCGCGTAGTCGATCTCCGGCGCCTGGATCTGCTGCGCCTGGGCGAACAGGAGGTTCACGTCACTTGCCTTCCTGCACGGAGACCGGGTCGGTCACGCCGACCTCGGTCAGCGTCGCCCCGACAGTCGGGGTGATGACGTCGAGCACCGGCTGCGGGTAGAACCCGAGGGCCAGCACGATGACGACGAGCGGTGCCAGAACAGCGATCTCGCGCTTGTTCAGGTCGCCGATGGCCGTCTTCTTCTCCGGGTCGCCGACGGCACCCGGACCGGCAGCGGCACCCACGAGCGCGTCGCCGCGCAGCGGGCCGGTCATCATCCGCTGGTAGAGCCACAGCACGTAGAGCGCAGCGAGCACCATGCCGATCGTCGCGAGGACCGTGTAGACCGGCTGCGTCGGGAACGAGCCGATCAGCACCAGGAACTCCGAGACGAACGAGTTCGTGCCCGGCAGCGACAGCGTGGTCAGACCCGAGATCAGCAGCATGCCCGCGAGCAGCGGGGCCACCTTCGACATGCCGCCGTAGTCGGAGATCAGCGACGAACCACCGCGCGCGATGATCATGCCGACCACCAGGATCAGCATGCCCGTCGAGATCGAGTGGTTCAGCATGTACGACACCGAGCCCACGCCGGCCTGCGACGTGAACGCGAAGATGCCGAGCGCGATGAAGCCGAAGTGCGCGATCGAGACGTACGCGAGGAACCGCTTCATGTCCCGCTGGCCCGTGGCGAGCAGCGATCCGTAGAGGACGCCGGCCACCGCGAGGACCAGGATGTACGGCGCCAGGTTCTTCGACGCCTCCGGGAACATCGGCAGCAGGTAGCGCAGCATGCCGAACGTGCCGACCTTGTCCAGGATGCCGACGACGATCACCGTGACGCCGATGGGCGCCTCGGCCGCGGCGTCGGGCAGCCAGGTGTGGAACGGCACCAGCGGCGCCTTGATGGCGAACGCCAGGAAGAAGCCGAGGAACAGCCAGGTCTGCGTCGTCGCGTCCGCGTCGCGGACCACGGTCACGAGCGTCGCCCAGTCGAACGTGCCCTTGCCCAGCTCGTCCGACGCCATCGCGTAGGCGCCGATCGCGGAAGCCAGCATGATCAGGCCGCCGAGGAACGAGTACAGGAAGAACTTGACCGCCGCGTACTGCCTGCGCGCGCCGCCGTAGCCGCCGATCAGGAAGTACATCGGGATGAGCATGACCTCGAACAGCACGTAGAACAGGAAGACGTCGGTGGCGGCGAACACCGCGACCGTCACGGCCTCCTGCACCAGGATCAGCGCGAGGTACCCGCCCTGCGACCGGCCCTCCGGCAGCCGCTCGGTCCAGCCGGCACCGATCACCAGCGGGATGAGCAGCGCGATGACCGCGATCATCACCAGCGCGATGCCGTCGATGCCGAACGACAGCCGGACGCCGAACGACTCGATCCAGGTCACCCCGGACGTGAGCTGGAGGCGGTCACCGTCGGGGTCGTAGGCGAACCACAGCAGACCCGCGAGCACCAGCTCGACGAGCGAGAACGCCAGCGCGACGAACTTGGCCTTCGCGTCGTCCTTGCGCAGGAACGTCACCACCAGCGCGCCGACGAGCGGCACGACCAGCAGCGCGATCAGGACCCAGTTCACGAGAACCTCACCATCAGCAGAGCCCCGAGAACCACGATCGAGCCCAGGAGCATGGACAGTGCGTAGGAGCGGACGAAACCGGTCTGCAGCCTGCGCAGCCGGCCGGAGCTACCGCCCAGCAACGCCGCGGTGCCGTTGACCACGCCGTCGACGCCCTTGAGGTCGAGGTAGACCAGCGCGCGGGTGAGCCAGGTGCCCGGCCGCGCGAACAGGGCCTCGTTGAGGGCGTTGCCGTACAGGTCGTTGCGGGCCGCGCGGACCGGGAACGACACCCGCTCCGGCCGCTCGACCGGCTGCGTGCCGCGGCCGAAGAGCAGGAACGCGAGACCGGCGCCGGCGAGCGAGAGCACCACGGTCAGGATTCCGACCACGCCGTGCGACAGGACGCCGTGCGACTCCTGCAGCTCACCCAGCGAGGGCTCCAGCCAGCCGGCGAGCCGGCCGCCGGAGGAGAGGAACCAGCCGCCGGCGACGGACCCGACCGCGAGGACGATCATCGGGATGGTCATCGTCAGCGGGGACTCGTGCGGGTGGTAGTCCTTGCCGTTCTCGGCCTTCAGGTCCTTCCAGCGGGGCTTGCCCAGGAAGACCAGGATCAGCAGGCGGGTCATGTAGAACGCGGTGAGCGCGGCACCGAGCAGTGCGACACCGCCGAAGACGTACCCGCGCCAGCCCTCCGCGCCGAACGCCGCCGCGATGATGGCGTCCTTCGAGAAGTAGCCCGCGAACGGCGGGATGCCGATCAGCGCGAGGTAGCCGAGCGTCCAGGTGACGAACGTGATCGGCAGGAACTTGTAGAGCCCGCCCATCCGGCGGATGTTGCCCTCGTCGTTCATGCCGTGCATGACCGAGCCGGCACCGAGGAAGAGCCCGGCCTTGAAGAAGCCGTGCGTCAGCAGGTGCATGATGCCGAGCGCGTAACCGATCGGGCCGAGGCCCACGGCGAGGATCATGTAGCCGATCTGCGAGACCGTCGAGTACGCCAGGACCTTCTTGAAGTCGTCGTAGGCGCAGCCGATGATGCAGCCGATCAGCAGCGTGACGCCACCGATGATCATGACGACCAGGCGGCCGTCCTCGCTCAGGTTGTAGAGCGGGTTGGAGCGGGCGATCAGGTACACGCCCGCGGTGACCATCGTCGCCGCGTGGATCAGGGCGGACACCGGGGTCGGGCCTGCCATCGCGTCGGGCAACCAGGCCTGCAGCGGGAACTGGCCCGACTTGCCGCAGGCGCCGAGCAGCAGCAGGAGCGTGATCGCGAGGACCTCGGCACCGCTGAACTCGCCGACCCGGCTGAAGACCTCGGTGTACTGCGTGGTCCCGAGGCGGTTGAACATCAGGAAGATCGCGATGGCGAGGCCCAGGTCACCGACGCGGTTCATCAGGAAGGCCTTCTTGGCCGCCGACGCCGCTTCCGGCTTGTACTGGTACCAGCCGATCAGCAGGTACGAGGCGAGACCGACGCCCTCCCAGCCGAAGTACAGGGTCACGAAACCGTTGCCCAGCACCAGCAGGAGCATCGCCGACACGAAGAGGTTGAGGTAGGCGAAGAACTTCCGCCTGCCTTCCTCGTGCGCCATGTAGCCGATCGAGTAGATGTGGATCAGCGAGCCCACACCGGTGATCAGCAGCACGAACGTCAGCGACAGCGGGTCGAGCCGCAGTCCGAACTCGACGGTCAGCGCGTTGACGTCGATCCAGTCCCACAGCTTGAGGTTCTGGACCCGCTCCTCGGTGTTCGAGACGCCGAGGGTCGAGAAGAACAACGCGAGCGCGTAGCCGAACGACGCCAGGAGCGTGGCGCTGCCGAGCAGGTGGCCCCACTTGTCGGCGCGCTTGCCACTGACCAACAGCACCGCCGCGCCGAACGCGGGCAGCGCCAACAGAAGCCAGGCGAGAGAAGCGACCCCGCTGGCGGCAACAGGTTCCGTCACCGGTGACCCCTCAGTACTTCAGCAGGTTCGAGTCGTCGACCGAGGCCGAGCGACGCGTCCGGAAGATGGACATGATGATCGCGAGGCCGACGACGACCTCCGCCGCGGCGACGACCATCACGAAGAACGCCATCACCTGACCGTCGAGCGAGCCGTTGATCCGCGCGAACGTCACCAGGCTCAGGTTGACCGCGTTGAGCATGAGCTCGACGCACATGAACACGACGATGGCGTTGCGCCGCACCAGCACGCCGACGGCGCCGATGCTGAACAGCAGTGCCGACAGGAGCAGGTAGTACGTCGGAGTCACGACTCACTTCCCTTGAGCGCGTGCGGGTCCGGCTGGTGGCCGGAGCCTGCGACCTCGGCGACGTCGTCGGAGAGCTTGCCCCTGTCGGTGGTCTCGATGACCTCGAACAGGGACTCCTCCGCGACGCTGCCGTCGGGCAGCAGTGCGGGCGTGGCCACCGAGTTGGCGGTGGCGAAGACACCGGGACCGGGGATGGACCCGACCCGCTTGCCCTCCTGGAAGCGCTCCTCGACGAGCTCCCGCTGCGTCTTCTTGGCGGGCTTCCCGTCGCGGCCGACGAACGCGAGGATCATCGCGCCGATGGCCGCCGTGATCAGCAGCGCCGAGGTGAGCTCGAACGGGAACAGGTAGTCCGTGAAGATCTTCTGGCCGATGTTGCCGACGTTGCCGCCGTTGGTGGTGTTCGCCTCGGCGAGACCCACCGGCGTCACCGCGGTCAGGGACCGGGCGATCGAGCTGACCAGCAGGACCGCGAAGCCGATGCCGAGGAACGTGGCCGCGAGGCGCTGTCCCCTGATCACCTCGACGACCGAGTCGGAGCTGTCCCGGCCGACCATCATCAGCACGAACAGGAACAGCATCATGATCGCGCCGGTGTAGACGATGATCTGCACGAAGCCGAGGAACGGCGCCTGCTGGACCATGTACAGCACACCGAGGTTCAGCATGGTCAGCACCAGCCACAGCGCGGAGTGCACCGCGTTGCGCGAGAACAGCATGCCGAGCGCGCCGGCCAGCGCGAGCGGGCCGAGGACCCAGAACGCGACCTTCTCACCGGTGGTCATGACGTCGACCGCGCGCTGCACCGGCTCCGGCTGCTGCGCCAGGAACTGGAGGACGAGGCTCACTGCTGATCCCCCTCCTTCTGGGCCGCCTTGGCGAGCTGCGGGCCGTTCACGTAGTAGTCCTGCTCGTTGTCGCCGAGCCGCATCGGGTGCGGCGGCTGCTCCATGCCGGGCAGCAGCGGGGCGAGCAGGTCCTCCTTCGTGAAGATCAGGTCCTGCCGGTTGTCGTCGGCGAGCTCGTACTCGTTCGTCATCGTGAGCGACCGGGTCGGGCAGGCCTCGATGCACAGGCCGCAGCCGATGCACCGCAGGTAGTTGATCTGGTAGTCGGCACCGAAGCGCTCACCGGGCGAGTAGCGCGCTTCCTCGGTGTTGTCGCCACCCTCGACGAAGATCGCGTCCGCGGGACAGGCCCACGCGCACAGCTCGCAGCCGACGCACTTCTCCAGCCCGTCCGGGTGCCGGTTCAGCTGGTGGCGGCCGTGGAACCGCGGTGCGGTCACCTTCTTGACCTCGGGGTACTCCTCGGTCACCACCTTCTTGAACATGGTGCCGAAGGTGACTCCGAAGCCCTTGATGGACTCGAACATCCCTACTCCGCCTCCTTCGCGGTGGGAGCGGCGGCCAGGGCTTCCTTGTCCTGGGGAAGAGTGGCGACCTTGACCTTGCGCTTGGGCGCGGACCTGGGGACCTGGAGGTCGAGCGGCGGCACCGGGAAGCCGGAGCCCGCCAGCGGGACGCCGCCCTTGGCCTGCTGCTTCTTGTCGGGCAGCAGGAACGAGATCAGCAGCACGACGCCGACGAACACACCCAGTGCGACCAGCTTCTGACCGGTGGAGAGCTCCTTGAGCGCACCGGTGCGGATGACGGCGACGGCCATGATCCACACGAGGCTGACCGGGACCAGCACCTTCCAGCCGAGCTTCATGAACTGGTCGTAGCGCAGGCGGGGCAGCGTGCCGCGCAGCCAGATGAAGATGAACAGGAAGAACAGCGTCTTGACGATGAACCACAGCAGGCCCCACCAGCCGGTGTTCATGAACTCACCGGACCACGGAGCTCGGTAGCCGCCGAGGAAGAGCGTGGTCGCCAGCGCCGAGACGGTCACCATGTTCACGTACTCGGCGAGGAAGAACAGCGCGAACTTGAGCGAGCTGTACTCGGTGTGGAAGCCACCGACCAGCTCGGACTCGGCCTCGGGGAGGTCGAACGGCGCGCGGTTGGTCTCGCCGACCATCGACACCACGTAGATCACGAAGCTCGGGAACAGCAGGATGCCGAACCAGCCCGGGATCGGGGTGCCGAGGATCGTGCTCGCCTGCGCGTTGACGATGTCACCGGTCGACATCGAGCCGGTGAACATGATCACCGCGACGATCGACAGGCCCATCGCGATCTCGTAGGAGATCACCTGCGCGGCCGAGCGCAGCGCGCCGAGCAGCGGGTACGGCGAGCCGGAGGCCCAGCCGGACAGCACGATGCCGTAGACGCCGAGCGAGGAGCAGGCCAGGACCACCAGCACGCCGACCGGCAGGTCGACGAGCTGCAGCGCGGTCTGCTCGCCGAACATGCTGACCTCGCCCGCGAGCGGGATCACCGAGAACGCGAGGAACGCGGGGATGCACGAGATCACCGGGGCGAGGAAGAACACCCACTTGTCCGCGAGGACCGGGCGGATGTCCTCCTTGAACGCGAGCTTCAGACCGTCCGCGAGCGACTGGAGCCAGCCGTTCGGGCCGACCCGGTTGGGACCGGGGCGGTGCTGCATCCGCGCGACGACCTTGCGCTCCCAGTTGATCATGAACAGGGTCATGACCACGAGGAAGGCGAAGATCCCGACGACCTTGACCAGGACCAGCCAGATCGGGTCGTCCGCGAGGAGCTTGCCGGTGTCACCGAGCTCCGCCGCGAAGTAGTGCTGCGTCATGACTTTCCTCCGCTGACGGAGACGATCGAGCCGTGGCCCGCGCCGAGCGTGGCCCGGACGGTCACGTCACCCGAGTTGGTGGGCAGCCAGATGACGCCCTCGGGCAGGTCGTCGGTCTCGACCGGCAGCGTGATCGCGCCGCGTTCGGTGGACACCGTCACGAAGCCGCCGCTCTCCAGGCCGAACTGCCGCGCGGTGGCCTCGGCGACCTTGGCGACGACCGGGCGGGCCGTGCCGGCCAGGTGCGGCTCGTCGACCTGCAGCGAGCCGTTGCCGAGCAGGCGGTGCCAGGTGGCGAGAACGGCCTTGCCCGCACCGGCCGGCGACACCAGTGGGGCGGCGACGTTCAGCGAGGACCCGTTCGAGACGCCCTCGCCGAGCCGCGCCAGGTCGGCGGCAGCGGCGGCGGGCGTCTGCGTGAACAGGTCCGCGTCCATCTCCACCGCGAGGGTGTCGAGCACGCGGCAGTCCGGCAGCGCGCCGGTGCCCTCCAGCGTCGTGCCGAACTCGCGCAGGCGGCCCTCCCAGTTGAGGAAGGTGCCCGACTTCTCGACCGCGGGGGCGATCGGGAGCACGACGTCGGCGTACGCGGTGACCGCGCTCGGCCGCAGCTCCAGGCTCACGACGAAACCGGCTCCCGCCAGCGCCTTCTCCGCGAGCCGCGGGTCCGGCAGGTCGAACGGGTCGACGCCGCCGACCACCAGGCCGGACAGCTGACCGCTCGCGGCGGCTTCGAGGATTCCGGTGGTGTCGCGGCCGGGCGTCGCGGGCAGCGAGCCCTCCGCCACACCCCAGGTCCGCTCGACCTCGGTGCGCGCCGCGTCGTTCGCGACGTGACGGCCACCGGGCAGCAGGTTCGGCACCGCGCCGACCGCGAGCGCACCGCGCTCACCGGCCCGCCGCGGAATCCACGCGACCTTGGCGCCGGTGCGTTCGGCCAGCCGGGCGACCGCGGTGAACGCGCCGGGGATCTCGGCGGCGCGCTCGCCGACGAGGATCACCGCACCGGGCTTGCCCAGCAGCTCGACTACGTCGGAGGCGTGCTCCGGCAACGCGTTGAGGGCGTTGGCCTCGGCACCCGGCACGCACGCGAGCAGCGTTCCGAACGTCTTCTCCACGGCCGGGGACGTGTACTGGCCGAGGTGGAAGACCTTCGTGGTGCCCCTGCGCGCGGCCTTGCGCAGCCGCAGGAAGACGATCGGCGCCTCTTCCTCGGGCTCGAACGCGACCAGCAGAGCCGCCGGTGCCTTCTCGATGCCCTCGAACGTGACGCCGTTGTCCGGGTTGGTGAACACCGTCGTGCCGGACAGGAACTCCAGCTCCTCGGCGCTGTGCGGCCGGGCGCGGAAGTCGATGTCGTTGGTGCGCAACGCGATCCGGGCGAACTTCGAGTACGCGTAGGCGTCTTCGACGGTCAGCCGGCCACCGGTCAGCACGCCGACGCCGTTCGCGTCCCGGGCCGCCGTCAGACCGGCCGCCGCGACCTGCAGCGCCTCGGTCCAGGACGACTCGCGCAGCTCACCGGTCTCGGCGTCGCGGACCAGCGGCCGCGTGATGCGGTCGCCGGCCGTGGCGTAGCGGAAGGCGAACCGGCCCTTGTCGCAGATCCACTCCTCGTTGACCTGCGGGTCGTCGCCGGCGAGCTTGCGCTGCACCTTGCCGCGCCGCCAGTCGGTGCGCTCGGCGCACCCCGACGAGCAGTGCTCGCAGATGCTCGGCGTCGACACGAGGTCGAACGGCCGGGCGCGGAACCGGTAGGCGGCGCTCGTGAGGGCACCGACCGGGCAGATCTGGATGGTGTTGCCGGAGAAGTAGCTCTGGAACGGCTTCTCCTGCGCCACACCGATCTGCTGCTGCGCACCGCGCTCCAGCAGCTCGATGAACGGGTCGCCGGCGATCTGCGCGGAGAACCGGGTGCAGCGCTGGCAGAGCACGCAGCGCTCGCGGTCGAGCAGCACCTGCGTGGAGATGTTGATCGGCTTCGGGAACGTCCGCTTGTGCTCGTGGAAGCGGGAGTCGCTGCGGCCGTGGGCCATCGCCTGGTTCTGCAGCGGGCACTCACCGCCCTTGTCGCAGATCGGGCAGTCCAGCGGGTGGTTGATGAGCAGCAGCTCCATCACACCCTGCTGGGCCTTGTCCGCGACCGGCGAGGTCAGCTGGGTCTTCACGACCATGCCGTCCGCGACCGTCATCGTGCAGGAGGCCTGCGGCTTCGGCATCGGCCGGCCGCCCATCTCGACCTCGACGAGGCACTGGCGGCAGGCGCCGGCGGGCTCCAGCAGCGGGTGGTCGCAGAAGCGCGGGATGACCGTGCCGAGGCGCTCGGCCGTGCGGATCAGCAGCTCGCCCTTGGGCGCCACCACTTCGACGCCGTCGATGACGAGCTTGACGTGGCCCTCGGGCACGACGAGCTCGGTGGGCGTGCTCTTGTCAGGGGCGATGGTCATGCGTTCGCTCCAGCCAGGACCTTGGAGTTCTGGTCGCAGAGAGCCAGGAACTCGTCCTTGAAGTACTTGATGCCACTGGTGATCGGGCTGACCGCACCGTCACCCAGCGCGCAGAAGGAACGGCCGAGGATGTTGTCGCAGACGTCGAGCAACGTGTCGATGTCGCTCGCCGTGCCGTTGCCCGCCACCATCCGCTGCAGGATCTGCACGAGCCAGTACGTGCCCTCGCGGCACGGCGTGCACTTGCCGCACGACTCGTGCTTGTAGAACTCCGTCCACTTCATGACGGCCCACGGCACGGACACGGTCTCGTTGAAGACCTGGATCGCGGTCGTGCCAAGCATCGAGCCCGCCTCGGCCGCGCCCTCGAAGTCGAGCGGCACGTCCATGTGCTCCGCGGTGAACAGCGGGGTGGACGAGCCACCCGGCGTCCAGAACTTGAGCGGGACGCCGTCCTTCATGCCACCGGCCATGTCCAGCAGCTGGCGCAGCGTGGTGCCCATCGGCGCCTCGTACTGGCCGGGGTTGGTCACGTGGCCGGACAGCGAGTAGATCTTCGGGCCGGGCGACCGGTCGCGGCCCATCGCGCGGAACCAGTCTGCGCCACCGTTGACGATGAAGGGGACCGACGCGATCGTCTCGACGTTGTTCACCACGGTGGGCGACGCGTACAGGCCCGAGGTCGCGGGGAACGGCGGCTTGAGCCGCGGCTGGCCGCGGCGGCCCTCCAGCGAGTCGAGCAGCGCGGTCTCCTCACCGCAGATGTACGCGCCGGCGCCGGCGTGCACGACGACGTCCAGGTCGAACCCGCTGCCGAGGACGTCCTTGCCCAGGTAGCCCTTGGCGTACGCCTCGCGCACGGCCCCGTTGAGGCGGCGGATGCAGTGCAGGGCCTCGCCGCGGACGTAGATCGCCGCGAAGTTCGCGCGGATCGCGTACGACGTGATGATCACGCCCTCGATCAGCGAGTGCGGGTCCGCCATCATCGTGGGGATGTCCTTGCAGGTGCCCGGCTCGCCCTCGTCGGCGTTGATGACGAGGTAGTGCGGCTTGCCGTCGCCCTGCGGGATGAAGCCCCACTTCATGCCGGTGGGGAACCCCGCGCCGCCGCGGCCGCGCAGCCCGGAGTCCTTGCACTGCTGGATGAGCTGGTCCGGGTGGGCCTTGAGCGCCTTGGGCAGCGCGGTGTAGCCACCGGTGCGCTCGTAGGTCTCGATCGTCCAGGACCTGGGCTCGGTCCAGCGCTTGGTGAGAACGGGAGTCAGCGGGTCAACCATCGTGTGCCCCCTACTTCTTTTCCGGCAGGGCGGGGAACTCGGCGTTGGACGGCATCTCCGGCGCGTCCCAGCCGCGTTCCTGGGCGATCTTGGCGCCGCGCAACGTCTCCGCGGCCGCCGACGGGCCGTCGAGGTCGGCGTCGCGACCCTCGAAGAACCCGGCGAGCTGGAGCTCGGCCTGCTTGAAGTCGGTGAGCGGGGCGCCGCGGGTGGGGGCGGGCTTCTCCCCCGACTGCAGCGCCTGCACGAGTCCCAGCGCCTTCTCGGGCGTCTGGTTGTCGTAGAACTCGTAGTTGACCTGGAGAACAGGGCCGAGGTCGCACGCGGCGAGGCACTCGGCGTGCTCCAGCGTGATCGAGCCCGGCGTGCCCGGCTCGCCCGCGGTCTCCTCGTGGCCCACGCCGAGGTGGTCCTTGAGGGTCTTGTAGATGTCGTCGCCGCCCAGCGCCGCGCACAGCGTGTTGGTGCAGACGCTCACGAGGTGCTCGCCGCACGGGCGGCGCTTGTACATCGTGTAGAACGTCGCGACCGCGCTGACCTCGGCCTCGGTCAGGTCGAGCTGCCCGGCGCAGAACCGGATGCCGTCCTGGGAGACGTAGCCCTCCACCGACTGCACGAGATGGAGCATCGGGAGCAGCGCGCTGCGGGCCTGCGGGTAGCGGGCGATGATCGCCTGCGCCCTGTCCGCGGTGGACTGGTCGAACGTGGTGTTCTCTGCTGCCTGGGTCATCGGTCGCAACCACCCATCACCGGGTCGATCGAGGCGACGGACGCGATCACGTCGGCGACCATGCCGCCCTCGCACATCGCGGGCATCGACTGGAGGTTCACGAAGCTGGGCTCGCGCAGGTGCACGCGCATCGGGCGGGTGCCGCCGTCGGAGACCACGTGGTAGCCGAGCTCGCCGCGCGGCGACTCGACCGGCACGTACACCTGGCCCGCCGGCACCTTGAAGCCCTCGGTCACCAGCTTGAAGTGGTGGATGAGGGACTCCATGGACTGGCCCATGATCTTGCGGACGTGCTCGAGCGAGTTGCCCATGCCGTCGCTGCCGATCGTGAGCTGCGCCGGCCACGCGATCTTCGCGTCCTCGACCATCACCGGGCCGGTCGGCAACGTGTCGACGACCTGCTTGATGATCTTGAGGGACTGGTGCATCTCCTCCAGCCGCAGCAGGTACCGCGCGAAGCAGTCCGCCTGGTCGGAGACCGGCACCTCGAAGCTGTAGTTCTCGTAGCCGCTGTACGGGTCGACCTTGCGCAGGTCCCAGGCGAGGCCCGCGGAGCGCAGGATCGGACCGGTGATGCCGAGCGCGAGGCACGCGTCGACCGGCAGGTAGCCGACGTCCGCGAGCCGGTTGCGCCAGATCGGCTGGCCGGTGAGCAGCTTGTCGTAGTCGGGAAGGCGCTTGTTCATCAGCTTGATGAAGTCGCGGATCTTCTCGATCGCGCCGTCGGGCAGGTCCTGCGCCAGGCCGCCGGGCCGGATGAACGCGTGATTCATCCGCAGACCGGTCAGGAACTCCAGCAGGTGCAGCACCTCCTCGCGCTCGCGGAAGCCGGAGGTCATGCCGGTGAGGGCACCGAGCTCCATGCCGCCGGTGGCGAGCGCGACGAGGTGCGAGCTGATCCGGTTGAGCTCCATCAGCAGCACGCGGATGGCCTGCGCCTTGTCCGGCACGGTGACGCCGAGCAGCTTCTCGACGCTCATGCAGTAGGCGGCCTCGTGGTGCAGCGGCGCCAGGTAGTCCGTGCGCGTGATGAAGGTGACGCCCTGCACCCAGTTGCGGTACTCGAGGTTCTTCTCGATGCCGGTGTGCAGGTAGCCGATCACGCTGCGGGCGTGGGTGACGGTCTCGCCCTCGAGCTCCAGCACCAGGCGGAGCACGCCGTGCGTCGACGGGTGCTGCGGGCCGAGGTTCATGACGATGCGCTCGTCGTGCACCGCGTCCGCGAGCACCTCGTCCCAGTCGCCGCCGGTGACCGTGTAGACGGTGCCCTCGGTGGTCTTGCGGGAGTCGGCGATCTCGGGGGTGTTCGGGCTCGTGTCGACGTCGTCGGAGCTGTCGCTGCCGGTGGCGCTCGTGTTCGTGCCGGTGGTGAAGTCGGAAAGCCGCTCGGTCATGAGTAGGACCGCCTCTGGTCCGGCGGAGGGATCTCCGCGCCCTTGTACTCGACCGGGATGCCGCCCAGCGGGTAGTCCTTGCGCTGCGGGTGGCCGTCCCAGTCGTCCGGCATGAGGATTCGGGTCAGTCCGGGGTGACCGTCGTAGATGATCCCGAACATGTCCCAGGTCTCGCGCTCCTGCCAGTCCGCCGTCGGGTAGACCTCGACGAGGCTCGGCACGTGCGGGTGCTCGACGTCGACCGCGACCTCCAGCCGGATGCGGCGGCGGTACGTCATCGACGTGAGGTGCGTAACCGAGTGCAGGCGTTGCGGCACCCCGGCGCCGTAGTCCACACCGGACACCGAGCTGCAGAGCTCGAAGCGCAGCGACGGGGTGTCGCGGCAGATCCGCGCGACCTCCAGCAGCGTCTCCGGCCGCAGGTAGAAGGTGATCTCGCCGCGGTCGACGGACACCTGCTGCACCGTGTCGGCGGGCAGGCCCTTCTCGTTCGCGGCGGCGAGGATCTCGTCGGCGACCTCGTCGAACCAGCCGCCGTACGGGCGCTCGGACGGAGCGGCCACGTGGGCGGGCAGGCGCAGGCCGCCGAAGCCGGAGGTGTCACCGGAGCCGGTGACGCCGAAGAGGCCCCTGCGCTCCTTGCCGGCGAGGATCGGCGCCTTGGCCTTCGCCTCGTCGCCGTTGGTCTTCTCGAGGTCTTCTCCCGCGCGGTTGTTGACGCTGGAGTGCTCTCCCCCTGGCTCGGTCACTTCTTCCTCGCAAAGCGCTCGGACGACGGGATGAGGTCGGTGCGGTAGCCCGAGTCGGCGAGTGCCTTGGCGCGCACGGCGCCCAGCGGCTCGTCCATGATCTTGGCGTGGATCTTGAGGATCGCGTCCATCAGCATCTCCGGCCGCGGCGGGCAGCCCGGCAGGTACATGTCGACGGGCACGACGTGGTCGACGCCCTGCACCACCGCGTAGTTGTTGAACATGCCGCCACTGCTGGCGCACACGCCCATGGCCAGCACCCAGCGCGGCTCGGGCATCTGGTCGTAGATCTGCCGCAGCACCGGCGCCATCTTGTTGGTGACCCGGCCCGCGACGATCATCAGGTCGGCCTGGCGCGGTGACGCCCGGAAGACCTCCATGCCGAAGCGGGCGAGGTCGTAGCGCGGACCACCCGTCGTCATCATCTCGATGGCGCAGCAGGCCAGGCCGAAGGTGGCAGGCCAGAGCGAGGACTTGCGGGTCCAGTTGACCAGCTTCTCCACGCTGGCCAGCAGGATGCCGTTCGGGAGCTTCTCCTCGAGACCCATGACTTCCTCAGTTCCAGTCGAGGCCGCCGCGGCGCCACACGTAGATGTACGCGAAGCCGACCGTTGCGACGAACAGGACGATCTCCACCAGCCCGAACAGGCCGAGCTTGTCGGCAGCGACGGCGAACGGGTAGAGGAACACCATTTCGATGTCGAACAAGATGAAGAGCATCGCCGTCAGGTAGTAGGCGACCGGCATGCGGCCACCACCGATCACCGGCTGCGGGCTCGGCTCGATGCCGCACTCGTACGCGTCGAGCTTGGCCCGGTTGTAGCGGCGGGGTCCGATGTAGGGCGCTGCGGTCACCGAGAAGAGCGCGAACGCCCCGGCGAGCGCGAACATCAATACGAGGGGGAGGTAAGGGTCCAGCACTCTCCGTCGTCCTTTCCTCGCGTGTCGAGGCGCACCCTAAGGGTGTACTTCTGCCACTCGTTTGTTAGGCGAACCTAACAAACGCTTGTGAAACAGTTCACAAGCCTGATCACACTGTTGTGAAGTGATTCACAAGCTCGCTCGCCAGTGTAGAACGCCTGTAAATGACCTGGGTCACAGGGTCTGACCTGGCCGTTTAACCTGGTGGACACAAACGAAACGGCACCGGCTCGAAAAGAGCCGGTGCCGTCACCTATTCGGAGTAATTTACGCCGTCGGCGCGAGCTTCGTGGCGGCCACGATGAGCTTGTCCATTGCGTCGCCGTCCTTGGGGTCGTAGAGCCCCGCGAGCAGCTTGAGCACGAGTTTCATCAGGCGCTTTCGCGGCATTCCGTACTTCGTTGCGGTCCGCATGACCGCCGGGTTGCCGATGAGCTTCGAGAAGACGTTCCCGAGCCGGTAGTAGCTGCCGAGCGCCTGCTCGATCCGCACCGGGTAGCCGTACAGCGCGTGTTCACGGTTGACACCGGTGCGCGCGAGGGCCTGGACGATGCTCTCGGACGCGATCTTGGCCGACTCCATGGCGTAGCCGATGCCCTCGCCGTTGAACGGGTTGACCATGCCGCCGGCGTCCCCGACGAGCACGAGCCCCTTCGAGTAGTGCGGCTTGCGGTTGAGCCCCATCGGGAGCGCGGCGCCGCCGATGCGGCTCGTCGCGTTCTCCTCGCGGAAGCCCCACTCCTCGGGGGTGCCGTCGAGCCAGGAGCGCAGGAGCTGGCGGTAGTCCGTGGTGCCGTAGGCCTTCGACGTGCTGAGGATGCCCAGACCGACGTTCACGCTGCCGTCGCCCATGCCGAAGATCCAGCCGTAACCGGGCAGCAGCTGCCCGTCCGGCGCCCACAGCTCCAGGTGCGACTCCAGGTAGTCGTCCTTGGTGCGCGGGCTGGCGTAATACCTCCGCACCGCGACGCCCATGGGCTTGTCGTCGTCCTTCTGCAGGCCGACGCTGAGGGCCAGCCGCGCTGACACACCGTCACACCCGACGACGATCGGCGCCCGGTAGGTGACCGGGTTCTTCTCCGGCCCCTGCTTGGCCTCGACGCCGACCACGCGCCCGTTCTCGACGATCGCCTTGGTGACCGTGGTGTTCTCGTGCATGCGCGCGCCGGCCGCCTTCGCCGCGTTCGCGAGCATCTCGTCGAAGTCCATGCGCGGCCGCACGACGCCGTAGTTGGGGAACGTGGCCAGCTCCGGCCAGTCCAGCTCCATCGTGACGCCGCCGCCGACGACCCGCAGCCCCTTGTTGTGCAGCCAGCCGTTGCTCTCCCTCGTGTCGATGCCGAGGTCGATCAGCTGCTTGACACCCCGCGGCGTCAGCCCGTCACCGCAGACCTTCTCGCGCGGGAACGAGCTCTTCTCCAGCAGGAGGACGTCGAGGCCCGCGCGGGCCAGGTAGGTCGCCGCGGTCGAGCCCGCCGGTCCCGCCCCCACCACGATGACGTCGGCGTCCTCGTTGATCCCGCGCCTGCTCATCCAGACTCCCTACACGCTCGCTCGTGACTCCCTCGCGACTCTAACCGCCACTCCCTGAGACCCCACGCCTCCCGCCCGCCCCGCTTCACCGCACGCGGGGCCCTCTCGTGCACCAGAAGAGTACGAAAGCTCCCCGCGTGCACCTGAAGATCGCGAGTTGTCCACATGTCGATCAAGGGCTGGTTGCTCCTGGCCGACATGTGTTGATGATTGATCGAGTGATGAAGACCAGATCGATCGACTACGGCCTGCTCGCCGACGCCTTCGAGGACGGCGTGGCTGTTCGCAGGCACCTGCTCGCACTCGGGTTCAGCAGCAACACGCTGGCCAAGAAGTGCAGGCCAGGAGGCGGGTGGACGCGGCTGTTCCTGGGCGTCTACCTGCTCAGCGGTGGAACACCGAGCAGACGGCAGCTCGTCAGGGGCGCGTTGCTGCGGGCTGGACCGCTGACGTTCTTGACCGGCGTCGAAGCCGCCCGCAGGCACGGGGTACGTCGATTGCCGGCAGATCCACGCGTCCACGTCCTCGTCCCCCACGGCCGCCGTGTGACGAGCCAAGGCGCCATGCTCGTCGAACGGACCAACCGGCCGTGGGACGGCGTGATCATCGACGGTTTTCCCGTTGTGACGCTCGCTCGAGCCCTCATCGACGCGGCCCGCAAGGAGAGCGGTCTGGACGTGGTGCGCGCGTTCATCGCGGACGCGGTGCAGAGGCGGCTCTGTTCACCGGAAGCGATCGCCGAGGAGCTGAAAGACCAGCGACTGGGCGGCACCTGGCTGCCAAGGCGCGTGTTGGCGGAGGTCAGCGACGGTGTTCGTTCGGCGGCTGAAGCGTGGTCACGATCGTTGGTCCATCGTTCCTCGCTGCCGCCACCTCAGTGGAACGTGCTGATCAGATCCGTGTCAGGCGAGCAGCTTGCCGTCGTGGACGGCTGGTGGGACGAGGTCGGACTCGCATGGCAGATCGACTCGCTGGAGTTCCACCTGGCGCCGGATGACTACGCACGGACGATGGCGCAGCACTCCGCTCTGCTGGCCAACGGCGTGATGACCGTCCACACGGTTCCGTCGCGGCTGAAGAAGGACCCGGCGGCTGTCATCAACGAGTTGCGCGGCGCCTACCAAGCCGCGGCACAGCGCCCGAGACCTCGCGTCTCGGCGACGTTGTGGCGGCCGGTCTGAGTGCACGCGGGGAGCTTTCGTACTCCAGGAGAGAACGAAAGGGCCCCGCGTGCGACAAAAGCAGGGGGCGGGAGCGCGGGGGGCGGGGTGGGGGGTGGGGGGTGGGGCGGGCGGTCAGGTGGTCAGGTCTGCTGCTCGGGTGCGGGGTCCAGCGTGGGCTCAGGGCCCGGTTCCGGCTCGGACGCCGGCACGGACTCCGGCTTGGGCTTCGGTTTTGTGGCGCGGTGCAGGGCCACCATGCCGCCGGTCAGGTTGAACCAGGCGACGTCCTCCCACCCGGCCTTCGAGATCAGCTCCGCCAGCGACCGCTGGTCCGGCCACGCGGCCATCGACTCCGACAGGTAGGAGTAGGCCGCCGGGTTCGAGGACACGAAGCGGGCGATCAGCGGCAGCAGCTTCAGCAGGTAGCGCATGTAGACGAACCGGAACGGCTTCCACACCGGGGTGGAGACCTCGCAGATCACCATGCGGCCGCCGGGCTTGGTGACGCGGGCCATTTCCTGCAGCGCCACCACGGTGTCGTTGAAGTTGCGGATGCCGAAGGACACCGTCACGGCGTCGAAGGAGTTGTCCCTGAACGGCAGGCGCAGGGCGTCGGCGGCGACCTTCGGGACGCGGCGGTGGGCGCCGGAGGCGAGCATGCCGACGGAGAAGTCCGCGGCGACGCACCAGGCGCCGGAGGCGGCGTACTCGACCGTGGACACGGCGGTGCCCGCGGCGAGGTCGAGGACCTTCTCGCCGGAGCGGGCGTCGAGCACGCGCCGGCTCCACTCCCGCCAGCGGCGGTCGAAGCCCAGCGTCATGACCGAGTTCGTGCGGTCGTAGCCCTTGGCAACGCCGTCGAACATCTCGGCGACCTCGCGGGGGTTCTTGTCCAAACCTGCTCGCGACATGCCAAGAGCCTAGGTCAGAACCGCTGAGGACGTCCTACGGCACCCGCAGAGCGGTCAGCATGCCGTCCACCGCCGCCTGCCACGGGTACTGCTCGGCACGGGCGCGCGCGGCCTCCCGCGAGCCGGAGGCCAGCAGGCGTTCGGCGGCCGAGGCGAAGGCGTGCGCGTGGTCGTCGACGGCGGCGCCGCACGACGGCTGCACGATCTCCTTCAGCGCGCTGCTCCTGCTCACCACGACGGGCGTGCCGCTGGCGAGGGCCTCCAGTGCCGCGAGGCCGAACGTCTCGTGCGGGCCCGGCGCCAGCGACAGGTCCGCGGAGGCGAGCAGCGAGGCGACCTCCGACCGGGACTTCACGAAGCCCAGGAACGTCACCGGCAGGCCCGCCGCGCGCTTCTCCAGCGCGGCCCTGCGCGGGCCGTCGCCGGCGATCACGAGGTGTGCGGAGTGGCCCTGCTCGTGCAGTTCGGCGAGCGTGTCGACGGAGCGTTCCACGTGCTTCTCCGGCGACAACCGGCCACAGTGGATCAGCAGGTTCTCCTTGCCGCGCAACAGGTCTCGCCGCAGGTCGGCCGAGTGCCGCTCCGGGGTGAACGTCGCGAGGTCGACGCCGAGCGGCACCTGCGTCACGTTCGTGGCGCCGATCCGGTCGAACTCCTCGCGGGCGAACCCGGTCGTGCACACGACGGTGTCGTACGAGGCGGCCATGCGGGCGTTCGCCCAGTCGGCGCCCTTCACGGCGGGGCCCTCCGGCAGCACGAACTGCAGCAGCCGGTCGAGGCGTTCGTGGGAGATCACGACGTTCGGGATGCCCCGTGCGCCGGCCCACGCGCCCATGCCGCGCAACGTCAGGCGGTCGGAGACCTCCAGCCGGTCCGGTCCGACCTGCTCCATCAGCGCCTTGACCCGCCACGGGTCCACGACGCGGTAGCCGCCGGTGTACGGGATCTTCACGGCCGGCAGCGTGATGCGCCGCACACCGTTCTCGAGCACCTCGTCGGCGCGGTGGTCGCCGGGCACGACGAGGACGACCTCGTGGCCTGACTGCACGTAGCCCGCGCCGAGGTGGTGCAGCGCCGTGCGGAGTCCGCCCGACCGCGGTCCGTAGAAGTTGGCTAGCTGAACGATCCTCAAGCGGCCGCCTGGTGTGTGAGTCCGGTAACCGCAGCGTAGTGGCCCAGCAGCTCGTCGCAGACCGCGGGCCAGGTGCGGGAGAGCACCGACCTGCGTGCGGCAAGGCCGAACCGCTTGCGCAGCAGCGGGTCGCGCAGCAGGTCCACGTACTGCGCGATGTCGTCCTCGAACAGGTACCCGGTCCGGCCGTGCGCAACCAGGTCGCGCGGGCCGCCCGCGTTCGGGGCGAGGACGGGCAGCCCGGTGGCGAGCGCCTCCTGGACGGCCTGGCAGAAGGTCTCGTGCGGTCCGGTGTGCACGAACACGTCCAGCGACGCGTAGGCCTCCGCCAACGGCTCACCGGTGCGGAAACCGAGGAACTCGGCGTTCGGCAGGTCCTTCTGCAACTGGTCGCGGGAGGGTCCGTCGCCGACGACGCGCAGCTGCACGCCGGGCATGTCGTGGATCTCCTTGAGCCGGTGGACCTGCTTCTCCGGCGCGAGGCGGCCGACGTAGCCGACGGTCAGCCGGTCGTTCTGCCGCGGGCGCGGGTGGTACAGCTCGATGTCGACGCCGCGACCCCACCGGTGCACGCGCGGCACGCCGTGCTCCTCCAGCGCCTGGACCGCCGAGCTGGACGGCGCCAGGGTGCGGTCGGCGAGCGTGTGCAGGCGCTTGGTCCACCGCCACGCGGCGCGCTTGGTGAGCCCGAGGCCGTAGCTGCCGGCGAACCCGGCGACGTCGGTCTGGTAGACGGCGACGGTCGGCACGTCGAGCTTGCGCGCGGCCCTGAGCCCGTAGGCGCCGAGCACGAACGGTGATGCGAGGTGCACCACGTCCGGTTCGAAGTCGGCCAGCGCGTGCAGCACCTTGGGGCTGGGGACGCCGATCGGGAGGCTCGTCACGATCGGCACGTCGACCGCAGGCACCCTCATGACGGGCATGCCGTGGACGGAGTCCTCGCCGGCGCCGGGGGCGACCACCATGGCCTCGTGGCCTCTGCTGCGCAAGTGCTCCAGGACGCGGAGCACGGAGTTGGTCACCCCGTTCACCTGGGGCAGGAAGCTCTCGGTCACGATCGCTACGCGCACAGAACCTACCTTGTAGTGCTGGTGTGAAGTCCGCGTGACGCGAAATTTGACGCGGTCAGAACACCTCACGTCGTGGCCAGGTGATCGTCGTTTGGTCATCTGGCGGTCGTGTTCCGGTCACCCGAAGCGGTGAGACTAGGCCAGCATGACCGTCTTGTCGTCCCGTCCCGCGCATCCAGCCGACCCCGGACTGGTGTCCATCGCGATGGAAGTGGCCGGTCGTCTGGCGAACGACGCCTCGGACGTCATCATGGCCACAGCGGGCCGTGGTGCGCGTCCCGACTCCGACGAGTCACCGTTCGACTGGGTCACCGACACCGACCGCACCCTCGAACGCCACACCCGACGCGTGCTCACCGCTGAGTTCCCGTCCATTCCGGTCTTCTGTGAAAACTCCGACGACGACGTCCCGGGTGACTCGGAGTTCCGCTGGGTGGTCGACCCGGTCGACGGCACGGCCAACTACACCGCCGGCATGCCCTGGTGCGCCTACAGCCTCGCACTCGTGGACAGGTGGGGCCCGGTAGTCGGTGTGGTCGCCGATCCGTACAGGTCGCAAATCTACGCTGCCGCCCGCGGCCGTGGCATGCGTGCCAACGGCACCCCGGTGCGGCTGGCCGAACGCCAAGGCGACTCGCTGGTCGTGTGCACCGAAATGACCCGCACGGGACCGTGGCCCGGCATGGGCGAGTTCATCTCCACGGCCGCGATAGCGGGCACGGGCGTCCGCGTGCTGGGGTCGAAGTGTCTGGCCGTGGCGCAGGTCGCACTCGGCCACGTCGCCGCCGCCGTGCTGCACGGCTACCACGAGTGGGACGTCGCCGGTGCCGTGTCGCTGGCCCTGGAGTCCGGCGCGGTCGTGCTGGACCGTCGCGGCGAGGGCGCTCAACTGCCCGCGGACGGCCTGCTGGTGGCAGCACCGGACGCCGCGGACGAGGTCCTCGGCTGGTGGCAGTCGGCGCTGAACGGTCAACTGAGCTGAGGCAACTGCCGCTCGAGGACCTCGAGATGCGTGCGCGCCTCGTCGAGCTCCGGGTGGTCGAACATCTGCAGCGCGACCCGGCCCACCTCGTTCTCGAACTGGTGGAAGTCGTGCGCCGCCCTGAGCAGCCGCTGGTAGACCGGGTGCTGCCGGTCGACCGCGCCGAGCGCCCTGCCGAGCTGCGCGATGCCGCGGACGTCGTCGAGCTCCCCCGCGAGCTGCCCGCTGATCCGCTGCAGCCACTCCTTGGCCGGTGAGTTCGGCACCGTCTGCACCGCCGCCGTGACCCTGCGCGTGCTCTCGGCGCAACGTTCGACCAGCTCGGACCACATGTCGTAGGGCTGCTGCGCGATCGGCGGGTGCATCGGGCGCAGTGGCACGGCCGGCCCGCGCTGCGCCGAACGGCGGAGGGCGCCGACGCCGGTGCCGATCAGAGCGCCCGGCAACGCGCCGAAGACCACGGCGAAGAAGAGGATCGCCAGGAACCGGACGAACAGCGAGGTCGAGGACTGCGACGGCGACGGGATCGACAGGTCGATGATCGTGACGAAGGCGCCCACGACCGCGGCGCCGATTGCGGCACCGCCGAGCGTTGAGCGGATCACGACCCCCATGACCGTCGATCGTGCCATGTTCGGCGCTCGTGCGTCGGCAAGCTGGAGTTACTGGTCGCGCACTATCAGTGCTACAGTTCTTCTTGTCGGTTCCAGTAGGAACCGGAAGTGGACCCGGTTCACCCGCCGGACGACGGGTTGCCGGGTTTCGCGCTGTCTAGGGGACGTTCACCGCGCAGACGCCGTCGACGAGGTCCGCGACTCGCCGCCGCCAGTCGCCGCCGGCTCCGTAGGACCACGCGACAGCGTCGCTGATCCAGAGCAATGGGTCTTCCGCGGGCCTCAGGTGCTCGTACGTGAACGAAGCTCCGAACTTGCGCGCCCCGGCAGCGAGCACTTTGCGATCGGCTGCGTCTTGGTGCTGACAGCTCTCCAGCACCAACCGCGAGACGTCGAGGTCGACCAGCCGCGGGACCATGTCGAAGAGACAGGCGGAGCGGGCCTTCGAGTCGTTGTTGTGCTTGCAGGCCCAGAGGTGAGCGCGCACACCGAGCGCGCTGATCTTCGTGAGCACGTCCTTCCGCCTGCGATCGCCCTCGATGTTGAAGTGCACCCGTCGCTGTCCCTGCTTCACGAGCCCGCGCATGACCGAGCGCATCGAGTCGAGATCACGGGAACGCACGAGCGTCACCGCAACCAGGTAGGTCGTGCCTCGACGAGACTCGTCGAAAAATCCATGCCACATGGAACATATGGTCTCAAAGGAGTAATGCACTGATCCATTCAGGCGTCGAAGTCGACCGTCACGCGCTCACTCGTCGGCAACGCCTGACACGTCAGCACGAACCCGGCCGCCACCTCGGACTCGTCGAGCGCGTAGTTGCGGCGCATCTCGACCGTGCCGTCCGTCACGAGCGCGCGGCAGGTGCCGCAGACGCCGCCCTTGCACGCGAACGGCAGGTCGGCGCGGACGCGTTGTGCGGCGTCGAGGATCGGTTCGTCGGCGGGGAGCGGGAGGGTGGTGGACTTGCCGTCCAGCACCACGGTCACGGCGGAGGCGGACTCCACCACGGCTTCCGCCCGGCGCGGTGGGGGTGGGGGTTCGTCCACGTAGAACAGTTCGTGGTGCACGCGGTCGGGGGGCACGCCGCGGGAGCGCAGCACGGAGGTCGCGTCCTGGACCATCTCGTACGGGCCGCAGAGCCACCACTCGTCGATGCCGTCGAACGGGACGACCGTGGAGAACAGCGCGGAGAGCTTCGCCGCGTCCAGGCGGCCGGAGAACAGCTCCACGTCGCGGGGTTCGCGGGACAGGACGTGGACGAGCTGGAGGGTGGCCGGGTAGCGGTCCTTCAGGTCGGCCAGCTCGTCGGCGAACATCACGGTGTCGGTGCGGCGGTTGCCGTACAGCAGCGTCACGCGGGCGCCCGTGGCGAGCACGGTCGCGGCGATCGACAGGGCCGGGGTGATGCCCGAGCCGGCGACCACGAAGCCGTGGTGCACGCCCGAGCCCGACGGCGTGAACTTGCCCAGGGGTGGCAGGACCTCGACGACGTCACCGACGGCCAGCCGGTCGACGAGCCACGAGGAGAAGGTGCCGCCGTCGACGCGGCGGACGCCGATGCGCGGAGGAGACCCCGCCGGCGCGCAGATCGAGTACGAACGGCGTTCGTCGCCCTGGCGCAGGGTCAGGTACTGGCCGGCCGAGAAGGCGAACTCGTCGGCGAGGTCGGCGGGCACGTCGAACGTCACGGCTGCGGCGTCGTCGCAGAGGCGGTCGACGCGGGCGACCGTCAGCTTGTGGAAGGCAGCGCGGCGGACCACTCAGATCTCCTTGACGTGCTCGAAGGGCTCGGAGCAGGCGTTGCAGCGGCGCAGCGCCTTGCACGCGGTCGAACCGAAGCGGGAGATCTCCGCCGTGTTCGGGGAACCGCACTGCGGGCACGGCACCTGGCGCGACGGCGGCACCAGGTTCAGCGGTACCGGGCCGGCCAGGGCGGGGCCGATCCGCGACGGCGGCGCGATCCCCGCGGCGGCCAGCTTCGACCGGCCCTCCGAGCTGATCCAGTCCGTCGTCCACGCCGGGGACAGCGACAGCCGCACCTCGACCTCCTCGAACCCCGCCGACAGCAGCGAACGGCGCAGGTCCGCGCCCATCTCGTCGATCGCGGGGCAGCCGGAGTAGGTCGGGGTGATGGTGACGACGACGCGTCCGTCCTCTTCGGACACGTCGCGCAGCACGCCGAGGTCCGCCAGCGTGAGGACCGGCAGCTCCGGGTCCCGCACGGCCGACGCGATCTCCAGTGCCGTGCTCACCACACGGCTCCCGGCAGCGAGCGGTGCAGGTGCTGCATCTCGGCCAGCAGGTAGCCCATGGCCTCGGTGTGCACGCCGTCGCGACCGGCCATGCCCGCGACCCGCGCGGCCCGCCGGTCCTCGGGGCGCACCAGCCCGGCGGCGGAGAACACGGCCTCGAACACACCGTCCACTTCGGACCGCAGCGACGCCGGGTCGACCGCGACGCCCTCCAGGCGCGCTTCGACGGCGTGCGTGGCGAACAGCTCGTCCACGAACGGCCACACGCGGTCCAGGCCCGCCTGCATGCGGCGGTGCGACTCGTCGGTGCCGTCGCCGAGGCGGACGGTCCACTGGGCGGCGTGGTCGCGGTGGTACGCCAGCTCCTTCAGGCCCTTCTCGGCCACGGCGGCCAGCACCGGGTCAGCGGAGCCGCGCAGGCGGGAGAACAGCGCGAGGCGCCACGACGAGAACACCAGCAGCCGCGCGATCGTGGTGCCGAAGTCGCCGCCGGGGCCGGGACCGCAGTCGATCTCGGCCAGGTGCACGTTGCGGAACTCGCGCTCGTCGCGCAGGTAGGCGAGGTCGTCCTCGGACCTGCCGAGCACCTCGCCGGCGCGCGTGAGCAGCATCCTGGCCTGGCCGAGCAGGTCCAGTGCGATGTTGGCGAGCGCGATGTCCTCTTCCAGCTCGGGTGCGCGCGAGCACCACTCCGCGAGCCGCTGGGACATGATCAGCGCGTCGTCGCCGAGCATCAGGCAGTACGCGGCGAGCGCCTCGCGGTCGACACCGGCGGCGAACTCGCGGTTCACGCCGACCAGCGCGTCGGAGAAGCCCGTCCCGAACGCCCAGTGCGCGTCCTCGTGGCCCAGCAGCGACTCGTACGCGTTGTCGAAGCTCATAGGTGCGGCACGTCCTCTGGGATCGCGTAGAACGTCGGGTGCCGGTAGACCTTGTCGCCCGACGGCGCGAAGAACGGGTCCTTCTCGTCCGGCGAGGAGGCCGTGATGGACGCCGCGGGCACCACCCAGATCGACACGCCCTCGTTGCGGCGCGTGTAGACGTCACGGGCGTTGCGCAGCGCCATCTCCGCGTCCGGCGCGTGCAGCGAACCGACGTGCACGTGGTTCAGGCCGCGCTTGCCCCGCACGAACACTTCCCACAGCGGCCAAGACGTGCTCACGCGGCACCTTCCTTCGCAACGGCGTGCTTCGCGGCGTGCGCGGCAGCGGCCTCGCGGACCCACGAGCCGTCCTCGTGCGCCTTGCGCCGGTGGGCGATGCGCTGCTCGTTGCAGACACCGCCGCCCTTCACGACCTGCCAGAACTCGTCCCAGTCGGGCGCACCGAAGTCGTACTGCCCGCGCTCGGGGTTCCACCTGAGCTCGGGGTCGGGGAACGTGACGCCGAGCGCCTCGGCCTGCGGCACGCTCATGTTCACGAACTTCTGCCGCAGCTCGTCGTTGGTGTCGCGCTTGATCCGCCACGCCATCGACTGCTCGGTGTTCGTGGACTCCGCGTCCGGCGGGCCGAACATCATCAGCGCCGGCCACCACCAGCGGTTCACGGAGTCCTGCACCATGTCCCGCTGCTGCTGCGTACCGCGCATCATCGTCATGAGCAGCTCGTAGCCCTGGCGCTGGTGGAACGACTCCTCCTTGCAGATGCGGATCATCGCGCGCGCATACGGCCCGTAGGACGTGCGGCACAACGGCACCTGGTTGCAGATCGCGGCGCCGTCGACCAGCCAGCCGATGACGCCGACGTCCGCGAAGGTGAGCGTCGGGTAGTTGAAGATCGAGGAGTACTTCTGGCGGCCCTCGACGAGCTTGGTCGTCAGGTCCTCGCGGTCGGCGCCCAGCGTCTCGGTCGCCGAGTACAGGTACAGGCCGTGGCCTGCCTCGTCCTGCACCTTGGCCAGCAGGATCGCCTTGCGCCGCAGCGAGGGCGCGCGGGAGATCCAGTTGCCCTCCGGCTGCATCCCGATGATCTCGGAGTGCGCGTGCTGGGCGATCTGCCTGATCAACGTCTTGCGGTAGCCGTCGGGCATCCAGTCACGCGGCTCGATGCGCGCGTCGGCCTGCACGGTGCGCTCGAAGCGCAGCTCCAGGTCATCCGCCATGCACCGATGTTACACCTGAGTGCCGAATCTGCGTAGAACTGTCACAACGGCCGCGATGACGATCCAGACGGCCGCGAGGAACGTGCCGACGGGCAGCAGGGACAGCACCGCCGTCCGGCCGGCCACGCGCACGAGCTCCGGGTTCGCCCTGTCGTACTGGACCCGCACGTTGTCGCCCACGTTCAGGCCGTCCGGGTAGAGCACCCCCTGCGCCGGGATGATCACCCGCCCGTCCGGTGTGGCGTAGCGCACAACGGTTCTGTTGAATGCCACCGAATCCACCTGTGCGACCGCTTCACCCGTGCGCTTCTCGATGGCAACATCGTCGCGCCAACACGCGAGAGGGAGCAGCACGCAGATCAGCGTGACCACACCACCGACGATGAACAAAGCACGGCTGACCGCACGGCGGACGCGTACGCCGAGCGGCGGCTTGGTCACTGCGTCCTCCACCACAACTGAGAAGTCTAGAGCCGGGTGAGTGCCACGCTTTCAGGTTCAGGTCCATACAGTCGAGGCGTGACATCAGCACCCACATCACGAGCACGGCAGCGGATCCGCGTCCGGTCGAGGCGGGACAGGGCCGGTGACCTGCTCGGACTGCTGCCGAACCCGGAGCAGGCCCTCGCGTGGGTGCGCGACGGCTCCGGACTGGTCGGGTGGGGCGAGGCCGCGCGCCTGGAGGTGAGCGGTCCGGACCGGTTCGCCCGCGCCGACGCGTGGTGGCGCGAGTTCGTCAGCCACCTCGACGTGGACGACGAGCTGGGCGTTCCCGGCAGCGGCCCCGTCGCGTTCATCTCGATGGCGTTCGCCGACGAGCCCGGCGACTCGGTGCTGATCGTCCCCGAGGTCGTCGTCGGCAGGCGCAACGGTGTGGAGTGGGTCACCACCATCGGCACCGCCGACTCGATCCCCCGCAAAACCCCTCTCTCGCGCCCTTCGGCGGTCCGTTACGCCAACGGCCAGCTGCCCGTCACGCAGTACCGCGAGGCCGTACGCGAGGCCGTCGCCCGCATGCGCGACGGCGAGCTCGGCAAGGTCGTGCTCGCCCACGACCTCCTGGCCGTGACCGACAAACGGCTCGACCAGCGCTTCGTGCTCCAAGGCCTCGCACGGCGCTACCCCGAGTGCTGGGCCTACGCGGTCGACGGTCTCGTGGGCGCCACACCCGAACTGCTGCTGCGGCGCACCGGCTCCGTGGTCGACTCACGCGTGCTGGCGGGTACGACGTGGCCGCACGACGGCATCAGCGACGAAGAGCTCGCGGCGGCGTTGATGTCGTCCGAGAAGAACCTCGAAGAGCACGAGTACGCGATCACCTCTCTCGCGGAGACGTTGCGCCCCTTCTGCTCGACCATGTCCGTCGACGGCCCGTCGGTCCTGCGCCTGCCGAACGTCTCGCACCTGTCCAGCGACGTCATCGGCACGCTGTCGTCGTCCGCGTCCCTGCTGCACCTCGGTGAGGCCGTGCACCCCACGGCGGCCGTCGGCGGAACACCGCGGCTGGACGCGACCCGGCTGATCGCGCAGCTGGAGGGCATGGACCGCGGGCGCTACGCCGGACCGGTCGGGTGGATCGACGGCAACGGCGACGGCGAGCTCGGCATCGCCCTGCGGTGCGCGCAGATCAACGGGTCGACGGCACGCCTGTTCGCCGGCTGCGGGCTCGTCGCGGACTCCGACCCCGACAGCGAGGTGCAGGAGGCGCACGCCAAGATGCGCCCCATGCGGGAGGCGCTGGAAGGGCTTTAGAGCTCTTCCAGGAACGCGTGCCAGGCAGAGGTGCTGAAGGTCAGCACCTCACCGGCCGTGTTCTTGGTGTCGCGGACGAGCACGTCCCGGGTCAGCGACACCTCGACGCAATCACCCTCCGGCGTCCCGTTGCTGTAGCTGCTCTTACGCCAGGCGCGGTCCTGCATCGTGGAGGTCCTCTCGCGGTGAGCCGACGTACTCCGCCAGCTTGCTCCGCGATTGTTCCTCATCCAAGGCGACCTCGGCCAAGCGGTTGAAGATCAACCTGGTGCGCGCGATCGCCCCGGGGTCCTGCACGAACACGTGCGTGAGGTCGGATTCGCTGTAGACGACCGGCAACGCCTTCTCGTACTCCCACAGCCGGACACCCGCCGAGTTGATGAGCACGTTCGCGGGGACTATTCGCACAATGCGCGCGTTGAACAGCAGCTGGAGGTACTGGTCCTCCATGATCTCGGCGTTGCCGACCTGCTGCCGCAGCGCCAGCTCATGGATGTAGAACAAGCAATCCGGCCGATTGTGTCGACGCAGCACCGCCTGGCGATCTATTCGGGCCTGCACCAGCGCCGGGATTCGTTCTTCGGTGGCGACACCATGGGCTCGGTAGAGGGCATCGGCGTACCGCTCCGTCTGCAGTAGCC